>NZ_JAABRP010000274.1 GCF_011390875.1 Thiocapsa sp.
TGATCCGGGACGCGCCGGACCCGAACGCCCGTGAACCTCGGCGCTCGGGTCCGGGTCCCGGGCGTCGGACTTGAGCGCTCAGCGCTTCTCGATCGGCACCCAGCTCAGGTTCTCCGGGCCGACATAGTTGGCGCTCGGTCGGATGATCTTGGCGTCGATGCGCTGCTCGATGACGTGCGCCACCCAGCCGGTGGTGCGCGAGATGACGAAGATGGGCGTGAACAAGGGGGTCGGAACGCCCATCTGGGCGTAGGACACCGCCGAGAACCAGTCAAGGTTCGGGAACATGTGCTTGATGTCCCACATGACGGTTTCGAGGCGGTCGGCGACCTCGAACATGCGCATGTCCTCGTTGGATTTGGACAGGCGACGTGCGACCGTCTTGATGACCTCGTTGCGCGGGTCGCCGGTGGTGTAGACCGGGTGACCGAAGCCGATGATGATCTCCTTGCGTCCGACCCGCTCGCGGATGTCCGCCTCCGCCTCGTCGGCACTGAAATAGCGGCTCTGGATCTCGCAGGCGGCCTCGTTCGCGCCGCCGTGCTTGGGGCCGCGCAGTGCGCCGATCGCGCCCGTGACGGCCGAGTAGATGTCCGAGTTGGTTCCGGCGACCACGCGCGCGGCGAAGGTCGAGGCATTGAACTCATGCTCGGCGTAGAGGATCAGCGAGGTGTGCATGGCGCGCACCCACTCGGCCGACGGGGATTTACCGTGCAGCAGGTGGAGGAAGTGCCCGCCGACCGACTCGTCGTCGGTCTCGACCTCGATGCGCCGGCCGTTGTGGGCGAAGTGGTACCAATAGAGCAGCATGGAGCCGAAGCTGGCGACCAGGCGATCGCCGATGTCGCGTGCCGCGGCGACCGGCATGTCGTCCTTCTCCGGCTCAAGCGTGCCGAGCAAGGAGGCGCCGGTTCGCATCACGTCCATCGGGTGTGCCGAGGGCGGGATCTGCTCCAAGGCGGTCTTGAGTGCGGCGGGCAGGCCACGCAGCGAGCGTAGCTTGCGCTTGTAGGAGGCAAGCTCCGCGGACGTCGGCAAATGCCCGTGGATCAGCAGATAGGCGATCTCTTCGAACTCGGCCTGGTCCGCGAAGTCGAGGATGTCGTAGCCGCGATAATGCAGATCGTTGCCGGTACGCCCGACGGTGCAGACGGCGGTGTTGCCCGCGGCGGTGCCGGACAGGGCGACCGACTTCTTCGGTTTCGGCAGTTGGCTCTCTTGGTTCTGGGCCATCTTGTTCTCCTCGATCGGTGTGATGCGGGTTGGGGAGCCTCCAGCTTCCAGCTTCCAGCGTCCAGCTATCAGCTTTTAGCTCTTAGCTTTCAGGCAGGGGTGTTTATGCTGGGGGCTGGCGGCTTCCTTCAATCTTTGCCGTGCGTGAACAGCTCATCGAGCTTTTGCTCGAAGCCGTGGTAGTTCAGGAAATCGTAGAGATCCATGCGGGTCTGCATGGTGTCGAGCACGGCGGCTTGGGTGCCGTCGCGGCGGATCGCCTCGTAGACCTTGAGTGCGGCGAGGTTCATGGCGCGGAAGGCGGACAGCGGGTAGAGCACGAGCGACACCCCGACGTTGCCCAGCTCGGTTGTCGTGAAGAGCGGGGTGGAGCCGAACTCGGTGATGTTGGCGAGGACCGGAACCTTCACTGCAGCGATGAACTGCTCGTACTGGGCCAAATCGGTCATGGCCTCGGGAAAGATCATGTCCGCGCCGGCCTCGACACAGGCGACGGCGCGTTCGATGGCCGAGTCGATCCCCTCCACAGCCAAGGCATCGGTGCGGGCCATGATAACGAAGTCGTCGGTGCGGGCATCGACGGCAGCCTTGATGCGGTCGACCATCTCCTCCTTGGAGACGATTGCCTTGCCGGGACGGTGACCGCAGCGCTTGGCCGCGACCTGATCCTCGATATGGCATCCGGCCGCGCCGGCTTGGTTCATCAGTCGGACGGTGCGGGCGATGTTGAAGGCGCCGCCCCAGCCGGTGTCGGCGTCGACCAAGAGGGGAAGGGCGGTCGCGTCGGTGATCCGGCGCACGTCCTCCAACACGTTGTCCAGGCTGGTCATTCCGAGATCCGGGATCCCGAAGGAGCAGGCCGCAACACCGCCGCCCGAGAGATAGAGCGCCCGATAACCGGTGCGCTCGGCCATCATGGCGTGATAGGCGTTGACGGCGCCGACCACCTGCAGAGGATGCTCCTCTTTGACGGCGAGCCGAAGGCGGGCGCCGGGTGTGAGAGTTTCGGTCATGCGGGTTATCTCCTTCTAAACCGCGCCCAGCGCGGTATGCGGTGTTTTTGGATGGGATCGGCCCCGGCAGACTTGACGACCGCTGGAGCAGGCGCGGTTTAGGTTATTAAAAAATATATTATTAAGGGCTGGCGGCTCCGCACCGCTCAACGCTCGCCCGCCAGCCGGCGTTCGATTGCCCGTCGCGATGCGCGGATATGCCGGCGCATCAGCCATTCGGCCAGCTCGCCGTCGCGCTCGGCAATGGCGTCGGCCACCAGCTCATGTTCCTTGAGCGCATCCGCCGCCCGGTCGCTCTTCATTCCGAACTGGCAGCGGTACATGCGCGCGAGGTGATAGAGATCGTTGCAGAGGATGTCGATGAGGCGCCGGTTGCCGCTGCCTTGGACGATGCGAAAGTGGAAATCAAGATCGCCTTCCTCCTGGAAGTAGGTTTGCCAGTCGGCGCGCGCGACCTCGCGCCTGTGTTGCTCCAGGAGGTCCTTTAAGTCTGCGATGGCCGCATCGGACATGCGTTCCGCGGCGATCCGCGCGGCCATGCCCTCAAGCGCTTCGCGGATCACATAGATCTCCAGAAGCTCATCGTTCGACAGGGTGATGACCCGCGCGCCGAGGTTCGGGCGGCGTTCGACAAGGTTGGTGGACTCAAGCCGGCGCATGGCTTCGCGCAGCGGTCCCCGACTGATTCCGTAGCGGGCCGCGAGTGCCGGCTCGCTGATCTTGCTGCCGGCGGGGATCTCGCCCTCGACAATCGCCTGGCGCACCTGCCCGAAGACGCGATCGGCGATCGTGGATGTCTCCTCGTCCAGGGATTCGGCTGTGGCAGTTGTCATCATTGTCGACAATTAGTCCTGTGATGGCCCTAATTTAGACCATTATCCGGGAGTGTCAAGTTTAAGTGTCGACAGAATGACGCCTGGGTCGACATGCGAATACCGACCCGGGCGATATGGCGATTGGTGATCAGCCGTGCTGCGCGTAGCCGATCCTGCCTAGTGCCGTCTCGATCTCTTCCAGGATGGCGGGGTCGTCGATCGTGGCGGGCATGCGGTAGTCCTTGCCGTCGGCGATCGACTTCATGGTGCCGCGCAGGATCTTGCCCGAGCGGGTCTTGGGCAAGCGCTGTACGACGACCACGGTCTTGAAGGCAGCGACGGGGCCGATCTGATCGCGAACCAGATTCACCAACTCCTTGATGATCGTGGCGTCTTCGCGCGAGACGCCCGACTTGAGCACCACCAGGCCCAGCGGCAGCTCGCCCTTGAGCTGATCGTGTGCGCCAATCACAGCACATTCGGCCACATCCGGATGGGATGCCAGCACACCCTCCATAGCGCCGGTGGAGAGTCGGTGACCGGCGACATTGATGATGTCGTCGATGCGACTCATGACGAACAGGTAGCCGTCCTCATCCAGATAGCCGGCGTCGCCGGTCAGGTAGTACCCGGGTTGGGCCGAGAGATAGGACTGAATGAAGCGCGCGTCGTTGCCCCAGAGGGTCGGCAGGCAGCCGGGCGGCAGCGGTAACTTGATCATGATGCGCCCGATGTCGCCGGGTGCGACCGAGACGCCCTCGTCGTCGAGGACCTGAATGTCGTAGCCGGGCACGGCGCGGGTCGGCGAGCCGGGCTTGACAGGGAGCTGCTCGATGCCGAGACAGTTAGCGGCGATCGCCCAGCCTGTCTCGGTCTGCCACCAATGGTCGATGACCGGGATGCCCAGGATCTTCTGCGCCCAGCCGAGCGTATCCGGGTCGCACCGCTCGCCGGCGAGGAATAGGGCGCGCAAGGTGCCGAGATCGTAACGCCCGAGATGCTCGGCGTTCGGGTCGTCGCGCTTGATGGCACGGAACGCGGTGGGCGCGGTGAAGAGCACGGAGACGCCGTGCTCGGAGATCACGCGCCAGAAGGCCCCGGCGTCGGGCGTGCCGACCGGTTTGCCCTCGTAGACGATCGTCGTGCAGCCGGCCAGCAAGGGCGCATAGACGATGTAGGAGTGCCCGACGACCCAGCCCACGTCGGATGCGGCCCAGAAGACCTCGCCGGGCTTGACGTTGTAGACATTCTCCATGCTCCAGGCCATGGCGACCGCGTGTCCGCCGTTGTCGCGCACCACGCCTTTGGGTTGGCCGGTGGTGCCGGAGGTGTAGAGGATGTAAAGCGGGTCGGTCGCGGCGACCGAGACACAGGCGGCCGGCTCGGCGGCGGCGAGCGCTTCGGTCCAGCCGAGGTCACGTCCCGCGATCAGTGTGCCGGGCTCCTGCTCGCGTTGCAGGATGATGCAGTGCTCGGGCTTGTGCTCGGCCAGATTGATGGCCGAGTCGAGCAGCGGCTTGTAATGGACGACCCGGTTCGGCTCGATGCCGCAGGATCCGGCGACCATGACCTTGGGCTTGGCGTCGTCGATGCGGGTGGCCAGCTCGCGCGCGGAGAAACCGCCGAACACCACCGAATGGATGGCGCCGATACGAGCGCAGCCAAGCATGGCCACTGCGGCTTCCGGCACCATCGGCATGTAGACGATGACCCGATCGCCCTTGGTCACGCCGAGCGCCAATAAGGCACCGGCGAAGCGCGCAACCTGATCCTGCAGCTCCGCGTAGGTGATGACAGTCTTGGAGCCAGTGACGGGACTGTCGTGAATGATGGCGGGTTGATCGCCCCGTCCGGCGGTGACGTGCCGATCCACGGCGTTGTAGCAGGTGTTCAACATCCCGCCTGCGAACCAGCGATGAAAGGGTGCGTTGGAGCTGTCCAGGACCTTGTCCCACGGCCGATCCCAGTCGATCAGCTCGGCGGCCTCGGCCCAGAACGACGCCGGGTCCTTCATCGATCGCTCGTAGACGGCTTGATAACCCATGGTGATTTCCTCGGTAGTTAAACCGCGCTCGGCGCGGTATGCGATTTTTCTTGGATGGGATCGGCCCCGGAAAACTTGACGAC
>NZ_JAABRP010000275.1 GCF_011390875.1 Thiocapsa sp.
ATTCGCGTCCCAGGTGGAGAGCTGCTGGCGGAACCGACCGCTCGCGACCGCGGAACCCAGGGCACGGTCGCCGATGCGATAGACCGCCGCGTCGATCCGATCCGTGTTGACCGAGACGACCGGGATCGCCGGATCGCCGCCCGCGGGCAGCACGTAGGCACGCCCGAGGAAGCGGACCATCGGCGCGCGGTCGCGCACGAAGATCTCCAGATCCGAAGTCTTGGCGAGGGTCTCGCCGTCCGCCGCCGGGAGTCCGGCGCGGACCTGGATGCGGTAGCGCGCGCCGTGCTCGACCCCGTCGATGCAGATCTGCCGGGCCTCGACCTCGATCGGCAGATCGGTGCGGTCGGTCACCCGCACGAAGTCGGCAAGCTGGCCGCGGTCGCGCGCCAGAGGGTCGCTGAATTGGAGACAGATGCGGGGGCTCGCGGCGTCAGAGTCGACCTCGTTTCCGGTGACGCGGAAACCGTGCTCGCCGATCAGACGGTCGTACTCGGCGCGAACCGAAGCGTCCTCGACCAGCGCGAGCGATGCGCGCAAGGAACGGATCGCGGGGCGCCAGTCGTCGCGCTCGGCGAGGGTTCGGGAGAGCACGACCAATGCATCGGCGCGGTCCGACGCGCCCTCGGAGCGCCAATAGGCGTTGACGGCCGCCGCGGTCGCGTCCTGCTTGAAGATTTGCCGTGCCTGCCAGTCGGAGGGCTCGGCGGCCATCGCCGTGCGGGCAAGATCGAGCCAGAGGCTGCGGTTGTCGGGAGAAAGGCGCAGGGCCGCAGCATAGATGTCCGCCGCGCGCTGAGGGTTGTTTGCGGCAGCCCGCCTGGCCTCGGCGGCCAACGACGCGGGCGCCTGTTCGCGGGGTGCCGCCTCGGCGATGCGCGCCGCCAGCTTACGGGCGGCGTCCAGCTCGCCGCGCGGGAGGAAGCGCAGTTCCACACTGCGGGACGCAGCAAGATCCGGGGACGACACGGTCGTCTGACCGATCCGGACGCGACCGGAGACGGCATCCGGGAAGGGGCGTGCATCGGAGGCGGACGCCTTGAGGAAACACCAGCCCGCCTTGCTGTTGAATGTGAAGGCGCTGCAGCGGTTGTCTTCGAGACAGGCGTCGCGACAGGCTTCGAGATCGACCCCCTTCAGCGTTTCGTAATCCCCGCCGAAATAATCCATGCCCGGAGTCAGAAGAATACTGCGCGCGCCGTCCTCGGCCGCTTCCGCCGCGTCGCTGGCCGTTGGCAAACCCGTCGACAGGGACGCGGCGAACAGCGCCCCGACACAGCCCGCAAAAAATCGAGGCGAGGAACCGAGCATGACGACACTCCTGTGGTCACCGACACCGGTGGGTCAGGGCAACTCTAGTGCGCGTTCCGGTCGAGGTAAAGGGAACGGATCAGCGGCGACAGGAGCGCAGCTGTGCCCCGTAGGTCTTCGCTTGCTGATCGACCCGGCGAGCGACACGCACCAGCCAAGCCTTCTTTCGATAGGTCTCGCGCTGGAAACCGCGATGGCCCTCGTGATAGGCGAGGTACTGACGGTAGCCATCCCATTTGGAGATGCCGAGCGTGCGGTGGCTGACGTCCGTGTACCAACCGACGAAGTCGACCGCATGGTCGAAATTCGTCCGCTTCGCGCGCCGATTTCCCGTCTGCTCACGATACCAGTCCCAGGTTCCGTCGATCGCCTGCGAGTAGCCGTAGGCGCTGGACACGCGTCCCGGCGGCCGGGCGTCGTGCCGGAAGCTCGACTCGGCCTGGATGATGGCCAACTGGACAGGAACCGGTGTCCCCCACTTGCGCTCGGCCTTCTTCGTCGCCTTGTACCAGCTCGGGCGCTCTTTGAAGATGGCGCAGGCGTCGAGCGGTTTGGACGGTGGAGGCGGTGCGGAGGCACAACCGCCGGCGATCAGGAGCACAAGGCCAACGACACCGAGAATGCTCGACCGCGGGCCGTGCGACCCGGCCCATTCACGGACGCGAGCCGGGGTCATCGGCAGGGCAGACAGGACTCTCACCGCCGTCGAGAGGCCCGACGACGCCGGGTTCGGCGCTGGTCTCTCGGTGCGGCTTGGCCGCTTGTCTCGCCGACTCATCCTGCTGCAACGGACCCGCCGACCGAGCTCGATGCGACCGACGGCCGCACTCGGAGAAAGCCGAAATCGTCCGGCGCAGTCGAAAAATCCTGCTGAAATTCCCTTAACACTCATCGAAAGTAAGGGTTAATATCCGGTTGCTTGACAAATTCGACGGAACTCCTCAATCGGGGGGATGCGTCGATCACTCGCCCACTGACCCGAAAGGAGGGTTCGCCATGTTCAAATCCAAAGACGCTGTCTCGACGGAGACAGCGAAAAAAACCAAGAGCACCGACCAAGGCTCGCTGATGATGGCTCTCTTGCCATCGGTTATCCTCTACGTCGCTGCCGTCGTTCTGATTGCACTCACCCGCGACGACGCGACCGGAACCATACCCTACTGGGAGACCTTCGTCCCGGTCGTCGCCTTCATCTCCTTGCTCTCGGGCTTCGGACAGGCCTATGTCCGCGATCAGTCCTACTTGTTTTATACCCTGAAGCAGGTCCTGCACTGGGGGATCGTGATCGGTCTGCTGTGGCTGCTGCACACGCACGGCGTGCGCGCCGCGCTCGACGATCAGAAATACCTGCTGGTGCTGCTCTACCTGCTCGGCCTCGCGACCCTGCTCGCCGGCCTGCACATGGATTGGAAATTCGTTTTCTTCGGTGCCTTCCTGGCCTTCTGCACCTACATCCTGGCCGCGCCGGAGAATGTCGCCATCCTCGCCCCGATCGGGGAGACCTTCGGCATCGCCAACGCGCAAGACAAGCCGATGGCCATGATGATCGGCACCGCCGTGGCCGCCTTCCTGGCCAGCACCCTGGTCCTCATCGGGATGCGCGGCGCCATCCTGTCCAAGCGCGTCAGTTCGGCAAGGGCCTGACGGGATCGATCGAGCGGACGCTCGCGTGGCACGCCTGACACGGCGTGCAGATCCGACGGTCTCTGGCCGACGCCGGTAACCCGGGTGTAAAACCGGGGGCACGAGGCATCGGATGATCACCGCGCCTCACTCGAGGCGCGCGTCCGGTTGGATCCCGAGCGACGAGAGCCCCGCGATCTGCGGGGCTGCACTCCCGGGGAGTCAGCCCGCGAAGCCGTAAGCCACCCGGCAGTCCGCATCCAGGTCCCCGCCCTCGCCGTGATACACATTCGATAAAACATCGACATCCTCGGATCCGTCGGCCGGAGGTGCCGTGATGGATGGGCGCCCGGGCTCGATCCTCGCACCGAGCGGAGCGCGCCGGTGCGTCGGCGACTCCCACAGGAGAAACAGGCCGGCAGGCACCGGACTCCCGAGGAATACGGCACCGAGCCAAGGCACGCTTGGCGGGCCGACGATACTCGCGACACCGAGGGTCTGCAAGACACCCGCTCGGCCTCGTCAGACGACTGTCGAAGCGGGGTCATCGGGGACCGAGACCTGACGCGCGAACCTCCCGACCGCTGCCCGTAGAGGTCGCGAGATCCGATCAAAGAATGTCGGCGACCTCGACGACGCGATACCCCAACGCATCGGCCACGGCCGGATGGACCACCTTCCCTTCGCACACGTTGAGCCCGCCGCGAAGATGCGGATCATCCCTCAAGGCCGTACGCCACCCTTTGTCGGCCAACGCCAGCACGTAGGGGAGCGTCGCGTTGTTCAAGGCGTAGGTGGAGGTATGCGGCACCGCGCCGGGAATGTTCGCGACGCAGTAGTGAAGGATGCCGTCCACGACGTAAGTCGGTTGGTCATGCGTCGTCGGGCGCGAGGTCTCGAAGCAGCCCCCTTGATCGATCGAGACATCGACCATCACGGCCCCGCGGCGCATGTCGCCGAGCATCGCCCGCGTGACGAGGTGCGGCGCCGTCGCACCCGGAATCAGGACGGCACCGATCACCAGATCAGCCTCCCGGAGCGCGCCGCTCAGCGTCGCCCGATTGGAGTGGACGACCCGCGCGCGCGACTCGAAGTGTGCCGCCAAGCGGTCCAGCACCGCCGGATTGCGATCCAGAATGGTCACGTCCGCCTGCAGGCCCACCGCCATCTGCGCGGCGTTGAAGCCGACGACCCCGCCTCCCAAGATCAGCACGCGACCGGGTGCCACCCCCGGGACACCGCCGAGCAGCACACCGCGCCCGCCGTGCAATGCCTGCAAAGCCGTGGCTCCGGCCTGGATCGCGAGTCTTCCCGCGACCTGGCTCATCGGCCGCAGGAGCGGCAGACCGCCGAGTGCGTCGGTAACCGTCTCGTAGGCAATGCAAACCGCGCCGGAGGCGACCAGATCGCGCGTCTGCTCCGGATCCGGCGCGAGGTGCAGGTAAGAGAACAGGACCTGCCCCGGCCGCAACCAGGCGCGTTCCTGCGGTTGCGGCTCCTTCACCTTGACCAACACATCGGCCTGCGCAAAGACCTCCTCGGCCGTCGCGCAGATCTGCGCGCCCGCGGCCCGATAGACCTCGTCGCTTGCCCCGATACCGACCCCGGCCGCCGTCTCCACCAGGACGCGATGCCCGCAGGCGACCACCTCCGCCACCGACTCCGGCGACAGACTGACGCGGTACTCGTGGATCTTGATCTCGCGTGGAACCCCGATGTGCATCCAGTCATCCTCCTGCGTCTTTGCAACGGTCACGCACCCGTGACGGGCGCGAGTCGGCCAACAGGATGAAGATGGGGCACGGACGACGCCCCGAGAAGGGCGTCGGCGCGGCCGGTCGCGCCGGCAGGTGCGCGCCCCCTGTTTCGCAATCTTGAGTGTAGCGTCGTCATCGCGCTCGGGCCGGAGAGACGCACGAGTCCAGTCGCGCGCAACGGCAAGGACCGACATGCTGCCATGACGTCGCTACGCGAGGTCGAAACATCGCGTCCGGTCGCTCGCCACCGCGAAGGTGATGGCGTACCCTTCGGGCCTTTGTCGATCTCGAGAACAAAAACGTGAGCGTCATTCGCAGCCGGCATATCGGACGACGGAATCAACGCGGATTCATCGCTGCAATCGGC
>NZ_JAABRP010000276.1 GCF_011390875.1 Thiocapsa sp.
TGACTCCTTTGAGCAGGCCGATCACCAGCGCGGACAGCTCCGCCCCGGCCGCGAGCGCCGGGGCGTCCCGGGCCTGTCCTTGGTCGTCGTCCATCCTCACCTCTCTCTGACAAAGATGACGCGGGGCAGTCGGGCGGCCTTTCGAACCGCCATGCCGTCGCTGGCGCGCGTCTCCCAGACAATCACCTCCGGGGCATTCTCGTCCAGGGTCGTCCTGAAGGCGTCGCTGCCCAACTGAAGATAGGCCACCAGCTCCGCGAGGCCCTGCGTCAAGGGCTGCAGCTCGGTCAGCTCGCGCAGCGTGACCTGGGAGCGATCCTGCAAGGCGTGGCGGATGTGGCGGGCAAGCTGCGCGCGGTCGACCACGACCTGCGCATAGAGCGCATCGGCGTCCAGATCGGCGTCGCCCGCCTGCAGCTCCAGATCCGCGATCACCGGCTTCAGGGGCGGGGTGTAGAGCGGGCGCTCCATCGGCAGCTCGACCGCGGCGGCGGACTCGGCAATGCGCATCACCTCGCCGGTCGGCTGATGCTCGCGCAGGGCCAGCGCCTTGGCCTCGATCCCGTGCAGGATGTCCATGATGCGCCGGTTCTCCAGCCATGCCTGATCGTCCAGAAAGCGCCGCAGCTGCTGCGAGAGCTGCGCGACCGTGCGTTGGGTGTGCTCGCCGGCCTCGAGCCAGTCGTAATGCACCCGGCGGGTGCGCGCATCCGGCTTCAGCTCCGCGACCGGGGGCAGGGCGAGCACCCGGTCCAACAGATCGGTCAGCTCCTCCTGCCGACGGCTGGACATGAGGAAATCCCAAAAGGCCCGGAAGCTGCGCCCCTGGTCGGAGTCGGCGATGGCGTCGCGCTCGCCCATGATCTCCTCCAAGAGCGCGCCCTTCGCACCCTCCCAGAGCGCGATCCGCTCGCGCACCCGCCGATCGAGCAGACGGAAGTTGTGCTCCACCTCGCGAAAATCGGTCAACAGCTCGCGCGCCAACTGCATGAACTGCTGGAAGCGATCCTTCAGCGCCGTGTCGTCCAGCAGCGGCACGTCGCCGCCCAGCACCCGCGCGATCTCGGCATCGATCTCGTCGCGCCGCTTCGTGAGCTCCGCGATGCGCTTCTCGGGATCGGCCTCGCTGCCCTCGCTCATCTGCTTGAGCAGCTCGAACAGGGTCAAGAGCCGCGACTCCGTCCCCACGAAGCTGCGCTCCGAGAGGGTGCCGAGCCAGGCGATCGCCTTCTCGGTCGCCGGGGTCAGGTCGAATTGCGGCTCGTCCGAATCACGGGCGTAGAACTTGCGCAGCCAGCCCTTCTCCGGGCCGGCCCAGTCGTTGAGATAATCCAACGCCGATTTGGGGAAGCTGCCCTCGCCGAGACGCTCGCGCAGTGCATACAACTCGTCTTCCAGCGCCTCGGCCAGATCCGCCGCCGCCATGACCCGGACATTGGGCTGCACGAAGACGCGGTTCAGGAAGCTCGCCACCAGCGGCGCATGATCCGAGCGCAGCAGTCGCCACGCGGGGTGGTGGGTGCGCAGGGTGTCGAGGGTCGTGAAGTCCATAATCCGAGGATGATGCCTCAGGACCGGATCGTCTGCGACCTTTGATGGACCGAAGGCATGGATCTCGGATCAGCCGGCGACGGTCGCATTTCGAGGTGGCGAACTCGGGTAGCCCGGGATCACGATGCGCGACATCGAGCTTCATTGGCGGCTGTTGTTTCCAAGAGTATCTCCTCACGAATCGCCAAGAGTCGCCCCCGGACCCCTGACCTTCTTTCGGCGTAACGTCACCGGACGAGGGGTGGCAAGGTCCGGTCACGACCCCTATGTGAAGCTTCAAATAGCGACCCGAAGTCGACACGGCAAAGCATTGGCGAAAAGGCACACCCCTGGCCGATCGCTCCCCCAGCACAGCAGGCTCGGCTCCCATGCAGGAAGAGTCCTTTTTCAGCTTCGAGACCTATCACGTCGCGATGGTCGCGCTCGGGGCCGGCATCATCGCCGCCTTTTGGCTCCCACGCTTTCTCTCCGGCCGGGAGCCGGCCGCCTCGGGGCTGCTCATCATCGCGGGCATGCTCTCCGTCTCCTTCATCCCGGGAATGCCGCAGGCGCTCGATCCGCGCGAGGCGTCGCGCTTCTGGGAGCTGACGAGCGAGCTTGCCGTCATCGTCGCGCTGTTCGGGGCGGGCATTCGCATCGACAATCTGTCGAGCTATACGCGCTGGCGGCCGACCGTACGGCTGCTGCTGTTTGCGATGCCGATTACCATTGCGGCGGTGGCTTTCCTGGGCGTCATCTTCGCCGGCATGACGCTCGCCGGCGCGATCCTGCTCGGCGCGGTTCTCGCGCCGACCGATCCGGTGCTGGCCGGCGACATCCAGGTCGGGCCGCCGACGGAGGGCGGCGAGCACCCCGTCCGCTTCACGCTCACCACCGAGGCCGGCCTGAATGACGGGCTGGCTTTTCCCTTCGTTTATCTCGGCCTGCTCGTCGGGGCCGGGGATCTGTCGGCCGACGCTCTTGCCGGCTGGGTGGTGCAGGACCTGCTTTATCGGATCGCGCTCGGGGCCGCATCGGGTGTCGCGCTCGGTTGGTTGCTCGGGCGCATCCTCTTCGTCATACCGAGCGGGAACGTGCTCGCCAATACGGGCTCGGGCGTGGTGGCGATTGCCGGCGTCCTGCTCACCTATGGCGCGACCGAGCTGATCGAAGGCTATGGCTTCATCGCCGCCTTCGTCGCCGGGCTGACGCTGCGGCGCGTAGAGGCAAATCACGCCTTCCACGCCAAGCTCCACCATTTCAACGAGACGATCGAGCTTGCGGTCACCTCGCTGCTCCTCGTCCTCATCGGCGGCATCTTTCCGCTGATATGGGCGGAGCTCGACTGGACGTATGTCGCCATCGCCGTGGCGCTGATCTTCGTCATCCGCCCGGTCGGCGCCTGGGTCTCGCTCGTCGGCACCGAGCTGCGCGCGAAGGAGCGGCTCGTGGTCGCCTTCTACGGCGTGCGGGGGATCGGGTCGATCTACTATCTCGGCTATGCCGCCAGCCACATGGAATTCGTGAACGAGGGTCAGTTGTGGGCGACGATCGCGCTCACCATCCTCCTGTCCACGCTCGTCCACGGCTTAACTGCCGGCGCCGTCGTCGATCATATCGCGAAAGGGCCGCCCGGAGAGGTGCGCTGAGACGCAAGGCCTGAGCGATTTGCGCGAGCTGCCGAGGTCCTGACGGTCGAGTTTACGGTGTGCGGCGTGCCTGCCTTGGGATCAACGGCGGAGACGCGTTCCAGCGCAGCGAGGCGTTCTCCTTCCAGATCGCCACTGACGACCAGGCGGGAACGCGATCGTTGGCAGCGGCGGCACCGAGAGCGCGTGTGGCTGGTGCAAAGACAAGTGAGGTCTGTCGTGGCAAATCACCCCACGCGTCCTGACCGATGCGATGGCCAAGGGCGGCGACGTGGCAATAGGTGCTCGGATCCTCCTCGGAGCGACCAGACGTCTGCATGACGCCATCCAGCGAGACTTGGACTTGGGTGATGACGATTTGAGCGAGAGTTATGGCCAAATCTGGTGTATGACCATGGGGTCAGAGTTTTTTCAGGCGGCCTCCCGTTGCTCCTCTTGGGTATCTTGAGATCGCGCAGCACGTCGAGCCAGGATTCGGTGCCGGTGCGCGGGCTTTCCCAGCGGATCGGGTAGACATCCGTCCGCCCGCGAAACAGGCAACGAAAAAGGGTGATCTTGTCGGCAGAGCCGACGGCGAAGTCTCGGCAGGTCGGCGCCAATCGATGCCGTGTTGCTCGAGCAGCGCGATCAGTCGGGCGTTTTCGGCGCGCAGCGCCGTCAGCGGGTCTTGTTCATCCTGCCTGTTCATGTTCGTTCACAATTGGCTTTCCCGGAGCCAGGCGCTCGTACACTTGGCTGCCGAGCCATTTGGAAATCAGCTCCTGCAGATCCGGCTTGCCCATGTAGTCTGTAAACAGCTCTTCGTTCAGCTCCATCCGCTCGATGAAGAGCGATTCCAGCACCTGCCGGAACACCAGCTGGAATTTATCGAGCGAGTTGACTTCGGCGGCTTTCTGCAGCGACTCGTTTTGGCTCGCCGCCTCGGCGATCTGATCGAAGAACAACTGATCTGCATCGTTGAGCTCGCCGCCGAAACGTTCGTTGATGATGTCGATCAGCCGTGACAGCGAAACATGTTCCTCCCGCACGATTCCGGACCCGACCTCACGCGGCCCGTCCAGCGGTTTGGCATAGCCTTCGTTCAGGCTGATCGAGCCTTCGCTGATCTTCTGTAACCGGTAGTAGTCGAGCTCGACGTCTTCATCGAACTGATAGCCGGGTCCGTTCTTGCGCTTGGGTAGCTTGAGCGCGAGATGGCGCAGATAGGTGAAGAGCTTTTCGAGATCGCTGTCCTGGTAGGGAATCACCTGGCTCAGAAAGCCGTAGAGGTTGCGGAAGGCCTGCAGTTTGCCGCGCCAAAGCTCGGCTTCATCCTCTTGCGTGTTCTGCATCCGCGCAAAGCGTGCGACCGCCTGGTCCAGAACGGCATTCATCGCCTTGTGATCGCCGGGGCTTTGCCTCCGCTTCGGGGCGAAGAACACGCGAGCAAACTCGGTCACTTCGGTCTGCAGATAGATGCCCGAGGCGTCGAGCTCCGCCTTGACCTCGTAGAGCTTGTCCGGATCGACCTGCTCGCCCATGACCGAGCCTTCGTAATACTGGCGGAAGGCGTCCTGGATTTCGGCGGGGTCATTCACGAAATCCAACACGAAGGTGTCATCCTTCAAGGGGTGGGTGCGGTTGAGTCTGGAGAGCGTCTGGACCGCTTGAATCCCCGCCAGGCGCTTGTCGACATACATCGTGTGCAGCACCGGCTGGTCAAAGCCCGTCTGGTACTTCTCCGCCACCAGCAGCACGCGGTAATCAGGCTTTGAGAAGGTGTCGGGCAGCTCCTTCTCCTTCACCCCGCCGTTCATTTCCACTTCCGTGTAGGTCTTCTCCGGCGTCTTGTCGTCTTCCACCGTGCCCGAGAAGGCCACCAGGGTCTT
>NZ_JAABRP010000277.1 GCF_011390875.1 Thiocapsa sp.
GGGCACCTCGCCGGATCTGCATCGCACGATCTACGCCGACGGCGCGGTGATCGAGTATGACCGGGCGGCGCATGCGCTTAAGGCCACGCTGCCCGGCGGCGGCACGGCGGAGGTGACCGCACCGGGCGGGATCACGGCGACCACGCAAGGCGCAGCACAGATCACGGCGGCAGGTGGCGCGACGATCACGGCGCCCCTGACGCGCCTGGTGGGCAACTTGGAGATCACCGGGACGATTGTGATGGGCTCGGGCGGTGGCGGCGGGTCGATCGGGACGATTTACGGCAGCCTGCAGCAGATCGGCGGCGACTTCATGACCGACGGCAACGTCGCGGCTGATCAGGACGTGACCGCACAGACGATCAGCCTGACCGGGCATGTGCATGACGGCGTGCAGCCGGGCAGCTCACAGACTGGAGTGCCGGCGGCATGATCGGCATGAGCGCCGTCAGCGGCCGGGGGCTGGACGAGGCGGACCACATCCGCCAGTCGATCCGCGACATCCTGCTGACGCCGGTCGGCACGCGGGTGATGCGGCGCGAGTACGGCTCGATGTTGTTTGCGCTGATCGATGCGCCGATGGACCCGCCGACGATCCTGGACATCATTCAAGCCTCGGCCGGTGCGATCGGCCGCTGGGAGCCTCGCGTGGTGGTGCAGCGGGTCTCCGTGGCCGATGCGACCCCAGGGCATGTCACGATCAATCTGGATCTGCTCACGCGCGCCACGGGCGCACCGATCCGCCTGAGCGATGCGCTCGCCGACCCGGAGGTGATTGTGCGCGTGACTGAGGATGAGTCGATCCGCGTGGACGGCGAAGGCGCTGTGAGGGTGGTGGTGGAGGGTGCGGTATGAGCGGCTTTGACGCGATCGATCTGTCCCGCCTGCCAGCGCCGACGCTGATCGATGCGCTGGACTATGAGGCGATTCTGGCCGACCTGCGCACGGACCTGGGCGACCGCGCGCCCGAGCTGGCCGGCGCTCTGGCGCTGGAATCCGAGCCGCTGAACAAGCTGCTGGAGGTCTGCGCCTATCGCGAGCTGTTGCTGCGCGGGCGCGTGAACGACGCGGCACGCGGGGTGATGCTGGCGCTGGCCACCGGCGCGGATCTGGATCATCTGGGGGCGCTGTTCAACGTCGCGAGGCTGGTGGTGCAGGCGGCAAACCCGTCGGTCTTTCCGCCTGTGCCGGAGATCCTGGAATCGGACGCGGCGCTGCGGCGGCGGATCCAGTTGGCGCCGGAAGGCTACACCTCCGCCGGCTCGCGCGGGGCCTATACCTTCCACGCGCTGGGCGCCTCGGCGCTGATTCGCGATGTGTCGGTGACGCAGCCCACGCCAGGGACGGTACGGGTGAACGTGCTGGGCGCCTTCGGTGACGGCACGCCAACATCCGGCACGCTTGATGCCGTTCTGGCGGCGCTTAACGCGGAGACCGTCCGCCCGCTGTGCGACACGGTGCTGGTGGAGGCGGCGAGCATCGTCACCTATCAGATCACCGCCGCGCTGACGACCTACGCCGGGCCTGATCCGGCGGTTGTCGTCACCGCCGCGCAAGCCGCGGCCGTGGCCTATGCTGCCGAACACCACGCCCTGGGGCACGACATTACGCTGAGCGGCCTGTATGCCGCGTTGCATCAACCGGGGGTGCAGCGCGTGGCGCTGGCCATCCCAAGCGCGGATCTGGTGATCGCCGATCACCAGGCGCCCTATTGCACGGCGATCACGATTACCCACGCGGGGACTGGATTATGAGCACGCTGAGACAGTGGAAAACGCCATACACCCGCGCCGAGTTTCTAGCCCTGCTGACGCGCGTCGGTAGCTCGATCGTGGGCACGGATTCGCGGCTATCGGATGCACGCGAGCCCACCGCGCACGCGGACGATCACTTACCGGATGGCTTGGATCCTCTGACCGCTGTGAAGCTTGGCGGGGTTGCCGGTGATGACCCGCGGTTGTCAGACGCGCGTGAGCCGCTTCCTCACCAGCACGCACTCCCCTATGACATCGAGTTCTTCATCTCAGGCGCGTTGGTCGTCGATGAGGTCGTCGGCTTGTTCCTGGTCAACCGAGCGCTCTCGATTGCGGTGGAAGAAGACTCGTCGGCCAAGTGCCTGACCGCATCAACCGGAACGGTCGTCTACACCCTTAAGCAGAACGGCACCAGCATTGGGGCGGCGACGTTCTCGGCGAGCAACACCACGGGGGCGGTGGACTTCACGACGGTACCGGTAGCGCTGGCCAAGGGCGACGTGCTGAGTGTGACAAGCCAATCCGACGCAGATGCGACGATTGCAAACGTCATCATTGCCGTGGCGACGGAGTTTAAGAGTGTTTAATTCGTCGCTCATCTATCGCCCCAGTAACCCAGTCGACCCAGATTGCGCAGAAGACACTGGGTCGACTGGATTGATTTTTCACGCACCGATGAATCTTCCTGGTGATTGGTATTCTGATGTTTTCGAGCATGATGTAAGCGTTTTTGGGTCGCCATCTCAATCTGATGTCATTTTTAAGTGTAGTAAAAGCGCGCTTCTGGAAGGAAACGTTGATTATTTAAGTTACTTAAATGTCCAACTGTCATCTAGGTTCAAATTTGATTTTTGGCTATATGTATTTGAACTTCCTACCGCATTTAAGGGTACGCCAATAGTCGGCGTTGGCACCGGAAGTGAAGGTAGCGACGGCTTTGCAATAAAGTTGTGGAACGCACTTGCGCAACCAGGTCATGAAGGAACTTACTCTTTTGAGGTTAGAAATGCGTATTCAAGCTATGTCAGCTGCTATGTTCCATTGTCCAGGCTTAATACATGGCACCATGTTACTGTTGAGTTAAATGGTAATTTGTATATCGGGGTAGATGATTGTATTAGTAGCGGGTTAGCAACTTCGGTAAACTTTAATGCTGAATTTCCGGTCAAGATTGGACAATTTGATGGGGCGTATTTAGAGAGCAGTGGTTTTTATGTCGAGCGTTTTAAGATTTACGATTTGTCTTAATGAGCAACTAGACAACAGGCTAGAAGATAACCCATGACCTGCCCCGACCCCATCCTCCAACGCGCCCTGCGCCCCCCGCTGACATCCAGCGCCGAGCGCCTGGCATCCCACCCGTTTAGTCGATCCGCGCGCAGAGCCTGATTCGTGCCATCCACCACGCTCACCGCCGACGGCTACCTGATCATCACGACCGATGATTGGGCGGTTGATGTGCTCGATGCCGATGAGATCGTTGATCCTCCGGTCGAGACCCTGCTGCCGCCCTCGGCCAGCACGCAAGAGCGGGCGATCGAGGCGACGACCAGTGAGCGGATCGAGTCCATCCCGGCGCCGATTCGCACGCTGTGGGATCCGGCCACCTGCCCGGCGTCGCTGCTGCCCTGGCTTGCCTGGACGCTGTCGGTGGACGATTGGTCCTCGGGCTGGCAGGACGGGGTGCAGCGGGCCGTGATCGCCGCGTCCATCGCGCAGCACGCGCGCAAAGGCACAGTCGGTGCGGTGCGCCAGGCGTTGGACGATGCCGGCTATGGCGGCTGCACGATCACCGAAGGCGAGCCATCGGCCGGGGCACGGCGCGATGGGTCGGCACTGCGCAACGGGACGCTGATCCGCGGAGGGGAAGCCAATTCCTGGGCCCGTTACCGGGTGAGCCTAGACCGGCCGATCACCGGCGCTCAGGCCGCCGTTGTGCGCGGGATCCTGCGCAATATCGCCCCGGCGCGCTGCGAGCTGGCGGCGCTGGATTACCCGACGGCCGGCGTGCTGCGCAATGGCAGCATCCGGCGCGATGGCACTTACTACCGAGGAGCCGCCTAGATGGCAAACCTGATCGAGAGCGCCGCCTATGAGGCCGGCGTGTATCAATTCGAGGTCACCGACCCGCTGCAAGGCGGGCCGAACGGCATCGACAATCTGCCGCACAAGCACCTAGCCAACCGCACGGCCTGGCTGAAGGGGCAGGTCGACACGCTGAACACGGAGAACAACGCGCACATCGGCGCGGGTGGTGCTGCGCATGCCAACGCGACGACGACGGTGGCGGGGTTTATGTCGGCGGCGGATAAGGTGGCGCTGGGCGCGGCGGCCACATCGGCGGCGCTGGCGGCGTTGGCGGCCAACTTCACCGGCGTGCTGGCGACCAACGGCTATCTGCGCCTCCCGCTGCGGATTGCCGACGTGGATCGCACGCTGATTGTGCAATGGGGGCAGGCGACCGCCGACCTGCCGAGCTCCACGAAGACCGTGGCGTTCCCGATCGCCTTCCCGACGGCGTGTCTCAACATTCAGGCGACGCATTTTGGCTATGGCGGCTCGATCGCCGTGGTCGCGGACATCACGACGACGAATTTCCTGCTTTCGATGTGTCAAGACTTCAACGCCTGCCCTGAGCAGGTGGTTTCGTTTGCTGCCTTCTGGCTGGCCATTGGTTACTAACGGAGACCGACGATGACGACTGATTTTCTTCATGGCGTAGAGGTCATCGAAATCGATGACGGTCGGCGCCCTATCACCACCGCGCGCTCCTCCGTGATCGGTCTGGTCGGCACGGCCGAGGATGCTGAATCGGCGGTCGCGGCTAGCCTGACGCTGGGCACGGCCACGGCGAACACGGGACTGGTCTACACGGCGGCCACGGCCGGCGCGGCGGGCAATGCCATCGCGGTCTATCTGACGACGCCGAACGTGGCCACCTCCGCCCTGGCGGTGAGCGTCTCGGGGACCACGATCACGGTCAGCCTGGAAACGGAAAGCACGGCCGGGACCAGCGTGAGCACGGCGGCCGAGGT
>NZ_JAABRP010000278.1 GCF_011390875.1 Thiocapsa sp.
CGGAGGTGATGGCCGCGGTCAACGGGCATGCGCAGGCCGGCCTGTTGGTGGACGTCACGGCACTGGGGGCCAGCACGGGCGCGGGACTGGTCGCCGCGACCCCCAAGCATGTGCCGCTGACCGGCGGGCTGGACGCCGCGCTGCCGCTGAATACGCCGGTGCTGGTCACCAAGCGCACCGAGGCCGAGCGCTTCGGCGCCGATGGCACCATCCCGGCCGCGCTGGATGGCATTT
>NZ_JAABRP010000279.1 GCF_011390875.1 Thiocapsa sp.
GTCGGCAGTACCGGCGAGGGCATCGGCGCCCTGCGCGAGATCGAGCGCAACACCCTGCCGCCCGGTTTCGCCGTCGATTGGAGCGGCACCACCTTCCAGGAGGTGCAGGCCGGCGGGGAGGCCGCCGTGGTGCTGATGCTGGCGCTGCTCTTCGTCTATCTCTTCCTGGTGGCCCAGTACGAGAGCTGGACGGTGCCGACCGCGGTCATCCTGTCGGTCGTCATCGCCGCCGTCGGGGGGTTGGCCGCAACCTGGCTGACCGGGCTCGACAACAACGTCTACACCCAGATCGGTCTGGTCATGCTGATCGGGCTCGCGAGCAAGAACGCGATCTTGATCGTCGAGTTCGCCAAACAGTTGCGCGAGGAGGGCCGCTCCATTCAACAGGCCGCGGCCGACGCCGCCCGCATCCGGTATCGCGCGGTGCTCATGACCGCCGTCAGCTTCATCCTCGGCATGCTGCCGCTGGTGCTGGTGACCGGCGCGGGCGCGGCGAGTCAGCTCTCGCTCGGCGTCGTGGTCCTGGGCGGTATGACGGCCGCGACCTTCCTCGGCATTTTCGTGATCCCGCCGCTTTATGTCTTCGTGCAGGGCTTGCGCGAGAAGGTGAAGGGCAGCCCGGCGCCCGTCGTCGAAAAGCCTGCGGATTCATAGCCTCGGAATGTCTACCGAGCCCAGCCCTTTTAACCCGACCATTCGCCCGGCAGGCGCCCCCTTTACGCCGGGCGAGCAGCAGTTGTTGGCGACCTTCGTCGCAAACAGTCTGCGCCGGCTCGGCAGCGTGGCCATCGAGCGCATCCTGGTGTTCGGCAGCCGCGCTCGGGGGGAGGGCGACGAGGACTCGGACCTGGACCTCGCGGTCTTCGTCTCGCGCGATGCGCACCGCTCGATCGCGCGAGATCTGACCGACATTGCGGAATCCACGCAAGAGGGCTGGGAGGATCTCCCGCACCTGCGGCCCATCGTCATCCGCGACGGTGACGGGACGAGTCGCCGACTGCTGGACGACATCATGCAGCACGGGATCGAGCTATGGGCGAAGACGAGCGCTTGAGTGCAGTAGCCGACGAGCTGGAGCTGCTGCTCGACGAGCTGCGCAGCTTCCGCGCCAATCGTCAGGTCGGCGTCCATCGCAAGTGCATCTCCAACCTCTATTACGCCGCGTTTCATGCGGTCCGCGCCCTCTTGTTCAGCCATGGGTTGGAGACGAAGACGCACGAAGGCACCCAGCGGCTCTTCGCGGCCCACTTCATCCGATCCGGAGCATTCGATCGGCAGCACCTGAAGACGCTCGGACAGCTCGAGGCCGACCGACTTCGCGCGGACTACCAAGGCTTCCACCAATTCGATGCCGAGGACGTTGCTCGTGCGTACGCGCCGGTCATTGCGCTTGTCGCCGCCGCGATGAATGATCTCGAGGTTTGCGTACCCGCATCTATTGAAACGATTGCGCCGTCGATTCGTGCCGAGATCGCCGACGACGGTTGATGGACAAAGATGGCCGAGTCGACCCGGCGGCTTGTCCAAGCATGCCCTGCGGAATGTTCCGTCTCTTTTCGCGATCCGCGTGCAGCCTCGTTCAAGCGTTGTTTGAGTCCGGACTTGGAGCCCTGGCATGTCCCTTCAACCCAAATCCCCACTCGATTTTGACGTCTGGCTCGCCGCCGAACGTGCATCGCATCAGGGCCGTACCGAGTATCGCAATGGCGAGGCCTTCGCCATCGATGGCAGTTCGGAGGCGCACAACCTGATCTGCGGAAACCTATTGGGCGAGCTGGGCAATCACTTCAAGGGCCGCCCCTGCTACGTCTACACCAGCGCCATGAAGGTCCGTGTCGAGTCCGCGAATCCCTGCGTCTACCCGGACGTGATGGCGGTTTGCGGAGAGCGGCAATTTCTGGATGACCGCCGCGACGTCATCACAAACCCGGCACTCATCGTCGAGGTCCTCTCCGACAGCACCGATGCCTATGATCGGGGCGACAAATTCGCCCACTACCGGTCCATCCCCGGGTTGCGCGCCTATCTGCTGCTGTCCCAGCAACCGATGAGCGCCGAGCTCCTCCTGCGCCAGCCGAGCGGTGACTGGCTGCTTTTCGTCTATACCGACCCGAGCGACCGCATCCCCTTGACGGCGCTCGACACCGAGCTGTCGCTGGCCGAGGTTTACGACAAAGTGGAGTTCATCGCTTCGGCGATGCAGAGCACTCAGCTCTCGATCGTTTCCTCCAGTCGAGCTGCATCGACCAATATGAAACGCTGATTCGTCCGCATCGAAACAACTCTGAAGGTCAGTCGGGCCTTCTTGTACTCCCAGTTGGTCTTGAATGCGCCGATGTCTTCCAGGTCGAGGTCGACGCATCCCGAGATGAGCTGACCCTCGAAGCGCCGTGGCTCAGGAAAGATCCCCATCAAGATGCCGGAGTGCTCCTCGGCCTGCTCGGCAATGTCTTCGTCCTTGAGTGCGTTGAGTACATGCTCGACCTCGATTCCCCAGTTCAAATGCTCGCTCTTGCCTTCGAACTCGGCGGCAAAGCCGGCAGCGATCGAACGTGTGCCCTCGACCGGCGTTATCCTTTTCGCGTAACGGAACGTGGAAAAACGGCGTTTCCGATCATCAATTGAAGTTACGAACATCCGATGCCCTGTGCGCACGGGTCCGAGCCAACCCCAATGGAGAAAACACCCATGACCCGAGCCGACGACCACTCCACCTTTGCCGATCGCGCCCGCGCGGCCCTGCTCGCCCATGCGTGCGCCGACCGTTTCGGCGCCTCGCTTGAGTTCGTAAAGGACGCGAGCGTGCGCACCCGGCCGGTCCACCTGGGCCACTGGACCGACGACACCCACATGTCGCTCTATCTCGGCGAGGCGATCCTGGAGCATGGACCGGGGCCGCTCGACGCGGACCGATTCGGCACGCTTGTGGGCGAGGCCTTCGTGCGCTGGAGCCATGACCCGCTGACCCCGTCGACCGCGCCGGGCGGGACCTGCCTGACCGGGACCGCGCGTTTCGAGCGCGACCGCGACTGGACCACCAGCGGGGTGCGCGAGTCCGACGGCTGCGGGGCGGTGATGCGGATCGTGCCCTTGGCGCTGGCCTATCGGGGCGAGGACCTGATCGAGGCCGCCTGCATCTCGGCGCTGCTCACCCATGCCCATCCGAACGCGGTCGAGGCTGCCGTCGCCGGGGCCTGGCTGGTGCGGGCAATCCTGGAGACGGGGCGCTGGGACACGGCGCTGGTGGAGGAGGCGATCCAAGGGCTCGACGGGCCTTGGCACCAAGGCGGCGAGGTCTCGGCGAGCCTGCGCGCGGCCATCGCGTGGACGGCGCGCGAGGAGGACTGGCTCGACGAGAAGGCCATCCCACCGGGCGACGGCGGTTGGCGCTCCGGCAGTGCGCTGGGCCTTGCGGTGGCTGCGGCGCTGCGTTGGCCCGAGGATCTGGGTTTGGCGGTCGAGAAGGCCGCACGAATCCGAGGGGATTCGGATTCGGTCGCCTGTCTCGCGGGCGCATTGCTTGGCGCGTCGCTGGGCACGGCGGCGATCCCGCAGGAGTGGCTCGACACCCTGCCGCAGCGCGACGAGATTACCGGGCTCGCCGATCGCCTGCTCGGGCTTGCACCGTGACGGCAACACGCCCGACGCCCTGAGCGACAAGGCGAGGGCGACTCGGCACGATCCGGACTGGGAACGGGTCGTGGTGAGCAGCCATACCCATCTGCACGGGCAGGCGATTTTCTCCGCACCGCGACGTGTCTGTATCTCTGCGACCTCGGACCACCGGGGTGGGTTGCTGGCGGTGCAGTTTCCGGAGCGGCGCTGTTGGTGGACCAACGGGGATGAGGCGACCGAGATCGCGATGCGTGCCTGATCCGAAGCGGTGATCCGGCGACCCCGTGCTCGGGAGCGTGCAATGCCCGCATCCGCGGGTCGACCCTATAGCCTTAACAGAGGAGCGAAAATGTACGATCTGATCGGCGACATCCACGGCTGTGCGAATGAACTCAAGGCGCTGCTCGCGAAGATGGGCTACAGCGCGCGAGACGGCGTCTGGCGACACCCGGCACGCCAAGTGATCTTCCTCGGCGACTTCATCGATCGCGGGCCGGCGCAGGTCGAGGTGATGAAGATCGTTCGCGCGATGGTCGACGCCGAGCAGGCACTGACGGTTATGGGCAATCACGAGTTCAACGCCGTGGCTTGGGCCACGCCGATCTCGACGGGATCGGGCGACCATTTGCGACCGCACACCGAAGGCAATCGGAACCAACACGCGGAATTTCTCGCGCAGGTCGGCGAGGGCAGCCAGCTCCACGTGGACTTGATCGACTGGTTTTGCGGCCTCCCGCTCTGGCTGGATCTGCCGGGTCTGCGCGTCGTGCACGCCTGCTGGCATCGGCCCTCCTTCGAGATCCTGACCGAGCACCTAGACGACCGACAACGGATCCGCGACGAGGCCGCCTGGGCCTCGCTCACCCGACGAGGTGATCCCGGATACGAGGCACTGGAGACGGTGCTGAAGGGTTTGGAGATCCCGCTTCCCGAGGGGGTCGAATTCAAGGACAAGGACGGCAAGACCCGCCGGCGGGTCCGCACCCGCTGGTGGAAAGACCACCCGATCACCTATCGCGATCTCGCGATCGCGCCGCTTGAGGTCATCCCGCAGATCCCGCATGAGCCGGCGCCCGAGCATGTCCTGCCGGGCTACGACGGGGACAAGCCGGTATTCGTCGGCCATTACTGGATGAGCGGTACCCCGCACCCGCTGTCCGCGCGTGTCGCCTGCCTGGATTACAGCGTTGCCGCCGGCGGGAAGCTCTGCGCCTACCGCTGGGACGGGGAGCATGATCTGGTCGGCGAGCATTTCTGCTGGGTCGACGTGGATCGCAGCCAACCCGCAACGCAAGGAGCGGCATCGTGAAAGAGCACAAGGCCAATGAGGATGACCCGCGCCGGAAGGCTCCGGTTCCGAT
>NZ_JAABRP010000280.1 GCF_011390875.1 Thiocapsa sp.
GGGTTCGACAAACCCGCGGGCCAACTGATTGAGACGACTCTCAGCAGGCTCCATCGCACGCCCTTCAGAAACAAAAATTGGGCCATTGGCCCAACGACTTAAAGAATCCGCACATCGACCCGACGCAACCCAATGCACCGAGACGACGGTCTCGCCGGCGGACGGCCGCTGCACCGATCCGATCCCGGACCACGAGAACCGACTGCACATGCGAGACGCTGGACAGGTGACGCCCGGCGGACCACCTTGCGAGGGAGACCGCCGACTTGAAGCTCGGCAGCACTGAAAGGCCCAGGATAAAAAAACCCCATCGAAGGGGTTCTTATGAAACGCCGACCTTCAAGGTGTTCATAGAAGACTTCATCTACGAAGCCCTTGGAGTGTATCCGGTTCGGCTTTGATCCGCAAGGTGGTGAGCGCGCCCAGCCTCGTCGCAAAGATCCCGCCCGACTCGATGACAGGGCCGACGAGCCGCCCGTACGTTGCCAAACGCGGCCTCGTCGGTGCAGTCTGCGATCTTGTGGAAACCGGAGGCGGGCGGCGAGCGCGATTCAGGGGGGTCGATGGCCCTTCGAATTCGCTACCCGAGCGGACGGGGCACGGAAAACGGCAACGAGGATCCGATGACAGGCGAATCGACAACAGGCGAAATCATGGCGATCTCCACCCCGACCGAGCACGCCGCGGCCCGCACCGGAGCGCTTCTGCGCGAAGCGGAAGCCTGGCTGCACCTCGCCATGCCTCAGGTCGAGATCCGATTCGACCTTCGCGGGACCGCAGCAGGGCAGGCGCGGATGCGAAGCGGGTCGTTCGCCGTCATCCGCTACAACACGACGCTCTTGGGCCTTCACCCGACGCAGTTCATCGCCGAGACCGTGCCGCATGAGGTCGCCCATGTCGTGGCGTTCGTGAAGAACGGCCCGCGTATCCGACCACACGGACCGGAATGGCAAGCCGTCATGCGCCATTTCGGCGTGGAGCCTTCACGCTGCCATCGCTTCGACGTCTCGAGGCTGCGCACACGATCCCTTCGGCGGTTTCTCTACCGATGCAGCTGCGGCACGCACGAGATCAGCAGCATCCGTCACAATCGCATCCGCCGAGAAGGAACCGTCTATCTGTGCCGCCGCTGCCGGCAACCCCTAAAGCACGCGATCGACCTGCAAGGGCAGCCCTAAACCGAGTCCCCGCTAAGGGCCGGTGACACACCAAACCTCGAGCTCACTCGAAAGTCAGCATCTCGCTCTGGACGCGGTTTAGATCCGGCGGTTGACCGTTGATCCGCGTGAATGCGGATGCAACGAACCGCCGGACGAGGGTTAGCGCTGGTAGATGGGCGCGCCGTAACCCGGTCCGTAAGCCGGGCCATAAGCCGGTCCGTAAGCGGGATAACCTGCCGGCGCGGCCATCGGAGCGGGTACCTGCATCCGCTCCCAGTATTCGCGGGCTCGCTGGTCGGCGGCACGCCGCATGTTTTCATATTCGGCCATCATGCGTGCACGATACTGAGCGGCACTTTCCTGGCGTCCTTCGAACGCGGGGGCGGCGCCGGCCGGCGCGGGTGCGACCTCTGCACGGGCAAACGGCTGGGGCACGACCGGTACCGGCGCGAAACCCTGCTGGGTCGGTGCGGACGTGGGGGCCTCGGCCGATGCGGATGCCGATTCGGAGGGCGACTCGTCTCCCAGCAACGACTCGGCGAAGACGGTTGCCTCCGCATCATTCATCGGCGGCGCGTCGGCGAGCGTCGCGGCGGAAGCGGATTCCCCAGCCGAACCTTCCGGCTCAGACGCCGAGCTTGCCGCCCGAGCTGCTGCCGTCGCGGGCAAAGGTGCCGAATGGCGGCTGAACGCGGAGGCGGCCGGCCGGTCTTCCGCGGCCCGCTCGGACGCAGGGCTGGCGGCTGACTCCTGCGGCGCGGCGCTCGTCTCGACGACGGCCGGCTGCGCATCGGCAGCGTCAGGCTCGGCCTTTACGACCTCGGCAGGGGCCGTCTCGGAAGCAAGGTCGGCGGCGCTCTGCGGCTCCGCCGTTCCCGTCAATTCCTTAACTTTTCCCACGACCTGGTTGAAGCCATCGGCCCCGGCGGCGGTCACGTCGGCGATCACGGTTTCCGCCGACGACGTAAAGTCGCCGAGCGTGTCCATGACCTTCTGGAAGCCGCCGACCTCGACACTGCTCTCGTCGGTCACCGCGACCTGTGTCGTATCGCCGGTGGAATCACGGTCGGTCGAGCTCAGATACAGGTAACCGAAGGCAATCACGACGGCCCAAAGCGATAATTTCGGGATCCAGCCAAGACCGGAGCGTTTGGGTGCAGTTTCCTCGGTAGCCATTTCGGATTCTCCTGGAAAAGCGATAAGTTTAGGGACGCCTATGGTATCAGAGTTTCCTGATTTACTTAAACACCTTGCGTTTCGGAGAGTCCGGCGAAGGCAGACCGATACCCGAGACCCGAGCGCCCGAGCCGACGGGCCAACCGAACGGATCGATCCGACCGATCACCCCGAGGTTGCAACCCTCCCGAGGACGTTGCGCACACGCCCGACACACTCGCGCAGATGCGACTCGATCTCGGCCATCGTGATCACGCCCTCGCCCTTGCCGGCCGCCCAGTTCACGACGAACGCAAGGCTCGCATAACAGAGCCCAAGCTCCCGCGCGATCCCGGCCTCCGGCATGCCCGTCATCCCCACGAGATCGCAGCCGTCGCGCTCCAGGCGGGTAATCTCGGCCGTGGTTTCGAGCCGCGGCCCCTGCGTCGCGGCGTAAACGCCGTCCTCGATCGCCGGGTGACCGGATTCGGCGCAGGCGCGGATCAAAACTCGGCGCAGCTCCTCGCAGTAGGGCGAGGTCATGTCGACATGGTCGAGCGCGTCCTGGCCCCCGTCGTAGATGCTGTGCTCGCGCCCGTAGGTGTAGTCGACGAGATCGTGCGGCACCGCGAGCGCCAGCGGTGAGAAGCGCGCACCGATTCCCCCGACCGCCGCGAGCCCGACGACACGATCGGCCCCCAAGGCGCGCAGCGCCCACAGGTTGGCGCGATAGTTGATCCGGTGAGGCGGCAGCCGATGGCCGGCGCCGTGACGCGGAAGGAAAAGGATCTCTGCACCGTCCAGGCGCCCGATCGCGACCGGCGCCGAGGTCTCGCCGAAGGGGGTTTCGATGCGGCGGGACGCCTTGAGCTCCAGGGCGGGAAAGTCCGAAAAACCAGATCCACCGATGATGGCGAGAAGGCTCATGCGTTTACCAGGTCCGGAATTGGCTCGAAAAGGGCCGAGCAGTCTAGCGGAGGGCGGCGCGGAAACCAAAAAAAGGCGCCTTGCGGCGCCGTTTTCTTGTCGTCGTGCGATCTCGACGACCGATTCGAGTCTTCTCAGACGGATGGATTGAAGGAGCTCGCGTCGCTCTTCCGGGAACGATCGGTGAAGATGCCGATCTCGATGAGCTTCGGAAAGAGGACCTGCTCTTCGCGATCGATGCGCTTGTCGACCATATCGAAGATCTCGTGCGTTTCGGCAAGAAAATCGTCCGTAAAGTTGAAATCGCAGTTCTTCAGCCAGTGCTTGTGGTAGTCGTCGAAGGTCTTGCGCAAAGGCTTCTCGCCGCTGATGAAGCCCCAGGCGATCGACTTGACCTTGGGATCTTCGTGGATGAGGAGGGTCGGGTAGAGACTGCGATCCTCATCGGCGAGATGGCTGCGAACCTTTGTACCCAGGTCGCACAACAGCTCGTAAGCGGTTTTGGCATTGGGGCGAATGCGCAGCTGCTCGGGCGTGAGAAGTGATCTGAGATCTTCGATCATCTGACGCAGCTCGCCGTGGGTGTGGCGGTAATCTTCAAGGGTCGGCATACACTATCCTCCGATTGTTATGAGTTGTGCGCTCGTCGCGTCCCCGCGGCCTCGAGGAGACGCGTCCCTTCGGACGACGAAACCGCAGCCGCCCTCGGCAGGACCGATCACGCTGATGCAGCACTCGGGTCAGGATGTATACCAAACCTCAAAAGGTGTCAAAAAGCGGGCACTTATATTCCAGTTTCAACAAATACCCATGAAAGCCTTCGCGCCTACACGTCCTCTGCCGCCACCGCATAAATCCCGGCTGCGTTTCTGAAGTAGTCCTTGTAGTCAAGCCCGTATCCATAGAGGTAACGGTCCTCGACCTGCACACCCACGACATCGGCCTCGCACGCGTGCTCGCGCTCTTTCGACACCAGCACCGCGGTGTGCACGCTTGCCGCACCGTCTTCATGACAGGCATCGACGATCCGACGCAGCGTAATGCCCTCGTCGAGGATGTCGTCGAGCACCAAGACGTGCTCGCCGCGAATGGCATCCGACGGACGGTAGCGCCAGACGATCTCCCCGCCGCTGGTTTTTCCCTGATAGCGACTGGCATCGACATAGTCGACCCGCAGCTGAAACTTCAGGCGGGGAAGTAAAAGACCGGCGACAAAGACCGCACCCGTCATCACGCAAAGCACCAGGGGATCCTTTCCGGCGAGACGCTCGGTGATCGCCGCGGCCATCCGGTCGAGCGCCGCATCGACCTCCTCGGCCGTGACCAGTTGTTGTGCGCGTG
>NZ_JAABRP010000281.1 GCF_011390875.1 Thiocapsa sp.
CAGTAGCCTCCGGGTCGGTCGGGTCGAGGAGCCCCAGATCGAGTGTTTCGAGCCCCTCGAGAAGAGCCACGCACTGCACGCCGCGCTGCCACTCGGGCTGCTCGTGCAAACGTGCTCGCTCATGCTGACCGCGGCCGTGCATCCTGAGAAGACGCAGCTCGGCCGCGGGGTCGTGGTGATCGACGAACGCATCGAGAACCTCGAGCGCCGCCGGGCGATTGTTGCAGACCAGCAGCATATCGCAACCGGCGTGCGAAGCGGCGCGAGCACGCTCGACCGGACCACCCTCCGATGCCGCCGCCCCCATGCTGAG
>NZ_JAABRP010000282.1 GCF_011390875.1 Thiocapsa sp.
TACGAAACAGAGCGATGAAGCAAGACGACTCGACCTGGTCGAAGATGCCGATGATGGGGTCGGAGCGTGGCGCCGTGCCCTGCCGGTCTGGTAATCTGCGCGCCGCAACAACCACATGGATTCAGGAGCGAGGCGGTATGTCGAGCGGTGATCTGATCGGACTCCTTGGTATTCTCCTCGCCGTCGGACTGCTCATCGGTCTGGCCTTTCGCGGGTTCAGCCTATTGCTCGCGGCACCCGCGGTGGCGCTGCTGGCGGTCGCCTTCTCCGGCGGCCCGCTGCTCGCCAATCTTACCCAGACCTTTATGCCCGGTGTCGGGCGATTCATCGTGCAGTTCTTCCCGATCTTCCTGCTGGGTGCGGTCTTCGGAAAGCTGATGGACGACAGCGGTGCGGCACGCTCCATCGCTCGCGGTTTTACCGACCGGCTCGGCAGCGGTCGCGCGATCCTCGCCGTGGTGCTCGCCTGCGCGTTGCTGACCTACGGCGGTGTCAGTCTCTTCGTCGTCTCCTTCGCGGTGTTCCCGATCGCCGATGCCCTGTTCCGACAGGCGAACATCCCCCATCGGTTGATCCCGGCGACCATCGCGTTGGGCGCCTTCACCTTCACCATGACGGCGCTGCCGGGAACCCCCGCGATCCAGAACGCCATCCCGATGCCCCACTTCGGGACCACGCTGTTCGCTGCGCCCGGCATCGGCATCCTCGCCGCACTCGTGATGCTGGGCTTCGGTATCTGGTGGCTTAAGCGGGCCGAGAACCTGGCTCGGCGCGCGGGCGAGGGCTACGGGCCGGACAGTCATCCGATCGCCGACCCCGAGCTGTCCAGCGAGCGTGCCGTCAATGCGGACGCCTTCGACCCGGCCGAGCTGCCTCATGGGCATCATGCGCCGAACGGCCCCTCGTTCTTCTTTGCCGTGTTGCCGATCCTGGTGGTCTTGGCGGTGAATCTGCTGATGACCTGGGTCGTGCTGCCGCGGATGGACACGGCGTTTCTCGCCGAGCCGCGTTGGGGCGGGATCTCGCTGGCAGCGGTCAGCGGGATCTGGTCGGTCATGACGGCCCTGCTAGCGGCAACGCTGGTGCTGATCCTGATCAACCGCTCACGCCTGACCGAGCTGCGCAGGAGCCTGGATGCCGGTGCCAACGCCTCGGTCCTGCCGGTGTTCAACACCGCGAGTCTCGCTGGTTTCGGTGCCGTGGTTGCCGCGTTGCCGGTCTTCGTCATCGTGCGCGACGGGCTGCTGGCGGTGCCCGGCGGCCCCTTGGTCTCGCTGTCGGTCGCGGCCAGCACCATGGGGGTCATCACCGGCTCGGCATCGGCGGCGCTGACTATCACTCTGGATGCCTTCGGCGAGACCTTCGCGCAGATGGCCACCGTCGCCGGCATTGAGCCCGCCCTGATGCACCGTATCGCCTCGCTGGCCTGCGGACCCCTCTCGATGCTCCCGCACAGCGGCGCGATTGTCACCTTGCTCGCGATCTGCGGTGCCACCCAGAAGCAGAGCTTCGCGCATATCGGCGTGGTGACGGTGATCGGCCCCTTGCTCGGCCTGATGACGGCAATCGTTCTGGGCAGCCTGTTCGGCGCCTTCTGAGGTTCCTCGTCGGTCGTGCCGAGCACGGGGCACAACGGAGCTGAGGCGTGCGTCGTGCCTCCAGTCGGCGGCACGACCGAGTGACGCTTCAGAAGCGAGGTGAACACCATTCGCGGGTAGGATGGGTAGAGCGCAGCGAAACCGATCTTTTACGCGCCGTCACCCGGATTGGGCGTCCGAGCGGTGAGGATGGGTTTTGCTGCGCTCTACCCATCCTACGTTTCGGTTGCTTTTGAATCGTTCCCTACAGGATCGGGGCGAGTAGCCTTGCGGCCTTGGCGCCGACCTTTTGGGGAAAGGACAGGGCGTCGTAGGCGCGCGGGCCGACCTCTTGTGACTCCGCGAAATCGCGCTCGAACATGGCCGCGACCTCGGCGGCGAAACGCGCATCCGTGACGGCCAGGGTGATCTCGAAGTTCAGCCTGAAGGAGCGGTTGTCGAAGTTCTTCGTCCCGACCGCAGCGAAACCCTCGTCGACGACCAGCGCCTTGTGGTGCAGGAATCCGGCGGTGAAGCGGTGGACATGGATCCGGGGATGATCCAGCTCCTTGAGCAGGGCGAAGGAGGCGAGCCAGACCAGATACTGATCCGGCTTCATGGGCAGGAGGATACGCACGTCCACACCCCGGATCGCGGCGAGCTGCAACGCCTGGAGGATGCCTTCGTCCGGGACGAAATAGGGACTGGCGATCCAGAGCCTGTGTCGGGCCATCGAGATGACATGCAGAAAGAAGAGCGTGCAGCGCTCATGCTGGTCGGACGGTCCTGAGGCGAGCACGAGCGCACCTTGCCCGGCAGCATCCGGTGCCGGATCGTGCGGTTGCCAATTGGCGTCCAGGATCTCGCCGACGGCGAAATACCAATCGGCCGCGAAGACCATCTGAAGCTGCAGTGCGGTCGGGCCCTCGACCCGAACATGGGTGTCGCGCCAGCGGCCGTATTTCGGATTCTTCCCGAGATACTCGTCGCCGACATTGTGGCCGCCGATGAAACCGACCCGGCCGTCCACGATCACGTTCTTGCGATGATTGCGAAAGTTGAGACGCCAGCGGTCGCGCCAGCCGCTCAGGGCGCTGAAGGTGGCGATTCGCACCCCGCGGGCGCGCCAATGGCGCATCACCCGCGGGGTCATGGCCGCGCCGCCGAAGCTGTCGATCAGAAAGCAGCAGTCCACCCCTTCGGCCGCCTTCGCTGCGAGCGCCTCAAGCAGACGTCGCCCGAGCCCGTCGTTGCGCATGATGTAGAACTGCACATAGACCGAATGCTTCGCCCGTGCGATTTCCTCCAGAATGGCATCGAAGGTGGCCTCGCCGTCGATGAGCATCTCGAGCCGGTTCCCGCGCAGAAATTCCTGCCCCGCAATCGAGGCCAAAGCCGCGGCGGGCGCCGGCTCGATCCGTTCCGGAGCCATTTGAAAGGCGAGCATCTCGGTGCGGACCTGATGGATCAGGTCCGCGTGTGTCCGAAGCTTGTCCTGCATCACGCGCGAATGGGCCTCGAACCGCCGACTGCCGAAGAACCAATAGAGCGGAAGGCCCAGCCAGGGGAAGGCGATCAAGCCCACCACCCAAGCGACCGTGCCCTGTGGCGTGCGCACGGTAAAGAGCGCGTGGACCGCGCTCGCGATCCCGAGGAGCTCGACGACGATGAAGACGAGCGTGAAAGTGGAGATCATGTTCCGGTTTCCTGATGCTGATGGCTGCTCGACCGTCGAAGCCGTGGCCTGAGCGCCGCGGGAGACGCGCCGCCGCCGTGCTGTCCCGAGTGGAACGCAGGCTCGCATGATACCTTGCGCGCGCGGCCGTTACGCGTACGGCCGGACCTCGGCCGCGATGCGTCCGCCGTCGTGCACCCGATCGCCCGGATGGGTGACGACGACCTCGCCCGGCTCAAGCCCCATGGTGATCTGGGTCCAAAGACCGCTGCGCCGCCCAATCTCGACCAATCGCAGGCGCGCCAGACCCTCAGCGGCAACGAAAACCGCCCAGCGGTCCATGTGCCGAAAGAGGGCGCTGGTCGGAACCTGGACCACATCTTCGCCTTCCCATAGGATGAAGCGTGCCTCCACCCGATAGCCGTCCCCGAGATGACGCCATCGATTGCGCGGCGTGACGATCTCGATCCAGACCGGCACCCGTTGCTCCTCCACGCCCAGGGCCGAGATCTTCTCGAACCCGGCGGGCTCCACGAGCCGAACACGTCCCTCGAGCGCATCCTCGCTGCCCCAGCGTTCCAGGATTACCCGCATCCCCGGGCGCACACGCACGGCGTCTACCGACAGCAGGTCGACCTTGACCTCCAGGGCATCCAGATCGCCGATCTCCAGCACCGCCTCGCCGGACTGCACCGGCCCCTCGCAGCAGCGGTGACGTTGGGTCACGACCCCCTCGATCGGGGCGTGGACACCCAGGACCGGGTAGTCGCCCGGCGAGCGCTTGCCGTCGGCGATCTCCACGAGCGCGCGGGCCGATTCGAGCTCGAAACGGGCGACCTCCACCGAATGCCGGGCGGCGCGTGCCGAGGCGTCGGCAGCGTCGCGCTGAGCGAGCCGTCGGCCCCGCTCCTCGGACGAGACGAGTTGGCGCCGGTGCAGCGTCTCGCTGCGGTCGTACTCGGTGCGGGCCAGCTCGTATTCGGTCTGCCGGGCCGAGAGATTTGCCTCGGCCTCCTCCAAATGCGCTTGCGCTGCGGCGAGGGCCTCGCGGGCCTGACCGCGAGAGCGCGCGTCGAGTGCCGGTGCCGGCAGGGGCTCCAGCTCGAACAGCACCTGATCGGCAGCGACCTCGTCCCCGGGCTCGAGTCCCACGCGGCGCAGATAGCCGCTGATCGGCGCGGAGACGGTATAGATATCGCGCAGGCGCGTACGACCCTCGTCCTCGATCGACTCGACGAAGACGCCCTGCCGGACCAAGGTCGCGCTGACCGGCACGGGAGACGGCATCAGGGCGAGCGCGAGCAAGCCGAGGATGGTTAGGCCGATGAATCCGGTGATCAGCTTCTTACTCAGGGACATGGAAATCTTGATGCGCGATGTTCAATCGGCCCGGTCGGGACTAAACTTGTCCGATCGACGGGCAGACCCATCGCGTCGATTGGACCCTTGATCCTCTAGACTCCGGCAGGCCACCACACTGATATGCACGCCGAGCTGATGACCCGCTTCAAGGATGTTACACCGGAAGGCGGGATCACGGACTTCATCGTGGAGGTCGAACGATGGCGAAACGCACGCTAACGATCACGGTTTCACCGGATTGGCGCTCCGCTCTGCGCGCAGC
>NZ_JAABRP010000283.1 GCF_011390875.1 Thiocapsa sp.
GGACCACATCCGTGCGGCCCACGCCGCGCTCGGCGCGGGCGAGGTTCCGCCGATGCCACCAGATCCGCCTGCAAACGCCGGCCCGGCCGAGCGGGCGGCCCGGGACGCACTGGGCGTGCTCGCCGGAGCACCCGAGCCCGAGATCGTGCCGGCACCCAAGACGCCCTTCGTCGCGCCGGATGCGCTGACCAATCCCGCCTATTCCCGCTTTGCGCTCAAGACCACGGCGGCGGCGGTGATCTGCTTTCTCATCTATACGGCGATCGACTGGCAGGGGATCCATACGGCGATGATCACCTGCTATGTCGCCGCGCTCGCCACCACCGGCGAGACCGTGCATAAGCTCGCGCTGCGCATCACCGGGTGCCTGATCGGGGCGGCGATCGGGGTCGCGGCGATCTTCTGGGTCATTCCCCTGATCGACGGGATCGGCGCGCTGATGGTCCTCGTGTTCTTCGGCTGCCTCGTCGGCGCCTGGGTCTCGACAGGCCCCGAGCGCATCGCCTACGCCGGTGTGCAGGTTGCGCTCGCGTTCCTGTTGACGGTGCTGCAGGGCTTCGGGCCGAGTGTCAGTCTCGACACGGCACAGGGCAGGATCTTCGGCATTCTGCTCGGCAATCTCGTGGTCTATCTGATCTTCACGCGCATCTGGCCGGCGCCCGTCGAGGGCGAGGTCCGTGCATGGTTCGCGCACGCACTCTCGGAGCTGGCACGGATGGCGCGGCTTGCACCCGAACGTCGAGCGAACGCCGTGGGCAGCGCCGCCGCGGTCGAAGCGCTGGCCGGCAAGGCCGAGGAGGCGCTGCGCGTGTTGCCCTTCGAGCCGCGCGGGTTGCGGCCGACGCCCGCGCGCGAAACGGCGCTCCATGGCGCGGTCACGCAGATCGAGGCGCTCAATCGCACCATTTGGTTGAGTCGTGACGCCGATCTCGAGCACACCGCCAAGCAGCTCGAGCGTCTCGCCGAGCGGTTTCGCGGACCCGCCGGAGAACCCGAGCCCCATCCCGGCTCCGGTCCTTCGGCATCGCCGGCTCGGCCTGACGGTCCAGCGCCGAGCGCCGGTCCATTCGCCCGCCCACTCGACCGACTGCAGGGGGCCGCAGGATGAGGGTCCGCCACTCCTTAGCGCGCGTCGCCGGGGCTGCAGTTCTGACGCTGACGCTGGCGGGTTGCGCCTCCAACGCGGCGAACATGACATCCGCATCGTCCGACCAGCCCTGGACGCCTCGCGGCGACGAGGAGACACGCCTGTGGAGTCTCGCGCCCGCTGCGCAACCTACGCCGGAGGATGGGCCTGCGAACTTCAGCATCCCCGCGGACTCTGCACGCGCACAACTCGCGCAGCCCGAGGGGATCGATCCGGCCCGCGTCTACAGCCTGCCCGAGCTCATCGATCTCGCACAGCGAACGAACCCGGCGACCCGAGCGGCCTGGCAGCAGGCTCGGCAGGCGGCGCTGGCCGTCGGTATGGTGGAGGCCACCTACCTGCCCGTGATGACCGCGAGTGTGATCGGTGGGTATCAGGACCTGACAACGCCGCTGCCGGAGGTGCTGGGCGAAAGCCTCAGTTTCGAGACCACCGAAGAGGGTACGGCGCAGATTCTCGCGCTGCAGTGGCTGATTTTCGACTTCGGGCAGCGCCAGGCACTCGCGACCGCAGCCAAGCACGCGGCGATTGCGGCGAACGTCCTCTTCAACGGCACGCATCAACAACTGATCTTCGACGTCTCACAGGCTTACTACGTCTATGGTGCCGCGATCCAGCGACGCGGCTTCGCCGAAACGGCCTTGCGCAACGCCGAAGCGGTCCGGACCGCTGTCGAAGCGCGCGCGGCGCAGGGGCTCGCCACCAGCGTGGAGACTGCACAGGCGCGTCAGGCCGTGGCACAGGCCGAGCTACGTCGGGTCGAAGCCGACGGGGCGGAGCGCGATGCGTATCAGAACCTGCTCGCCGCCGTGGGCGTGAACGCGGCTTTGAAGGTCGACGCGGTCAGCGTCACCCGCCGGCCGCTCCCGGCGCCCGCCTCCGCATCCCTCGAGGCGACAATCCACCGGGCGCTTTCGCAGCGGCCCGATGTTGCGGCGAGCTACGCGGCGATGCAAGCCAGCAAGGCGGGTGTCAAAGCTGCTCAGGCGAACTATCTCCCCAAGGTCTATGCCGGCGGCAACATCGCATCGGGCTCGGGCAACTTCGATGTGTCCGGCCTGCCCTCGATCGGCCAGCAGGGCTCGGGCACGGGCCTGCTTGTAGGGGTGACCGTACCGCTCTACGACTCCGGTCTGCGGGCGGCGCAGGTTAAAGAGGCCGAATCCCGGGCCGAGATGGCCGAGGATGAGTTTCAACGGGTGCAGACTGCGGCAGTGACCGAAATCGTTGCGGCGCGCAACGCGCTGTGGACCGCGCTCGAATCGCACCGCGCTGCCACGGCGCTCGTCGGTGCCGCCTCGATCACTTACGATGCCGCGTTCGCGGCCTACCGTAATGGTGTCGGTACGGTCGATGCCGCGACAGCGGCCGACACCGCACTGCTCGACGCGCGCGAGGCCCGGGCAGAGGCGCATGCGGCCGCATTGATCGGTGCGGTGAACCTCGCCTTCGTGGTCGGCTCGCTGACCTCGCGCGAGAGTCTGCCCTAAACCGCGTCCAGAGCGACATGCATCTTTTTAGTGTGGGTTTGGCTTCCGCGATCTCCTCGATCCCGGTGAGACGCGGTTTAGAATCTAATACTTCTCAATGCCGTGTCACGTTGCTTGCGGATCCCTGAAAGGGGCCTTCATGACCGCCGCAACGCGAATGACCGCCTAAGCGATCCGCGCAAGGTCCATCGCATGTTCAATATCCATCGCGGGAATCAAGCACCGAGCCGTTTCATGCATAACTCCGCACCCGAAGAGCGCCCGATTCGCTTCGCCATCCTACTCTTCAGCCTGCTCGTTCTCGGTGCCAGCAGCGGCTTTGCGACCATCGGCGTTGGGGAAATACTGGGCAACATCGCTGCATCAGCGGTCCTGCTCGCCGGACTGGCCTCGATGTACCACAACCGGATACTACTCGTTGTCGGCTGCGTCCTTCTGGTGCCGGCACTCGCCGCCCGCTGGACCTTTTTCTGGCTCCAAGCCTCGGCGCTGGCGCCGGTCTCGATCCTGTTCTCACTGCTGTTTACCGGATTCAATGCAGGCGCCCTCTTCCTCTATATCCAGCGCCGCGGATCACCCACCAACGACACGGTTTACGGCGGCATTTGCGTCTACATCCTGCTCGGCTACTGCTTCGCGCTCGTGTTCATGCTCCTGGAGATACTTGTACCGGGTTCGTTTTATTTCGCGCATGAGGCCCCGGTCGGCATCCCCCAGATCGAAAGTCAGCTGATCTATTTCAGCTTCTCTACCTTGACCACCGTCGGCTTTGGCGACATCACTCCATTGACCCCGCCGGCAAAGTCATTCGCAATGATCGAGGCCGTTGTCGGCCCGATGTTCGTCGCCGTGTTTCTCGCACGCTTGGTCGGCATACGTACATCGAGCCGCTAAACCGTGTCCAGAGCGAGATGCGTCATTGTTTTCACTCTGCGTATGGCTTGGCCGCGCCAGCAAATAACGCACACCAATCCGAGCGTGGTTTAGGTTGAAACCTGCACTCAACGGATCAGCACGATGACGATACCGAAGAGTGTCAGGATAATGCTTGATGTCGCATAAGCGACGGAATAGCCAATGGCTGGCACGTCACTTTGCGACTTGTCTGTAATCATGCTGAGCGCGGCGGCAGCGGTGCGTGAACCCGCACAACAACCGAACAGGATTGCATCATCGAAACGGAATAGATATTTCCCGATATAGATTGATAGCAGCATGGGCACGGCCGCTGCAGCGATGCTCCACAGCACAAACACATACCCCAGTTCTTTCAGCCCGTCAATGACGCCGGGGCCAGCGCTAAGACCAACAACGGCAATGAACATGTTCAGGCCGATCGAGCTCATGAACCAGGTCGTCGCCCGCGGCACCCGACCAAACGCAGGCCGGACAGAGCGCAGCCAGCCAAAGAGCAAACCGACCAGAAGCACGCCGCCGGCCGTGGACAGTGTCAGCGGTATCGAGCCGACGTTCAGTGTCATCGCGCCAATCAGCGCACCAAGGGTGATCCCTGCACCGATGAAGGCAATATCGGCACGCTCGGTTTCGCGGTCGAGATAACCGATTTTTCCGGCAATCGCGGAAACGTCTGCCGCGGGATTTCAACATTGTCGCGAACTGTCGACAACAACCATTCCGTCATCGCACGGCGGCTCCGATTTCTCTGTAACGAGCGGGAACGCCAAGCGCCGCTGATCGTTAGGCATAGACTGAATGAATACGATAGCTGTGGTGCCAGGTGAGGTCAAGGCGCGGAATCCGCGGCAGGGATTCGAACAGCTGCGGCCTGATCTCAGCGGCCTGTGCTCGTCAGGCAGCATCGCCCGGAGATAACGGGCCGAAGAGTGAGTGTTCCGGGCCGGCGCGACCGATGGTGCGGTAACGATCGTCGGCGCGCTCGGGTCGTCAGTCACGTCGCAACCGCACGTATCTCCGGCTCTTCGAGCATGGAGCCGCGCGAGTGGCTATCGAGGGGCGATCTTTATCCAAAATAGGACATTGACGCGCGCTCTCCCATGATGAACGATGATCGGGAAACTAGGAGCCGATCTCG
>NZ_JAABRP010000284.1 GCF_011390875.1 Thiocapsa sp.
AAAGGCCGACAGGGCCATCGCAAGACCCGAGAAGGCACCCATGGTCGGGCTGACCTGGAACGCACGCGCGGTGCCGATGCCGTGCGATGTCACGCCCATGGCGACCCCTTTGACCGCATCGTCGCGAATCCGCAGCAGCCTCAGCACGCCCGTGCCGAAGACCGCGCCAACGATGCCGGTGCTGACCACCAGAACCGCTGTGAGCGACGGGATCCCGCCGAGCTTCTCCGAGATGCCCATCGCCACCGGAGCCGTGACGGACTTGGGGGCCAGAGAGATCTGAGTGGCGGTATCGGCACCGAGCCAAGCCGCAAGCCCAATCGCACTCACGCTCGCCGTCAGCACCCCGACCAACAGGGCCGCACCGATCGGTACGGCCAGGGCGCCGAGCCGCTGGCGCTGTCGATACAGCGGAATGGCCAGCGCGACCGTCGCCGGCCCGAGCAGGAAGTGGACGAACTGCGCCCCGTCGAAATAGACCGCGTAGGGCGTCCCGGTGAGCGTCAGGATCCCGATCAAGAGCGCGACCGCCACCGCGACCGGATTCAGGAGCGGGCTCCCGCGCCCGAACCGGTAGAGCCGATCGGCCGCCAGATAGCAGACCAATGTCGCCGACAGCCAGAGCAGCGGCGAGGCCGAGAGATAGACCCAAATCTCGGTAAAGGGTGTTTCAGTCACCGGCGGCATCCCGCCGACGCCGGCTGACCGTCGCGAGGAGCCGCTGCACGCCGGCCATCGTCAATGCGGTGACCGCCAGCGTGAGGAGTGTGCCCAGCAGCAGCGCCGCGGCGATCGCCGGCCATTGACCTTGAAGACGCTCCCAGTGAAGCATGACGCCGACCCCGGCCGGGACGAACAAGAGCGAGAAATGTGCGAGCAGCGTATCGGCCGTGCGCCCGACCTCCTCCGAGATCCCGCCGCGCAGAAACAGCCACCCCAACAGGAGCAACATCCCGAGAACAGGTCCCGGCACGGGCAAACCGGTCAGCAAGACGACGGTCTCGCCGGCGAGCTGGCACAGCAGGATCAAGGTCAGGGCGTGCAGCATCGTCTTGCCCGCGTCGACTTATCCGCGTCTCAACCGGGCTGGATCGGGAAGCCCGTGCGCGGACCCATCTCGAAGCGATCGCGACTGAACAGGGGCGGGCCCTGCATGTAAACGCTCACGAGCCGGGCGAGCGATTCCAACGCATCGAAGTGGATGCGCTCGTAGCCGTGCGAGGCATCGATGCCGAAGGTCACGAGCGCCGTGCGCACGTCGTTGCCGGCCGTCAGGGCCGCGGCGCTGTCGGAGCGATAGTACTTGAAGACATCGCGCTGATGCGGGATCGCGAACTCCTGGCAAAGCTGGATGATGCGATGGGTCAGGTGATAATCGAAGGGGCCGACCTCGTCCGCCATGGCGATGGTCACGCCGAATTCGCTCGAATTCTGCCCCGGCGCGGTCGTTCCGTTGTCGATGGTCAGCATCTCGGCGACATCCTGCTGGAGCGCGGCCGACGCGCCGGACCCCACCTCCTCGGAGATGGTGAAGAGCGGATGACAGTCGACCGGCAGCTCGAGCCCCTCGCGGCGCACCGCCTCGATCGCCGCGAGCAGGACCGCGGTGCCGGCCTTGTCGTCGAGATGGCGAGAGTTGATGAAGCCGGTATCGGTGATCTCGGGGCTGGTGTCGATCGCCAGGAAGTCACCGACATGCACGCCCAAACGCAGGAGGTCGGCGATGTCGCGCACGCGCGCGTCGATACGAAACTCCACAAAATCCCAGCCGCCGGGCTGATTGTCGATCTCGGGCGCGAAGGTGTGGCCCGATGCCTTGAGCGGCAAGATGGTGCCGCGCCATTGGCAGTTGTCGGTGAAGAGCGTCGCACGCGCGCCCTCGGCGAAGCGCGCATTCCAGTGCCCGACCGGGACCAACTGCAGACGGCCGTTCTCCTTGAGCGCCTTCACCATGGCGCCGAGTGTATCGATATGGGCCACGACCGCGCGATCGGGCTGGGAGACCTCGCCTTTAAGCGTCGCGCGGATGGCGCCCCGGCGGGTCAGCTCGAAGGGGACCTCCAAGCGTTCGAGCTCCTCGCAAACGAGATGGACCACGCGATCCGTATATCCGGACGGGCTGGGCGTATGCAGCAGCTTGAGCAGAATCTCGACCAGGTAGCGCGTATCGATGGCAGGCAACTTCAAAACATAGACTCCCGGGCGGCGGTCTGAGGAAACAGCAGGTCGACGAAACGCTCGGCGGTCGGTTGAGGCTCGTGATTGGCCAAGCCGGGCCGCTCGTTGGCCTCGATAATCACATAATCGGTCCCGCGCACCGAAGGCACAAGGAAATCGAGCCCGGTGACCGGGATCGCCAACGCCCGCGCCGCGGCAACGGCGGCCTCGGCGAGGACGGGATTGAGCTGCGCGGTCACATCGTGGATGGTCCCGCCGGTGTGGAGATTCGCGGTCTTGCGCACCGTGAGCACCTCTCCCATCGGCAGGATCGCCTCCAGATCGTAGCCGGCGGAGACGACGCAACGCTTGGTCTCGTCGTCCATCGGGATGCTGCTCTCCCCGCCCGTTGCCGCGCGGCGGCGTCGGCTCTGAGCCTGAATCAGGTCACGCACGCTGTGCTGACCGGTTCCGGTCACCTGCGCCGGGCGACGGATCGCGGCGGCGACGACCTTGTTGTCGATCACGATGATGCGCAGATCATCGCCCGCGACATACTCCTCCAGGATCACCTGGTCACAGACCCGCCGCGCCGCCGCGATCGCACGCTCGAGGGTTTCGGGATCGCGCACGTCGACACTGATCCCGGCACCCTGCTCGCCGCGCACGGGTTTCACGACCACGCGGCCGAGCTTGGAGAGAAACGCCTCGGCCTGATCCAACGCCTCGAAACGGGTCTGCTCCGGGACCCGCAGACCGGCATTGCGCAACAGCCGATGGGTGACCGCCTTATCGTCGCAGCGGCTCATGGCCACGGCGCTGGTCAGCTCGCTCAAACTCTCGCGACAGACGATCCTGCGCCCGCCGAGCACCAGGGCGAAATAGCCGCCCTCCGCGTCGAGCACCTCGATGGCGATCCCGCGCCGGCGCGCCTCGTTGACGATGATGGTCGCGTAGGGATTGAGCTTGGCCTCGGGCTGTTGACCCATGAAGAGCGGCTCGTTGAAGGCGTTCTTGTTCTTGAGCGCGAAGGCCGGGATCCGCTCGAAGCCGAGCTTGCGATAGAGCCGGATGGCTTGGGTATTGTCGTGGATGACCGACAGGTCCAGAAAGCCGCGACCGCGGGCCTGATAATACTCGATCACCTGTCGCACCAGTGCGTCGCCCACACCCGGATAAGGGGCCTGAGCATCGACGGCGAGGGCCCAGAGACTGGCGCCGTTCTCGGGGTCTGCAAAGGCCGCGACATGATCCACGCCGGTCACCGCACCCACGATACGGCCGTCCTGCTCCTCTTCGGCAACCCAGTAGGTCAAGATCTTGGAGGTGCGCTGCGCCGAGATAAAGTCGGTACTGGGCGGGACCATGCGACGGGTGACATAGAGCCGGTGGATCGCCTCGGCGTCGTCGCGACTGTTGAGCAAGCGCACGTGAAAGCCTTTCGGCCGACGCGGCGAGCACTGATAGCGCTCGAGCCAGAGGCGGAAGGTGTGGGAGGGGTCCAGGAACAGATCCCGCGGCGCGTAGGAGAGCACCACGTGGGGGTCGCTCAGATAGAGCGCCACGTCGCGCTTGCCGCGGTGCTCCTCGCGGAGCGCCTCGGCGAGCGCCTTGGGGTCCGAGAAGGTCTGACCGAAGAGCAGCCGCCCCCAGCCGCAGTCGACGATCGCGGGCTGTGCGAGCGCCTGATCCGCGCGCGGTTGGCGGTCCCAGTTCTTGAGCGACGGAGCACGACTGCGCTCGAGTCGATGACGCATCCGATCTCTGCTCATTGGTCTCAGACCCCTTGCTCTTGCAACCACATCTCCAACAACGCGACCTGCCACAGCTTGGAGCCGCGCAGCGGGGTCAGATGATCGTCCGGCGCCGCCAGCAGGGTGTCGATGTAGGCCGGCTGAAAAAGACCGCGCTCGCGGGCGCGCGGCGAATGCAGCAAATCGCGCACGGTCGCCAAGACATCGCCGCGCAGATACTTGAGCGCGGGCACCGGGAAGTAGCCTTTGGGCCGATCGATGACCGAGGTCGGGATGAGCCGTCGTCCGATCGCCTTGAGCACGCCTTTACCCTCGTCGCAGAGCTTGTGCCGATCAGGCATGCGCGCGGCCAGCTCGACCAGCTCATGGTCCAGGAAGGGTACGCGCGCCTCCAGGCCCCACGCCATGGTCATGTTGTCGACGCGCTTGACCGGGTCGTCGACCAACATGATCTGCTGATCGATCCGCAACGCCTTGTCGACCGGCGCATCCGCACCGGCGCGGGCGAAATGCGCGGCGATGAAGGCACGGCTCGCGTCTTCGCCGTGAAACCGCGGATCGACCGCGCGACGGTAGTCCTCGTGCGTGCGATCGCAGAAGGCCTGCGCATAATCGCCGACCGGATCGGTGCTGCCGAGCATCGGCGGATACCAGTGATAGCCGGCGAAGACCTCGTCGGCACCCTGCCCGCTCTGCACCACCTTCACATGCTTGGCGACC
>NZ_JAABRP010000285.1 GCF_011390875.1 Thiocapsa sp.
GATCGCGATCGGCGGTCGACTGCTGTTCTATTTGGTCGAAGGGGTGTCGGTTGACGACGTGAATCGCGACATTCAGACGTGGACCCTGTCGGGACGGATCGACCGCGATGGCGCGAGGATGAATCGGTTCAGGTTGGTGATCGGCTTGGATGGACTCTCGACTACGGATGCGGATGGGATAAGAGATGCCTTTGCCGCCGCGTGCGACAAGGGCGACGATCGGATGCATCTGCACATCGTCGATTCCGACGCGATCCGAGCGCTACATCTTTGACCCACGCGCGTTGGCCGTGATTGAAACATCGGGACGTCGAGCGCGAGGCCGCCTTATCGCCTTATGATCGCGACAGCCCAGAGGCGATTGCCGGGCAGCTCGTCGAGCCCGCTGTCGCGCACGTACACCTTCGGCGATTTGACGAGGCGCTTCTTGACGTTCGCTCGTCGATGATCGTGAGACGACCGCGACACCCCTCTAGGTAACCGCGAGGATCCGACAGCTTGTCGAGATCGGACGGATTCTCCAGATCCAGGTAGAGTGCACCGTCGGCCGCGCGGCACGACTCGGCCAAGGTCGTCTTTCCGACCTGACGAGGACCGAGCAAGGCGACAGCCGGAAACCGGTTGAGGCGATGCTCGAGAGGTGTCGCAAGATGGCGGGGAATCATGCTTGCAACTGTGGACTCGCGTGCCGGATTTGCACTCCTTCGACAACCCTAGGCACGATTCAAAAACAACCGGAACACGTAGGATGGGTAGAGCAAAGCGAAACCCATCCAGCCCGCGCCAAGCGCATCAGACCGAAACCCGGCAACGCGGCGGTTTGGAGGATGGGTTTCGCTGACGCTCTACCCATCCTACCGGTTCATCAAGGTGTTCATCTCGTTTCTGAATCGTCACCTATCGACCGGTCCGAGTGTTCGTCCATGACCACACCAGCAGCTGACCTGAACCAGGCCGAACGTCGCGAGTGGTGGATCGCCAACGGCCGCGGAGGCTACGCCGCGGGCACGGTCGCCGGCAGCCTGACCCGCGGCTATCACGGCCTCCTGACCGCAACGATCGATCCGCCGCTCGGCCGCCGCCTGCAGGTCGCCAAGCTCGACGCGACCCTGATCGACGGGGAGCGGCAGTGGCCCCTCTTCACCAACCGCTGGGCCGACGGCTGTGTCGAGCCGGACGGCCATGGCCTGATCGACTCCTTTCGTCTCGACGGGCGCATGCCGGTATGGAATTGGGCCTGCGGCGATCTCTTGGTCGAGCACCGCATTTGGATGCCGCGGGGCGAGGACAGCGTTTGGTCGGTTTTTCGGCTCTTGAGAGGTCGTCCGGGCGCCTCGCCGCGCGTGCGCATCGCCCTGCTGCTCGCCGATCACGACCATCACCACATCGGACACAAAGGCGACTTCGATCCGATCCTGACCATCGACGGCGACACGCGCGTGACGGCCAGATGCGCCGACGGACACGACATTGACCTGATCGCCGTCGGCGGACACATGGGGATCGACCGCGCCTGGATGGAACACTTCGCCTTGCCGATCGAGCACGAACGCGGGCTGCCGGATCAGCAAGACCTCTTGCGAGTCGGTTTCGCCGAGCTGTCCCTGAGCACAACCGCATGGTGCGGTGTGTTGGCGACGGTCGCACTCGACGCCAAGACCGCCCCGGTGCCGAATCCCGAGCAGGCGTTGGAGCGCTTCCGGCAGCACGATCGCGCGCTCCTTCAGACCGCACGGACACATCACAACCAGCTCCCGGACGTCCCGGCGTGGACAGATCAACTCATCCTCGCAGCCGAGAGCTTCCTGATCGAGCGGCCGATCGGCGCCCTGCCCGCTCGGCAACCGCAGACCAAAGGCATGTCCGTCATCGCCGGCTACCCCTGGTTCGGCGACTGGGGTCGCGACACCATGATCGCCCTGCCCGGACTCACACTCGCGACCGGTCGACCCGAGATCGCCAAGCGCATCCTGGAGACCTTCGCCGGATTCGTCGACCTCGGCATGCTGCCGAACCGCTTCCCCGGTGCCGGCGAAACGCCCGTCTACAACACGGTCGATGCCGCACTCTGGTACATCGACGCCTGGCACGCCTACATCGCGGCATCCGATGACCTCAGCGCGCTCGCCCGGGTGTTTCCGATCCTGGCGTCGATCGTCACGCACTACCGCGAGGGCACCCGCTACGGGATCGGCCTGGACCCGGCGGATGGCCTAATCCATGCCGGCGAGCCGGGTGTACAGCTCACCTGGATGGATGCGAAGGTCGGCGATTGGGTGGTGACGCCGAGGATCGGCAAGCCGGTGGAGATCAATGCGCTCTGGTATCACGGGCTGCGAGTGATGGCCGATTTCGCCGAGCGTCTGGGTCGCGATTCGCAGCGCTACCGCAGCGCAGCGGATCGAGCGCGGGCGGGTTTTGCCCGATTCGTGCGCCCGGATGGCTCGGGCCTCTACGATGTCCTCGACGGCCCGGAAGGCTCGGATGGCGAAGGCGCGCGCATTCGCCCGAATCAGATCTTCGCGGTCAGCCTGACACACTCGCCCCTCGACACGCCCGCCCAAGCCTCGGTCGTCGAGGTCTGCGCGCGTCATCTACTCTGTCCCTTCGGCCTGCGCACCTTGGCGCAAGAAGACCCCGACTATCGGGGTCGTTATGAAGGAGATGTCTGGAGTCGCGATGCGGCCTACCATCAGGGCACGGTTTGGGCCTGGCTGCTGGGACACTATGCCCTCGCGGAATACCGGGTGACCGGAAATGCGGCGGCGGCCCAAGCACGGCTCGCCCCGATCGCCGATCATCTTCGCGACGCCGGACTGGGGACCGTGAGCGAGATCTTCGACGGCGACCCGCCGCACCATCCGCGCGGCTGCCCCGCGCAAGCTTGGTCGGTCGCCTGTATCCTGGATGCCTGGACGCAGCTGGAACGCATCCGGGTCGCAATAGGGTAAATCACTAAGTGACGGTTCAGAAAAAAGGTGAAGACCTTGATGAACGCGTAGGATGGGTAGAGCGTCAGCGAAACCCATCCTCCAAACCGCCGCGTTGCCGGGTCTCGGTCTGATGCCCTTGGCGCGAGCTGGATGGGTTTCGCTTCGCTCTACCCATCCTACGTGTTTCGGTTGTTTTTGAATCGTTCTTGCCTCAGGAGACTCACGTGAGCGAAGGCCCGAGCAACGCCGAGCGCGAACGTCTGGAAGAGGCACGCCGCGGAGCCGCCGACTGGCGTCTCTGGGGGCCCTATCTCGCCGAGCGCGCTTGGGGAACGGTGCGCGAGGATTACAGCGCCGACGGCAATGCCTGGGACCACTTCACGCATGAGCAGGCCCGCTCGCGCGTCTATCGCTGGAACGAGGACGGGCTCGGCGGCATCTGCGATCGCGAGCAGCGACTCTGCTTTGCGCTCGCACTCTGGAACGCACGCGACCCCTTCCTGAAGGAGCGCGCCTTCGGGCTCACCGGACCGCAGGGCAATCGCGGCGAGGATGTGAAGGAGTGCTGGTTCTATCGCGACGCCCTGCCCACGGCGAGCTATCTGCGCTATCTCTACAAGTATCCGCAGGCGCCCTTCCCCTACCGCGCGCTGATCGAGGAGAACGCCCGGCGCTCTCGCGAGGATCCGCCCTACCTGCTCACCGACACCGGCTGCTTCGATGCGCAGCGCTATTGGGACGTCGACGTCTTCTACGCGAAGGCCGGGCCGAGCGAGATCCATATCCGGATCTATCTGAAGAACCGCGGCCCGGATGCCGCGGAGATCCATCTCTTGCCGACCCTCTGGTTCCGCAACACCTGGTCATGGGACGAGGGCGCAGAGCCTCCGGTGCTGCGGGCGGCAACCGCCCCGGACGGCGCCGCTTGGGCGGTCGAGGCGGAGCATCCGACGCTCGGCACCTATCACCTCTACGGCACCTATCCCGCGGCGCTACTCTTCACCGAGAACCTCTCCAACGCAGAGCTGCTCTGGGGCAGCCCCAACCCGTCTCCCTACGTCAAGGACGCCTTCCACCGTCGCGTGGTTCAGGGCGACACGGCAGCGGTCAATCCGGCGCTCATCGGGACCAAATGCGCGGCCTGGAGCCATTGGACCGTCGGCCCGCAACAGCACGCCATGGTCGATCTGGTGCTCAGCGCCGAGCCGCTCACCCAACCCTTCGCGCGCAGCGAGCGCACGCTCTCCATCCGCCAGTCCGAGACCACCGTCTTCTACGACGATCTCCTGCCCGAGGCGAGCGCGACGGACCACCGCATCCTCCGCCAAGCCCTCGCCGGCATGGTCTGGACCCAGCAGTTCTATCACTACGACGTCGAACGCTGGCTCAGCGGCGATCAGCTCCCGCCACCCGAATCCCGCCGGCAGGGACGCAACCGCCATTGGCGCCATCTCAAGGCGCACGACATCATCTCCATGCCCGATGCCTGGGAATATCCCTGGTTCGCCGCTTGGGACCTGGCCTATCACTGCCCGGCCCTGGCCCTGCTGGATGTCGACTTCGCGAAGCATCAGATCGAGCTGATGCTCTCGGATCGCTATCTGCACCCGAACGGCCAAATTCCGGCGTACGAGTGGGGTTTCGACGACGCCAACCCGCCGGTCCACGC
>NZ_JAABRP010000286.1 GCF_011390875.1 Thiocapsa sp.
CCCTTATCGAGAAGACCGTCGAGAAAATCCTCCCGGGATGAAATGGACCCGGCCCGGGTGTCAGATCCGGGGACAGTGCGGCCTGGCAAGGCCGCGTGTTCTAGCGGGTGGAACTCCCGCCCGGGTAATCGCCAGCCACGAGCCCGGTATCGAGCCTTGCGGCGCAACTGGCAACAGGCGCGTCGATGCGTAGGCACGACAGCAGGCGAGGTGCAAAGGTAACGGGTGGAGCCGACCTTGAAGGTGTTGAGCCCCGAAAATTTGGTTGGAGAGTGCCGACGGGTTTGTCCCTCCGGCAGGCAACAATCCGTGTCGCGCCCTGGCGAGTGGCACGGGTACTCCCCGGGGTCCGAGGCCGTATCGAGCCTGACATCGAGAGCACGCGGTAACCAGGGAGATCCGCGCATCGGTCCGCCGGAGGCGGGCACCCGTGAACAAGTGTAGAAAGCAAGAACACGGGCGGTGGTGCGCGGAAGTCGGAGCTACCCATACGAGCTGTGACGCCCGGTAATGCGGGTCGAGCAAAGGGGTGGCGGCCCGAGACAACGCAAGAGTGGATCACGGCCCTACACCGAGAGGATTCTGCCCGTGGCAACGACACTCGCGCGTTTCACGCAGACGGCGTGCCCGCCCTTGGGCGGTGCGCGGAAAGCGCTGCGCCGCGTCGGATGCCCGCGTGTGCGGAGTCGACAGGGCGCCGGATCGCTCCCCTGTTCCTCTGCGGAAGACTCGGGCTGGGAGCCGGATGGTGTAACACTCCAAGTCCGGTTCTGCGAGGAGCCGGGAACGAACCGACGCATGGCGGAGATATTGCGGCACCGCCGGGAAACCAGGCGGACAACTGATAAAGCAAACGTCTGCCTAATCGTCGGCAAGGACCCGGCTTACTTCCCGACCACGGTTTCCGCGTGAAACCCCTTTCCCGGCAGTAAAGAAGGCTACGAATGCCTAACCCTTGGCTCAAAGGCGAGAGCGTGCCACGGGCGTCGTGCTAGTTTGCAAGCTCATCAAGGGTGCGCGCCGCTTTAGCCTTTTGGTTGGGCGAAGAAAGAGGAATCCCAGAGAGGTAACACATGAACAGACAGCTGACTGCGATCATAGAAAAGGAGAATGACGGCTATGTCGCTTTGTGCCCGGAAGTAGATGTCGCTAGCCAAGGAGATTCAATTGCCGAGGCAAGAGATAATCTAAGAGAGGCTCTAGAACTCTTTTTTGAAACCGCGTCAGAAGAGGAAATCGGCACACGATTGCACAAAGAGGTCTATATAACCCAATTAGAGATCGCAGTTGGTTAAGCTGAAGGTTTTCTCCGGAAAGGATATCTGTGGAATCCTCGAAAATCACGGATTCGTGAAAGTGCGCCAACGCGGAAGTCACATCGTAATGCAAAAACAGCTTCCGGCAACCACCATCACGGTTCCGGTTCCCGATCATAAAGAAATTCGGACAGGAACATTATTGTCGATAATCCGCCAATCTGGACTTAGTCGGTCAGAATTCGAGTAAGACAAATTGGCCAACGAACGCCTCCAGCCGACCGCCCAAGATCGGGTCAGAAGGGCTGGGGCCAGGTCTTCCAGTCTTCCCAAAGAACCGTGCGTACGGGTCCGTGCTCGGCTCCTCACGTAAGGCGTATCCAAAGATCGACCTCAAACCAATGCGGTAGCGTGCTTTCGGAGCGAATGGCTCGTCCCATCACAGCGATCAACTCTATCTGGGATGGCTGGGGGAGGCGCTGCCGCGAGATCAAGCGTATCCGACCCTTTTTGAGCGGCGCTTGGCGGCTCAGAGCTCGGTGGACCTAACTCTCGCTCGTCCCTACGGGCCCGGCATGTGACCCGGAGAACGCTTGCCCATAGGACGAGGAAACGGTTTTCTCAACTCGACCGGTTCGCCGCGGCGAGCCGGTCCAGGCGAAGCCGTTGGCGGTCGTCGAACAGACGGCGCGAGCCGATCCAGACGGCGGCCATCGAGCCGAGGCCGGTGCCGGCGGCGATGAGAAACATGATGAGGAGCTGGTATTTGGCGGCTTCCATCGGCGGGCTGCCGGCGAGGATCTGGCCGGTCATCATGCCGGGGAGGCTGACCAGGCCGGCGGTGGCCATGGCGTTGATGATGGGGATGAGGCCGGAGCGCAGGGCGTCGCGACGCACCTCTTCGATGGCGTCGTCCCAAGTACCGCCGGCGAGCAGGCGTGCCTCGATGCGTCCGCGCGAATCCCAGGCTTGGCGGGTCAGGCTGTCGAGCGCGATGGCGATCCCGCTCATGGTATTGCCGAGCAGCATGCCGAGCAGCGGGATCAGATACTGCGGCTGATACCAGGGTTCGACGCCGATGATGACGGTCAAGGCGAGCAGTGTGACGGTGAAGGCCGAGAGGAACATCGAGAGTGCGCCGATCCCGTAACCCCAGACGCCGCGGTATCGTCGCTTCTGGCGCTGCATCACCTCGTAACCGGCAACCGAGAGCATCACCAGGGCCATCAGCCCGATCAGCGGCAGGCTGGTCTGGGCGAAGAGCACCTTCAGCACCAGTCCGACGAGCATGAGCTGGACCGTGCTGCGCGCCGCCGCGATCAGGACTCGCCGCTCGATCCCGAGGCGCAGCCGCCAGGACATGGCTGCGAGCAGGAGGACCAGGATGGAGGCCAGTCCCAGATCGAAGGGGCTTAGATAAATGAGGGTCACGCTTCGGGCTCCAGACGCTCGTTGCGGATGACCAGCGAGCGCCCACCGATCCGCCGGCGTTGCTCCGGGTCGTGACTGACCCAGAGTACGGCCGCACCTTGCCTCTTGCGATAGGTCTCGACGACGGATTCCACGCGTGCGCCGTTGCTCGGATCCAGGTTGGCGGTGGCCTCGTCGAGCAGCAGCGCCTCGGGTGTTTGTGCGAGCAGGCGCACCAGCGCCAGGCGTTGACGCTCGCCCGTCGAGAGGCGCGTCACCGACCAGGCGAGGACGTCGGGTGTGAAGCCGAGGTGGACCAGCCAGTCGGTGATGGTCGAGGGGTCCGGCAGGGCAGGGTGGTTCGAGACGCGTCCGGGCGGGCGACGAAGGGGCTTGGGCAGACGCAGGATGGCCGGGGGAAGCGTTGACGTGGCCTGATCCGCATGCGTGCTCCGGGTGACCGGCAGATGCTCCCCGACGGTCTCGGCCCACCAGAAGGCTTCCGCAGGGAGAAGACCGACCCGCCGACGCCAGGTCGCGGGGGCGATGCCCGAGCGCGGCGCCTCGCCGAGCCAGACCTCGCCCTCGTGTGGATCCAGGTCGGCGACGGCGCGCAGCAGAAGGCTCTTGCCCGAGCCGGACGGACCCGACACGAAGACCAGCTCGCCCGCAGCGACCGTGAGATCGAGCGGCCCGAGGGCGCGCGATCGGATTCCGTCGAGTCTGAGTCCTGACATCGGCGCCCCGGTATCAGCGCCTGGAAAACATCAGGTCGCGGACCCGATGGCCGAGACGCTCGCCGCGTTGCTCGAAGCGAGTGAACGGACGTGATGCCGGGCGGGGCGAGAAGCCACCGGGGCCGGCGAGATTCTCGAAGGTTTCCGAGGACGCTTCCAAGATCTCCAGCATCTGCTCGGCGTAGGGCTCCCAATCGGTCGCCGCGTGAAAGACACCGCCCGGGCGCAGGGCGTGCGCGAGGAGCCCGATCAGCTCGGGCGACAGGATGCGTCGCTTGTGATGACGGCGTTTCGGCCAGGGATCGGGAAAGAAGAGCTGAACGCGCTCCAGGCTGCCGGGCGCAATGCCACGGGCGAGCACCTCGACCGCGTCGTGTCGAATCAACCTCAGATTGGTCAACCCGCGCCGCTCGATCTCGAGCAGCAGGTGCCCGACACCGGGGCGATGCACCTCGATCCCGAGCCAATTGCTCTGCGGATCCTGCTCGGCCATCTCGGCGAGCGAATCGCCGTTGCCGAACCCGATCTCGAGGACGACGGGGTGCGCGTTTCCAAAGAGCCCCGCGAGGTCGATCGGCGTGTCGGGCGTCCAATCCACCCCGTAGCGCGGCCAAAGGTCTCGAAAGGCGCGCTCCTGCGCGGAGGTCAAACGACCTTCGCGCAGGACGAAGCTCCGGATGGGGCGCAGGAATTTGGGCGTCGTCTCGGCGGTCATGAGGTCTCTACAACTGGCCTCTCGGCAACCGCGTTCGCGGTCAAAGCGCTCTGAGGCGATTTCCGTGAACGGGCATCCCGATTGCGCATGTCCGGTAGACATGGGGCGAATAGATTCGCCCCTACAGGCCGTAGACCTTTTCCCGGAAATGACCTAACCATTGGATTCAAAATTCTGAACCGCGTCCGGCACGAACCTCGGTCGTAGCCGCGGACGCCCTCCCCACAGCGACCATCGCAGTCCGCTCGAGACGCGGTTCAGTGCTGGAAGAACAACCCTTCGATCGGCGAAGACGCCGAGGCGAACCGCTTCGGCGCCATGCGCCCGGCAAGGTACGCCTCGCGTCCGGCCTCGATGCCCTTGCGCATGGCGCTGGCCATCAGGATGGGGTCTCGTGCCGCGGCGATC
>NZ_JAABRP010000287.1 GCF_011390875.1 Thiocapsa sp.
GTGAAATTAAGCGCTTATAATTGCCGTCCCCCAATAATCACACAGGTGTTCGCTTAACCTCCCGAAAAAATGCAATACACTCCGGGTCGCGGGAGTTCGTTTCAGGCACCTATCGGCAGTTCAGACATCTGTTCCAGTCCCGGCACGAGAAAAAACCGAGAGCAGTGAAAGGATTGGATGGGATGTTTTCGTTGAAGCGGCTTTCGAAGGTGATTTGATAATAGGCTATGCGACTATAGCGAAAAACCATTTTCCTTGCATCTGCGGCAAGCTCGACAATCGTTCAGTTTAGTCATGGATTGACATGAATGATTGCATCGCTTACATTGATAGCTACGTCTGATGGGAAAAAGGCAAGGCGCGAAGGGCTTAAAGGATAATGGGCGGTTGAGTAAAAGAACATGGGGGATGTTGATGCATTGAAAGATCATGCCGCAATGAAATCCGTCAAGGCGAAAGTCCAGGATGTCGCTTCAGCACTTTTTAGCGATACACCCGTCCAGTTTGCATACTTGTACGGCAGTTTCGCTAAAGAGACCAACCATCCATTCAGCGATCTTGATGTGGCTATTTATATTGATTGTCTGAATCGAAAGTCATCTCTTGATCTAGAACTATCACTCTCCTTGTCCATGGATCAATCGCTGGAACATATTGTTCCATCTGAAGTTCGTATTATCAATTATCTTCCGCTGACCCTTCAAGGCGATATTATTACATCCGGGATTCTGATATTTTCGCAAAATGAGCAGAAGCGAATTGAATTCGAAACGCGTGTTCGTATGACATATTTTGATTTCTTACCTGTGATACGAAATTATGAACTCGTTTATTTTGGGAATAAATAGCGTTCCTTTTTAATAAGGAACAATCGGTGATATGGTTTCTTCACAAAAAATTGCTGAAAAGCTTATTGCATTAGATGAATTTCTTTTATTACTCAAGGAAATCGGCTCCATTTCATCAGAGGCGTTTTTAAAAGATAAAATTTTAATCGGCAGTGCAAAATATTACCTTCAGGTAAGCATTGAATGTTGTCTTGATATTGCCAATCATATCATCGCATCCGAACGCTTCAGGGCTCCGAAAGATTATGCGGATTCGTTCAAAATTTTGGAAGAAATGAATATCGTACCTGGTGAACTAAGCCAAAAATTACAGCAGATGGCTAAATTTCGAAATCGACTGGTCCATCTATATGGAGAGATCGACAATCAATACGTATATGATTTCATGAGGGAAGATATCGACAATATTCGTGAATTCAGATCCATGATAAAGAATCGCTATCTTCAGTCAGGGTTGAATGGGACAGAATAACGGGCTTTGGATGTCCGACGAATTGCGCCAGATCCGAATGTTTTCCGGGCGCGAGGGCGTTAACATCCATCCTCGATATCATAGTCAGGGCATCAAAATATTAATATAGCCTTAAAAATGCTTTAGGCTGCCATTTAGAAAGCGTTCCCAGAGGCTGAGCTCTTCTTTATTCTGTTCCTCTTGCGGTCGCTGCATTGGGGGGCTTTGAGGCGCTTCTTTTTCCGGGGTTTTGGGCGCAACGGTTTTTTCCGCCACCTCCGAAAATGTCACCCACTCCCCTTTGAACA
>NZ_JAABRP010000288.1 GCF_011390875.1 Thiocapsa sp.
CTGGCTGTTTTGACTTCCATATGCCAAGGACCGATAGCAGGCCGACTTTTTCAATCCTCATGGTTTCCTCCCCCTGGTTCCGGCGATCTGAAAAAAATAATACGTGAAGTTTTTCACAAATGAATGATAAAAACAATGGTCCTGATTTCCGGTCAACCACCGTGTTCAAATCAGCCAACTGCATTCGGTCGCAGCGTCACATTCCAACACCAAAAAAATATGCATGCAGCGTGAACCGACTTTATCATAAACAATCCGCCCTGGGCTATGCGCTGCTGGTTTACATGACCATCGTGGTGGCCGTGGTAACCCTTATCCCGTTTGAGTTTGACGTGCCGCCACGCCTTCAAATCAGCTTCACCGGCAGTGCTTCCGATGTCTTCACGAATATCCTGCTGTTCATCCCGCTTGGTTTTTTCTTCCAGCTGGCCCATGGCCGCGGCGGGTGGAAACCGCTATTGCTGGCCCTCTGCTTTGGCACGGCGGTCAGTTGCGCCGTAGAGGCCGGCCAGCTCTTTCTGCCGTCGAGATGTTCATCGCCAATCGATGTCGCAACCAACGGATTCGGTGCCTGGCTGGGTGCTGCAATTGCAAACCGATTTTCTAAACCTCACCGAGTTGCAACGCATTTTGTTTGTTTCAAGGTTCATCGAGGTGATCGGGGCCTTTACCTTGCTTGGTTATCTGGTCGCGGAGATGGGCTCCCGGAGGGACGAATCCGCTTCAAATTCGCTTCGCCGTGTGTTCGGTTATGTTCTGGCGTTTGCCATCCTCAGCACAACATTACGGAACTTATTTTCAGAACCCCTTTTTTACCTGGTGGAGGCGGTCTTGTTCACCGCCGCTGCCATGTATGGCGCGATCATCTATCGGCTTCAATTGGCGGCGGTTCGACGCATGCAATAGCAGTAAAAGGACGGACTGGATTGTATTGGCGGTCCAGATGTTCCCCAGCTTCCGGTCAGGATCCTGTGCTGACCGATTATGCCGGTCGCGAAAATTTATCGGGGTTTTTTCGACCAACGGGTGCGATGATACCAATCCCACGGCCAACCCGTGGAATAGCCCTGGTATTGATTTTTTTCGCCAAGTGGATGGATCGGGGAACGGCCCCCGAAGGGTTCCCCGGCACTCGGCGACTGCTTCCGCCGCCCCTGCCCGTCCGCCCCCCGAACTCCCTTGCCGGGCGCCGTCCACAATCGGTTGTTGTGCTGAGGCCGCAACCATGCTATATGTAGACCTCTTTATCGCTATCTGCCTGAATTTTTAGCCGGTTAACCCTCTTTTTGCCCCCGTTGCATACAGGTACCCGCATGCCTTCGCCACCAGACTTTGTCCATCTCCATGTCCACACCCAGTACAGCCTCCTGGACGGCGCCATCCGCATCGATTCGCTCCTCAAGCGCGTGGCCGAATTCGGGATGTCCAGTGTGGCGATCACCGACCACGGCACCATGTTCGGGGTCCTCGAGTTTTATGACAAAGCCTGCCAGGCCGGCATCAAACCGATTATCGGCTGCGAGTGCTACGTGGCGCCGCGCACCCTGCGGGACAAAACCCCGCTGGACAGCAAAGGGGTGACCCACCTGATCCTGCTGGCCCAAAATCAGGAGGGCTACCATAACCTCTGCCAGTTGGCCTCGATTGCCCAGCTCCAGGGGTTTTACTACAAGCCGCGCATCGACAAGACGGTTTTGCGGGCACACAGCAAGGGCCTGATCGCCCTTTCCGCCTGTCTGCAGGGCGAAATCCCGCGCTGCATCAGGGAAAACCGCCTGGATCTGGCCGACCAAGCCGCCCAAAGCTACCTGGAGATCTTCGGCGAGGGCAACTTCTTTCTGGAAGTCCAGCACAACGGGATCGAACTCCAGGAGCGGGTCAACACGGCCCTGCGCGACATGAGCGCCCGCCTCTCGATTCCGCTGGTGGCCAGCAACGACTGCCATTATCTGGACAAGGACGACGTGCGCGCCCACGATGTCCTGCTGTGCATCCAGACCGGCAAAACCGTCCGGGACACCGAACGGTTCAAATTCCGCACCGACCAGCTATACTTCAAACCCCAGGAGGAGATGGCCGCCTTCTTCAGGGACTACCCCGGCGCGATCGAAAACAGCGTCGCCATCGCCGAGCGCTGCCAGATCGGGTTCGACTTCAAGACCTACCACTTTCCCCAGTTCGCCACCGAAACCGGCATGTCGCCGGCGGCGCTCTTCGAGCAGCAGGTGCGCGAGGGGTACGCGCGCGTCATGCAGAAAGTCCGCACGCTGAACCCCGCAGTCGACGAAACCGCCTATCGCGAGCGCCTGGAGTTTGAAATCGCGATCATCAACAAAATGCAGTTTCCCGGCTATTTTCTGATCGTGGCCGATTTTATCCGCTTCGCCAAGGACCACGGCATTCCCGTCGGACCGGGGCGCGGCTCGGCGGCCGGCAGCCTGGTGGCCTACAGCCTGGGGATCACCGACCTCGACCCCCTGGCTCACGGGCTGATTTTCGAGCGCTTTCTCAACCCCTCGCGCTCCAGCATGCCGGATATCGACGTGGATTTCTGCATCAACGGCCGCGAGGAGGTCTTCAAGTACGTCGTCCAGAAATACGGCGGCGGGGACTACGTGGCTCAGATCATCACCTTCGGAAAACTCAAGACCCGCGCCGTCATCCGGGATGTCGGGCGCGCCCTGGACATTCCCCTGCGGGAAGTGGACGCCATCGCCAAGATGGTGCCCGACAAACTCGGGATCAAACTCGACGAAGCCCTCAAGCAGGAGCCCAAGCTGGCCAAGCTGGCCCAGGAGCAGCCGGAGATCGGCGATCTGATTAATATCTGCCGGGTCCTGGAGGGGCTCCCGCGGCACGCCTCGACGCACGCCGCCGGCGTGGTGATCG
>NZ_JAABRP010000289.1 GCF_011390875.1 Thiocapsa sp.
TCTCGACGCACCCACCTTCACCGTTCCGCAGAGTGCCGGTCGGCTCCATGTCCTGCGCGACTATCTCCTGCTCGGCTTCGAGCACATCCTCGGCGGTCCGGACCACCTGCTGTTCGTGCTCGGTCTCGTCCTGCTCGTGCGGGGTTATCGGAGGCTGTTCTGGACCATCACCGCATTCACTGCCGGGCACAGCGTGACACTCGCGCTCGCCGTGCTGGGCCTGGTCAAGGTCCCGTCGCATCCCGTCGAGGCCCTGATTGCACTGACTATCCTCGTTGTCGCCGTGGAGTTGACGCGCGCCGGGCGCGGGCACGCGACCTGGATACAGCGGTTTCCGTGGGCGATGGCCTTCACATTCGGTCTGCTTCACGGTCTCGGTTTCGCCGGTGCGCTGACGGAAATCGGCCTGCCGGCACATGAGGTCCCGTTAGCACTGGCAGCCTTCAACATCGGCATCGAGGTCGGGCAGCTTCTTTGCGTCGCGGTCATCCTGACGGTAGCGGCCGCTCTGCGCCGCGTTCCCGTGCGCTTGCCGACCGCCGTTCGGCATCTCCCGAGCTACGCCATCGGATCCTTGGCGGTTTTCTGGGTCTTGGAGCGCACGACGGCGATGTTTTGATCCGCCGGGGCTGCGTCCGGGAACCGGACGCGTGTGCAGGCACGTCAGTCGGAAGACAACGCCGCGTGCATGCGACTGCGCCTCGGCCGCTACCACTCCAGCGGCGGCAGCGCGCGGAAGACCTCGCGCGTGCCCTCGAGCCACTGCCGGGTCAGGGCGTCGAAGTAGGCGTCTCCCTCGCCGAAGCGGCGTTTCATCGTGACCCGCAGGCTGTCTCGCGCGTAGCACAGCAGGTCGATCGGCATGCCGACCGAAAGGTTACTGAGCATCGTCGAGTCGAACGACACCAGCACGCACTTGGTGGCGTCCTCCAGCGTCGCGCTGGAGCTCACCCCCAGGTCGAGGATCGGCTTGCCGTACTTGGCCTCCCCGGTTTGCAGGAAGTTGGTGTCGGTGCCGGCCTCGATGAAGTTGCCCTCGGCATAGATCCGGAACAGCCGTATCTCCTCACCGCCGATCTGGCCGCCGAGGATGAAGGACGCGTTGAACTTCAGGCCGCCGCTCTCCAGGAAGGGCGCGTCGCGGCGCTCGATGTCGCGCATCGCATCCGACACCAGGTTGGCCACGTCGAACATGGAGTCGACACTCCAGATATGCGGCGCCTCGCCGGCGGCGCGCCGGCGCAGCAAGGTGATCACCGTCTGCGTGGCGGCCAGGCCGCCCGAGCTGAGCAACACCAGCACCCGGTCGCCCGCGCGCTCGAACACCGTCATCTTGCAGAACTTGGCGTAGTTGTCCACGCCAGCATGAGTGCGCGAATCGCTGGCGAAGATCAGGCCCTCGTCGAGCTTGACACCGACGCAGTAGGTCATGGCCCGGCGACCTCGTCCGTCCGGACCTGGAAGCGCTCCGACGTGTTTGGCCCGAAGTCGGACGCCAGCGAACCGCGGATGCACAGTGCCGGGGTCATCGGCGTCCGGCCGGAACACCGGCACTCCATTTCGACGTCGATACGAATCTGCATGTAGGTTGCCGGTGAGTTGATGGCGAGCCGGGATCTTCCGACCAAGCCCATTATCGATGCCCGTCCCGCTGCAATTCTACGTCGTGGGCACAAGGCGGGAACCGGGGGCGAGCCGTATGCTTGTCCAGGAGAGCGGCGAGGTCGTGGCCCGGGTGCCCTATGCAGGCGCCAAAGCAGTCTAGGCTGAAGCAGTCGCTGATGTCACGCCCGCATCAGCCCCCGGCGGGAACCGCCACAAGGGCACCTGCGTGTAAGCATCGCCAGCGGAAAAGGTGAGCGGAGAGTGACTGAGTCTCGCCCCTCCAAGCCATGTTCGTGTTGCCATCTTGTCAATTCCGGGCGATCCCCGAGGTTGAACTCTTGGATCCATGGGATTTGCGCTGACCCTGAGCGAGCACGATGAGCGATGTCATCGGCAGGAAGCTTTTCGGCCCGCCGCCAGCTTCGGCTGGTTTCGCCTACTCTGGTGACCAAGCCGGATCGAGAATCTGATCTGGCGTCCAGAGGCATGTCTCGGGGAAATCCGAGAGTCCGGTCTCCTGCGCGGCTTGTGCCGTCGCGTCGTCCCAAACGCCCGCCCACCAGTCGGGGTCGTCGAGCTTTGGAAGCAGGCTCGGGGTCTCTTGCAGTCTACGCAGGATTCCTCGCCGTTGGTTTCTGAGGGTGATCTGCCAGCTGGCTCCGCGGCGACCGGGCTGCATCTGCCACTTCAGCAGGAGAGCTAAGAGCAGTGCCATGCGGTTCGTCAGCTCTCGCTGCTCACTCTTTCCCACGTCTTCGATCTCCTCGGCGAGATGGGCAATATCCAACAGGTCGAACCGTCTTTCGCGCAGCAGTCTTGCTTGTTCGGACGCCCAAGCGACCACGTCTTCTTCGTACCTTGTTGCGTTCGTCATGGTGGCTGTTCCGCTAATCGTCGTTGGTTTCCCTCGTATCGGATGACTATAGATCTGAATCCGGACACAAAAAAGCCCGCTGGGGCGGGCTTTTTCGAGCGGGCTTTAGTGGGCTTTATGGTCGGGTCCTGAATTCACTTATCCGATGGCTCGACTCCGGCGCGGCCGATCCGGCATCGGCGCGCTCGAACCGGCGCACGGCGCGACTGACGGTCGAGTAGTGTACGCCGAAATGCTCGGCGATCTCCTGCATCGTATAGGCACCGCTCAGGAATGCCTGCGCCATCGCCTCGCGCGGCGTCGCGGATTGATCGCCGAACGCCGACAGCGGCTTCGCGAGCCCGCGGCGCTGGGCACGCGGAACCTCGCGCAAGCGCTGCGGATCGCTCGCCAAAGCCCGGTGGCGCTCGACGAAGCCGTCGGTGCCGAGGAAGACCTGGCACCGCAGTCCATCCCACACGCTCGACCGTCCCACCCCCTCGGCGACGAAGGCCGCATAGGCGGCTTGCGCCGCGGCACGCGCGGGCCCGAACTGCCCGAGCACCCAGTCGGTCTCCAGCCAGGGCGGAGCCGGCACCCGCCCCAGCATGGCGGGATAGCTGCTCCAGACCCAATCACCCGCATCGGCCACCATGCCGGCCCGCACCGGATTGAGGACGACGTAACGCACCAGCTCAAGCAAATAGGTATCGCGCTCGACGAGAATGCCCTTGAAGCGGCCCTGAAACAGGTGTCCGACCAGGCCATGACGACGATTGACCCGCTGGGTGAAGACGCCGTTGAGCTGCCGCATCCCCTTCGACAGATTCCCCTCCGCGGTCTCCACCACGACATGATAGTGATTGGTCATCTGGCAGTAGGCATGACAGCGCCAATTGAAGCGTGCGCAGACCTCCGCGAACACCGCCAGCCAGGCCGCCCGGTCCGCATCGTCGCGATAGATCGCCTCACGGCGATCGCCGCGCGAGGTGACGTGATAAAGCCCGCCGGCGAGCTCGATTCGGAGTGGTCTGGCCATGAAGACAGGTTAGCCCAAGAATGCAGGATTACAAGACCTGACCCTTTCGCCCCTCTCTGAGTCTAGGGGAACACTGGGAAGTCTTCATCAAGAACGAGATCGCGACCGGTCGTTATGGCTCGGCAAGCGAAGTGGTACGCGATGCGCTGCGTCACATGGAGGAGCACAACGCCAGATTGGCTGCGTTGCGTGAACATCTGGCCGAAGGCGAGGCGCAGGCACGTCGTGGCGAGTTCGTCGAGAATTACTCCCTTCAAGGTCTGTTGGCCGAAATGGATCGTGAGGAATGAGCGGCCGCTATCGGATTACCCCACGAGCTGCTGCAGACCTGCGCGCTATCGCCCGCTACACGGTCCAGACCTGGATCAACAAGTAACGCGATATCTATCTTTCAGCCATCGACCGGCGGTTCTCCTGGCTTGCGGAGAATCCAAGTCTCGGGAAGCCTCGTCCGGAGGTCGGTAACGGATACTGCGGCTACCCGGAAGGCTCCCACGTCATTTTCTATCTCATGAGCGAGGATGGGATTGATATTATCGGCGTCCCACATCAGCGCATGGATGTCCTCAACTACTTCACCGGTTAGCATCTCGGGTAGCATCCCGGGGCGGCGGAACGTAGACAAAATCACAAGAGCTTGCTCCGGCGGTTTTGAAAGCGTCGGTATCGCGCATGGTCACGGCACCTTCACGCTCGAACCCGGGCACGGAACGAGCCATGACCCCATTGGCGCCTCACCGCAGCCAAAATATTGCATTA
>NZ_JAABRP010000290.1 GCF_011390875.1 Thiocapsa sp.
GCCGAAGGCAAGAAGCAGAAAGCTGACGGCTGGAGGCTGACGGCTGGAGGCCGGGGGCTCATGACCAACGCCCGATCATGCATTGACCACCCAAATTCTCACCATTGTAAACCTCGAGCGCTGATATAATCCGCGCTTTGCCCGTGCCGACCGCTTCGACCGCTTCCGGGAAACATCATGACCAACAAGCCCGATATCGATCCCCAAGAGACACAGGAATGGCTCGATTCGCTCGAGGCCGTGCTCGAGAACGAAGGCGTCGAGCGCGCCCACTTTTTGCTCGAGCGACTGATCGACAAGGCGCGCCGCTCGGGGGCTTATCTCCCGTTCACCGCCAACACCGCCTACGTGAACACCATTCCGGTTCAGCAGCAGGAACGCTTCCCCGGCGATCGCGCCATGGAGCGACGCATCCGCTCCTTTGTGCGCTGGAACGCGATGGCGATGGTGGTGCAGGCGAACCGGCTCTCGACCGAGCTTGGGGGTCACATCTCGAGCTTCGCCTCCTCCGCAACCCTGGTCGACGTGGGATACAACCACTTCTTCCGCGCACGCGACAAGGATCACGGCGGTGATCTCATCTTCTTCCAGGGCCACGCCGCGCCCGGCATCTATGCCCGCGCCTTCCTCGAAGGGCGCATCAGCGAGGAGCAGCTCTACAACTTCCGCCAGGAGGTCGACGGCAACGGCCTCTCCTCCTATCCGCACCCATGGTTGATGCCCAACTTTTGGCAGTTCCCGACTGTCTCGATGGGGTTGGGTCCGCTGATGGCCATCTACCAGGCGCGCTTCATGCGCTATCTGAACGACCGCGGGCTGGTCAACACGAGCGAGCGCAAGGTCTGGGCCTTCCTGGGCGACGGCGAGATGGACGAGCCCGAATCGCTGGGCGCCATCTCCTTGGCGGCGCGCGAGCGTCTCGACAACCTGGTCTTCGTGGTTAACTGCAATCTGCAGCGTCTCGACGGCCCGGTGCGCGGCAACGGCAAGATCATCCAGGAGCTCGAAGCGGTCTTCCGCGGCGCCGGCTGGAACGTCGTCAAGGTCGTCTGGGGCAGCTACTGGGACCCCTTGTTCGCGCGCGACAAGCAGGGCCTGCTGGTCAAACGCATGGAGGAATGTGTCGACGGCGACTACCAGGCCTACAAGGCCAAGGGCGGCGCCTACACCCGCGAGCACTTCTTCGGCAAATATCCCGAGCTCAAGGAGATGGTCGCGAACATGACCGACGAGGACATCTGGCGTCTGAACCGCGGCGGCCATGACCCGGCCAAGGTCTATGCCGCCTACGATTCGGCCATGCGCATGAACGGCAAGCCGACGGTGATCCTGGCCAAGACCGTGAAGGGTTACGGCATGGGCGTGGCCGGCGAGGGTATGAACATCACCCACTCGCAGAAGAAGATGGGCGAGACGCATCTGAAGGCCTTCCGCGACCGCTTCAATATCCCGATCTCGGACGACCAGATCGGCGCCGCGCCCTTCTACAAGCCGCCGCAGGACAGCCCCGAGATGCAGTACATGCACGAGGTCCGCGAACGGCTCGGCGGCTTCCTGCCGCTGCGTCGCGACGATGCCGCGGTGCTGCCGATCCCCGAGCTGGATGCCTTCAAGCCGCTCCTGGAAGGCAGCGGCGACAAGGAGATGTCGACCACCATGGCGATGGTGCGCATCCTCACCATCCTGGTGCGCGACAAGGCGATCGGTAAGTACCTGGTCCCCATCGTTCCGGACGAGGCGCGCACCTTCGGCATGGAGGGCATGTTCCGTCAGCTCGGCATCTACTCCTCGATCGGCCAGCTTTACGAGCCGGTCGATGCCGATCAGGTGATGTACTACCGCGAGGACAAGAAGGGTCAGATCCTGCAGGAAGGCATCAACGAAGCCGGCGCGATGTCGTCCTGGATCGCAGCAGCCACCGCCTATGCGAACCACGGCCAGAGCATGATTCCCTTCTACATCTACTATTCCATGTTCGGGTTCCAGCGCATCGGGGATCTGGCCTGGGCGGCGGGCGACATGCAGGCCCGCGGCTTCCTGATCGGCGGCACCGCCGGACGCACCACGCTCGCCGGCGAGGGTCTGCAGCATCAGGATGGCCACAGCATGGTGGTCGCCGCGACCATCCCGAACTGTGTGGCCTACGACCCGGCCTACGCCTACGAGCTCGCCGTCATCATCCAGGACGGCCTGCGCCGGATGTATCGGGAGAAGGAAAACGTCTTCTACTACGTCACGGCGATGAACGAGAACTATGTTCAGCCGGCGCTGCCGGAGGGCGCCGAGGCCGGGATCCTCAAGGGCATGTATCCGGTCCATCAAGGCGAGGAGCACACCCATCGGGTCCAGCTGCTCGGGGCCGGGACCATCCTGCGCGAGGTCTTGGCCGGGGCCGAGCTGCTCGCCAAGGACTTCAACGTCGGCGCCGATGTCTGGAGCGTCACCAGCTTCAACGAGCTGCGGCGCGAAGGCATCGACGTGGAGCGCTGGAACATGCTTCACCCCGACCAGCCCCAGCGCACCACCTATGTCGAGGAGCAGCTGGCCGGGACCCAAGGCCCGATCCTCGCCGCCACCGACTATGTCCGGACCTACGCCGACCAGATCCGCCCCTACATCCCGCGCCACTACCTGGTGCTCGGCACGGACGGCTTCGGGCGGAGCGATATGCGCAGCCAGCTGCGAAAATTCTTCGAGGTGAATCGTTACTACATCGTCGTCGCCGCCCTGAAGGCATTGGCGGACGAGGGCGAGATCCCGACCGCGACGGTCTCCGAGGCGATCCGGAAATACCGCATCGACCCGGAAAAACCCAACCCGGTGACGATCTGAACCGCGCTAAACCGCGTCCGGCATGGCATGGGTTACTTCGGTCGATCGACCGACGTACAAGGACCCACGAAGCGCTCGGTCGACGCGGTTTAGGACATCTAAAATCTAAGGCTAAACCGCGTCCGGGCCGAAGCGCCCGGTTCTGCCCGGACCGCCCACCACAGGGAGTTGTGGTGCTCGCCCCGGATGCGGTTTAGGGAGGACAGAGCGTGGCAACCGTCGAAGACATTCTGCTGCCGGACATCGGGGACTTCTCGGACGTCGAGGTGATCGAGATCCTCGTCGCGCCGGGTGACCGGATCGAGGCCGAGCAATCGATCCTCAGCCTGGAGAGCGACAAGGCGACCATCGAGATCCCGGCGCCGTTGGCGGGGGTGATCCGAGAGCTGAAGGTCAAGGTCGGCGATCGGGTGAGTCAGGGGGATCTCCTGATGACGCTGGAAACCGATGGGTCCGGCTCCGAGGAGCCTCCACCCGGGAAGACTTCGGCCGACAAAGCGGGATCTGCGCAAGTGCAAGCCGGCGGAGCCCAAGCCGAGCCGGTTCCCGTTCCCGCAACTTCACGCCCGGCGCCCCCTGCCCCGGCATCGCCGCAGGCGCCGAAGGCAAGTGCTCAGCGTACGCCGAGCGGCGGCGAGACCATCTCCGTGGTCCTGCCCGACATCGGCGATTTCGTGGACATCCCGGTCATCGAAGTCCTGATCGCTCCGGGAGATCGTATCGAGGTCGACCAGTCGCTCCTCACGCTTGAGAGCGACAAGGCGACCATGGAGATCCCCTCGCCCAACGCAGGTGTCGTCGAGGAGTTGGCCGTCAAGGTCGGGGATACCCTGAATCAGGGCGATCTCATCCTGACACTGCGGGCCGATGGCGAGGCCGACAGCGGCGAGCCGGTCGCAACCGCCGAGCCGATGGCCGCGAACACGGCCGAAGAGCTCGAGGCACCGCCGGGCCCGGCATCGAGCGCCAAACGCGCACCCGGTGAATCCGAGCGCCGACCCGCTCCCGTGCTGCCGCGCCCCGAGGACATGGCCGCCATCGCCAAGGGCCGCAAGGCCCATGCGAGCCCCACCGTGAGACGTTTCGCGCGCGAGCTCGGCGTCGACCTGAAAGTCGTCAAAGGGTCGGGGCCAAAGGGTCGCGTGCTTAAAGACGACGTCCAGGGCTTCGTGAAGCAATCACTCGCGCAAGGTGCTCCGACCGGGGCCGGCGGCGCCCTGCCCTTCGCCTTGCCCGCCGCGCCCGAGATCGATTTCGGCAAGTTCGGCCCGATCGAGGTCACCGAGCTGTCGCGCATCAAAAAGCTCAGCGGCCGGCATCTTCACCGCTGCTGGCTCTCGGTGCCGCATGTCACCCAGT
>NZ_JAABRP010000291.1 GCF_011390875.1 Thiocapsa sp.
TGACATTCGTCCCCTTCCTGCTCAAGGCGGTCGCGACGGCCCTGAATCGGATGCCGGTGCTCAAGGCGTCGCTGACGGCGGACGGCGAGGGTCTGGTGCTCAAGCACTTCACCCATATCGGCGTCGCGGTGGATACGCCGCAGGGGCTAGTTGTCCCGGTCGTGCGCGACGTCGACAAGAAGGGCATCTTTGCACTGGCCGCGGAGCTCTCCGAGCTCGGTGAAAAGGCGCGCGCCGGCAAGCTG
>NZ_JAABRP010000292.1 GCF_011390875.1 Thiocapsa sp.
TATGCGATGTGATTGGGTGGGATCGGTCCCGGCAGACTTGACGGCCGTTGGAGCCGGCGCGGTTTAGAAGATTTAAGGCATAGATCATTCTAAATCGCGTCCCCGCTAAGGGTTGTGGATGCACCAAACGTCGAGCTCGCTCGAAAATGAGCATTTCGCTCTGGACGCGGTTTAAGGCGAGTCATTTGGGGTCAGTGTAAGACGCCGCCTCTGGTCTGTATAGGCGGAATGAGGCCGAAAAAGGACTCGAAAAGCGGCGATCGATCAGACAGAAGCAGTCCCTGCGCGAACACCGGGAAGACCCGGTTGAACGCGTTTCAGCGCTGCGGGATCGGCCGACCCGCGCGAAAACCGCCGGCAGCCAAGGCATCGGCGACCACGGCCAAGCGGTGCCAGGGATCGCCGGCGGCGAGCCCCTTGATCGACTGATCCACCAGTGAGCACTGATGGAGCAGCGCGCGCAGCAGGGTCGGCGAGAGACGCGACAGGGCGCGTTCCATCGCCTGAAGACGTTGCGGCGGCATCCGCGCATCCCCCGCACCCGGCCCACGCGCGCCGCCCGCCCGCGCCCCGGCTGCTTCGGCCAGGGTCCGAAGCTCCCGTGCCAAGACCCAGAGCACCAGGACATCGGCGGTTCCTTCGGCGCGCAGGACCGAGAGCACCCGCTGGGTGCGGGCGCGGTCTCCCGACAAGGCCGCGTCGGTCAGCGAAAAAAGGTCGAAGCGGGCACTGTCGGCGAGATTCCCGAGCAGATCGGCGAGCGCGAGCGGCCCCGGATCACGCAGCAGACGCTGCTTCTCGATCTCCTGCACCGCCGCCAACAGGTTGCCTTCGGCACGCTCGGCGAGCAACTCGGCCACACCCGGCCCCGGCTGCAGTCCGACAGACTGCAGACGCTGCCCGAGCCACTGCACCAGCTCGCGCCCCTTCAGGGGCCAGACCTGCACCAGTGCACCGACCGATTCGAGCCGCTTCGCCCACTGACTCTGCAACTCCTTGCGATCCAGCTCGGGCGCGATGATCAGCAGCAGGTTGTCCGGACAGGGCCGATCGCAATAGGCGCGCACCGCAGCACCCCCGTCCTTGCCGAGCTTCGCCGTGCCGATGCGCAGCTCGATCAGCTTGCGCGAGGAAAAGAGCGACATGGCATCGGCGGAGGCGGCCAGGGCATGCCAGTCGAATGCGGCGTCCTGATCCAGGACCTCACGCTCGGCGAAACCCTGACGACGGGCCGCCTCGCGGATCAGACCCGCCGCCTCGCCGAGCTGGTAGGGCTCGTCGCCGCAGACCAGGTACAGAGGCGCCAGACCGCGGGACAAGGCATCTTGGAGCTGGTTGAAGCGCAGGCGCATGGTTTCGAGGTTCGAGCCAGTCAGATCAGGGTCACCCGCAGACGCATCAGGATCCGATCCGCGGCGTCGCGCGCGAAATCCTGATAGATCAGCGCCTCTTCGAGCTGTTTGCCGAGGACCTCCACGTCGGGATTATCGAAGTTGCGTATCAGATCGAGCGACTGGCCCGGCACCTTCTGAGCCCCGTCGGGCGTGACGGCGTCGTAGCTCACCAGATAGTGAAGCTCGTAGGCAAGGACCCGACCGCCCGAGTCGACGGCCACCACCTGCGAATACCGACTCTCCGAGAGGATGCGCAGGATCAGCTTCGCCTCGCCCGCCGTTTCCGCCAGGGCGACGTCGCTGCCCGCGAGCTGATCGATGAGGGCGTCGCGTACCGGCGAGTTGCCGGCGGCCTGAATGTAGACCGGATTCAGCTCGGCCGGGATCTCCACGACGCCCCGCAGACGAAAACCGCAGCCGAGCTGAGCAAGACAGATCAGGCCCAGAATCAGGAGAAGGGCGGCTCGGCCCCACACCACGGCGCAGACCCGCGACGGGCTATCCACCTGCACACCGGCCGGGGTTTGAGCGCGCATCTCGGATTGGGCTGCGGGGAGCATCGGCATCAGTTGGCGACGATGTTGACGAGCTTGTTCGGGACGACGATGACCTTGCGCACGGTAGCATCGCCGATGAAACGTCGTGCGTTCTCGCTCGCCAGCGCGGCGGCCTCGATGGACGCACGATCCGCGTCCGCGGGGACCTTCACGCTATCGCGCAGTTTCCCGTTGACCTGAACCACGTAGTCGATCATCGACTGCACCAAGGCATCGGCGTCGACCTCGGGCCAGGTCGAGCCGAGGATGTCCTCGCCGAACCCCAGCTCGCGCCACAGGTGATGGGTGATGTGGGGCGCGATCGGCGCGAGAAGACGCAGCACGATCGCCAGACCTTCCCGCAAAATGGAACCGCGGGCGGGCGAATCCGGGTCGAGCTTGTAGAGGACGTTGACCAGGGTCATGCAGCCGGAAACGACGGTGTTGAACTGCTGACGCTCGTAATCGAATCGCGCCTTTTTGAGCACGCCATGGATCTCGCGCCTCGCCTCGCCGGCCGCCTCGTCGAGATCGCTCACCGGCGGATCGCCTGCGCCGCGGATGGTCTGCGCCTCGGTCGTCGCCAGCCACCAGAGCCGCTTGAGGAAACGGAAGGCGCCCTCGACCCCCTCGTCGTTCCATTCCAGCGACTGCTCCGGCGGGGAGGTAAACATGGTGTAGAGCCGCACCGTATCGGCACCGTAGCGCTCGGTCAGGACCTGCGGGTCGACGCCGTTGTTCTTGGATTTCGACATCTTCTCGATGCCGCCGAAGGTGACCGGCAGACCGTCGGCCGTGAGCCAGGCGCGCACCAAACGGCCCTTCTCGTCGCGCTCGGTCTCGACCTCCGCAGGATTGATCCACTGCTTGCGCCCGTCCGGGTCCTCGCGATACCAGGTCTCGGCGACCACCATCCCTTGGGTCAAGAGCCGGGCAAAGGGCTCGTCGCAGCCAACCAAGCCCTCGTCGCGCATCAGCTTGTGGAAGAAGCGCGCATAGAGCAGATGTAGGATGGCGTGCTCGATCCCGCCGACGTACTGATCGACCGGGAGCCAATAGCGTGCCCGCTCGTCGAGCATGGCCGTGTCGCAATCGGCCGAGCAATAACGGGCGTAGTACCAGCTCGACTCGAAGAAGGTATCGAAGGTGTCGGTCTCGCGGATTTCCCCGCCGGGGAGATCCGAGAAGGAGGGCATCTTTTTGAGCGGCGAGCCCGAGCCGTCGACGACGACGCTCTCGGGCAGACGCACCGGCAGGTCGGTCTCGGGGCGCAGACCCCCGTCGGGGCCGTTCACCACCGGGATGGGGCAGCCCCAATAGCGTTGGCGCGAGACGCCCCAGTCGCGCAGCCTGAAGTTCACGCGCTTGCGGCCCTTTTCGTGCTCCGTCAGCCAGGTCGCGATGGATTCGAAGGCGTCGGCACTGGTCAAGGTCGAGAAAGGGCCGGAGTTGATGAGAACGCCTTTTTGTTCGAAACGCGCATCCCAGTGCGACCAATCCAAGGGGACTCGTGACGCGTCTCCGAGCACCGCAACGACCGGGCGGCTTTCCGCAGGTGTGCCGTCAGCGGACGTCACCTCCATCGCCAGATCTTTCCAATCCTCGGGCACGATCACGGGCCGGATCGGGATGCCGTATTTGTGCGCGAAATGGAAATCGCGCTCGTCATGCGCCGGGACCGCCATCACCGCACCGGTGCCGTAACCCATCAGCACGAAATTCGCGGCGAAGATCGGGACGGCCTCGCCGGTGACCGGATGCAGGGCATTCAGGCCGAGCGGATGGCCCTTCTTCTCCATCGTCTCGATCTCGGCCTCGGAGGTCCCGCCTTTACGGCACTCCTCGATGAAGGCAGCGAGTGCCGGCTGATCCTCGGCGGCACGTCGCGCGAGCGGATGCTCGGCGGCGACGGCCACATAGGTCACGCCCATGAGCGTATCCGGACGGGTCGTGTAGATCTCCAACGTCTCGTCCGAGCCCTCGATCCCGAAGCGCATCTCGACACCTTCGGAGCGCCCGATCCAGTTGCGCTGCATGGTGCGCACCTGCTCGGGCCAACCGTCCAGGCCGTCGAGCGCGTCCAGCAGCTCCTGGGCATAGTCGGTGATGCGCACGAACCATTGCTGGATCTCACGCTTCTCCACCGGCGCGCCCGAGCGCCACCCCTTGCCGTCGATGACCTGCTCGTTGGCGAGTACCGTCTGGTCGATCGGGTCCCAGTTGACCGTCGCCTGCGAGCGATAGACCAGCCCCTTCTCCATTAGACGCGTGAAGAGCCATTGCTCCCAGCGGTAATAGTCCGGATCGCAGGTCGCGAGCTCGCGGTCCCAGTCATAGCCGAAGCCGAGCTGCTTGAGCTGGGTGCGCATGTAGGCGATATTCGACTTGGTCCATTCCGAGGGCGGGATGCCCTTCTGGATTGCAGCAGATCGGA
>NZ_JAABRP010000293.1 GCF_011390875.1 Thiocapsa sp.
GCACCGCGCGTGCCGTGCCGACCCCTTGGGATTGCAGAAAGACCATGATCTCGCGGATCACCTTCTGCTCGGCCCACGCCGAGGTCACCCGCTGTTGGCGCTTGGGACCGATCCCCGGCAGTGCGAGCAAGCGCTCCGGGGTCTCCTCGATGACGGTGAAGACGTCCTCGCCGAAGGCCGCAACCAGGGTGCGGGCGAAGTGCGGTCCGATGCCCTTGACCATCCCGGAGCCGAGATAGCGCTCGATCCCCTCCAGGCTGCGCGGCGGGACGATCCGCAGGTTGGTCGCCTTGTACTGCAACCCGTGCTGCCGATCGTTGACCCAATGCCCCTCGGCTTCGAGATGCTCGCCGGGCGAGACGCTGGCCGCGGAACCGATCAGGGTGACCAGGTCCCGCTGACCGCGCACCTGCACCCGCAGCACGCAGAAGCCGCTCTCGGGGCTGTGGTAGGTGACGCGCTCGACGGCGCCGCTGAGCGGCTCGGTCGGGGCGGGCGATGCAGGCGGCGAGGTCGGATTCATCGTGGGATTGTAGACCCGCCGAAGCTTGCGAAACGCCTTGGGCGAGATGCTCGCGATGCACTTCGAGGATATCGGCATCGCGCGGATCGGGGCGCGGCCTGCCGGTGTCGGGCGATCCGTGAGGTTTGAGTCGGCTGCCCCGAATCAATCATCCATGTTGCGCGGCCAAGGCGGGATCCGCCAATCCATGCGCAGCGCTAAGAGGCGCAGCCCGGTCGTGGTGCCGGCCCCGGCCAGCAAAGCCATCCAGGGCTCTGCACCGATGGCGTCGACCCCAATGAAGATCCAGCAGCCGACAAAGGCACAAAGCGCATAGGGGCGGTGATCCTGGAACACCACGGGGATTTCGTTGCAGAGCACGTCGCGCAACACCCCGCCGAAGACGCCCGTTACCACGCCCATCATCACCACGACGATGAGCGGCATCTCCGCAGCCATCGCCAACGCAGCCCCGGAGACCGCAAACAACCCCAGCCCAAGCGCATCGGTGAGGTTCATCACCCGCTCCGCCCAACGATGCCGCATCAAGCCGAGCAAGGGCGAGCCGATCAAGGTCAGCGCCAAGACGAGCCAGACATACTCCTGATGCTGCACCCAAAAGAGCGGGCGGCGATCGAGCAGCACGTCTCGCAGCGTCCCGCCGCCGAACGCCGTCACGAACGCGACCGTGAAGACCCCGACGATATCCATCCGCCGCCGCGCGGCCTCGATCAGACCGGACACGGCGAAGGCGATGATGGCGCCGATTTCGATGATGGTCAGCATGAGCCTTTAAACTGCGCCCAGCGCGGTATGCAATGTTTTTGGATGAGATCGGCCCCGGCAGACTTGACGACCGTTGGAGCCGGCGCGGCTTAAGAGATACCTCAGGAACGACTCAAAACAACCGAAATACGTAGGATGGGTAGAGCATCAGCGAAACCCATCCAGCCCGCGCCAATGGCATCAGGCGGAAACCCAGCAACGCTGCGGTTTGGAGGATGGGTTTCGCTGCGCTGTGCCGCCAGCCGGATTGGACGTTTGAGTTGTGAGGATGGGTTTCGCTGCGCTGTGCTGCCAGCCGGATTGGGCGTTTGAGTTGTGAGGATGGGTTTCGCTGCGCTCTACCCATCCTACGTCTTCCGGTTGTTTTTGAACCGGTTCTTTGGTTATCCGAGGCGCGATAGATCCCGCACGGCGCCGTGGGCTGCGCTGGTCGTCAACAAGGCGTAGGCCTTGAGTGCGGTCGAGACCTGACGCTGGCGGTCGAGCGGTTTCCAGGCGGCAGCACCGCGTGCCTCCATGGCGGCGCGGCGCTTGGCCAGGACCTGATCGTCGACGGCGAGATGAATCCGGCGGCTCGCGATCTCGATCTCGATCCTGTCGCCTTCCTCCACGAGCGCAATCAAACCACCTTCGGCCGCCTCGGGCGAGACGTGGCCGATCGAGAGCCCCGAGGTACCGCCCGAGAAGCGTCCGTCCGTGATGAGCGCGCAGTGTTTCCCGAGCCCCTTCGATTTCAGATAGCTGGTCGGGTAGAGCATCTCCTGCATGCCGGGTCCGCCCTTGGGTCCTTCGTAGCGGATGACCACCACGTCGCCGGCCTTGACCTGATCGGTGAGGATGGCGGTGACGGCGTCATCCTGACTTTCGAACACCCGCGCCGGCCCGACGAAGGCGCGCAGAACCGAGGTCGGCACGCTGGTGGTGTAGCGCAGCTCGTCCTTGTCGATCGCGTCCGATTCGAACATGCTCGGGTCGACCCCCGCGGTCTTCACGATGCAGCCGTCCTCGGCCAGATTGCCGAAGAGCACCGCGAGGCCGCCGTCGCGGCTGTAGGCATGCTCGAGATCACGGATACAGCCTTCGGCGCGATCCAGGTCCAGATTCGGCCAAAGCTGCGATTGGCTGAAGGCGACCTGGGTCGGGATGCCGCCTGGCGCGGCGAGATAACGACGACGCGCCCCTTCATCTTCCGTGTAGCGCACGTCCCAGCGCGCGAGTGCCTCGCCCACCGACGCACTGTGCACGGTCGGCAGATCGCGATGGATGAGCCCGGCCCGGTCCAACTCGGCGAGGATGCCGATCACGCCGCCGGCACGATGCACATCCTCCATGTGATATTTCTGGGTCGATGGCGCGACCTTGCAGAGGTTGGGCACGCGGCGACTCAGCCGATCGATGTCCTCCATGCTGAAGGGCACGCCGCCCTCGTAGGCCGCCGCCAGCAGATGCAGCACCGTGTTGGTGGATCCGCCCATGGCGATATCCAGGCTCATGGCGTTCTCGAACGCCTCGAAGGTCGCGATCGAGCGGGGCAGCGCGCTGGCGTCGTCCTGCTCGTACCAGCGCCGCGCGAGCGAGACGATCAGCCGGCCGGCCTCCAGGAAGAGATCCTTGCGCGCGGCGTGGGTCGCGAGCAGCGATCCGTTGCCGGGCAGGCTGAGCCCCAGCGCCTCGGTCAGGCAGTTCATGGAGTTGGCGGTGAACATGCCGGAGCAGGAGCCGCAGGTCGGACAAGCCGAACGCTCGAGCTCGGCGACCGACGCGTCGCTCTGCTTCTCGTCACCTGCGGCGACCATGGCGTCGACCAGGTCCAGATGCAGCTCTTCGCCGTTGCGCACCACCTTGCCGGCCTCCATCGGCCCGCCCGAGACGAAGACCGCCGGGATGTTCAGGCGCAGCGCGGCCATCAGCATGCCGGGCGTGATCTTGTCGCAGTTGGAGATGCACACCAGGGCGTCCGCGCAGTGGGCGTTGGCCATGTACTCGACCGAGTCCGCGATCACCTCGCGCGAGGGCAGGGAATAGAGCATGCCGCCGTGACCCATGGCAATGCCGTCGTCGACCGCGATGGTGTTGAACTCCTTCGCCACGCCTCCGGCGGCCTCGATCTCGCGCGCGACCAGTTGGCCCAGATCCTTCAGATGGACATGACCGGGAACGAACTGAGTGAAGGAGTTGACGACGGCAATGATCGGCTTGTCGAAATCCCCGTCGGTCATGCCGGTGGCGCGCCAGAGCGCGCGTGCGCCGGCCATGTTGCGGCCATGGGTGGTGGTGCGGGAGCGGTACTGGGGCATGTGAGGCTACCTGGCGGGAGGATCGGATCCCGCCAAGTATACCCGGCTGAAACGCGCCCGGTAGGGCATGGCGGGTTCGGAGTTTGGGTTTGGCGGCGTGCGACAAACAACCTCGGTAGGGGCGCGTTTCAGAAACTTGAAATCATTTCTTGAACCGCGTCTCCACCGAGGTCGAGGGAGAATGCGCGCTTGAGACCAGCCGCAGCCCGCGTCCGGGGCACGGGACGCGGTTCAACAACACTCGGTCTCGAGGACGTCGAGCTCGGCGATCAGCTCGGGCGCCTCGAGGCGCTCCAGCAGGTCGCGGATATCGTTGAGATGACAGTGGATGTGATAGAGCTCGTCGTGTGCCGGCCCTTTCTCGCCGTCGAGCTTGGCTACGAGGTAGGTCCAGAAGGGATCCCTGCGGTCGGGGTCGAGCATCAGGTCGCGGAGCTCGGAGACGAAACGCTGCGCCCTTGCATCGCAGTCGAGTCCGAGGAAAGAGATGTAGCGGTCGCTGAAAGCAGGTGTGTTTGCGGTCGTCATCGTGGCTCATGAAGCGGGGGATCGGGAACGTTGCGATCATGCTAGCGCATCCCGCGCGGGAGGAGAAACAGCCGGTTTGTAGCTGGAGGATGGGTTTCGCTGCGCTCTAGCCCATCCGGCGATGACGGTGGGTGGAGGATGGGTTTCGCTGCGCTCTACCCATCCTACGATCCGGGATTGGTGTGTGGGGGTATAATCGCG
>NZ_JAABRP010000294.1 GCF_011390875.1 Thiocapsa sp.
CGGCCAACATCGCCTTTGCCAAGGCACGGGAGGCGATCGGAAATGCGGAGGATCTAACGATCGAAGAGAAGAGTGTCTGGGGCGAGCCGCGCGAGGAGATCGTTGCCGCGGCGGAGGCCGCCGACGCCATGATCGTGATGGGCCGCCGGGGTCTCGGCAAGATGCAGAAATTGATCATCGGCAGCGTCTCGGACGCGGTGATCCGCACCGCGCATCGGCCGGTCACGGTGGTGAGCTGAGTTTCGGCCTCCAGCCTCCATCCTCCAGTCTCGAGCTTCGATTAGACTGAGCAGGAGGCAGGAGGCAGGAGGCAGGAGGCAGGAGGCAGGAAGCTGCCGACCACCGCTCTCAGACGGCGTAACGCAGGATCGCCGCCAGCGCCTTGCCTTCCGGGATGTCCTGCGCGCGCACGCTCAGCACCTCGCCGCCGGACAGAAGCACCCGCCGGGCGATCTCGTCGATGACCCCGTAGGTGTCGGCGCTCGCGGCGTCCGCGAAGGTGACGGTGCCGTCCGACTCGGCGACCGTGCCGTTCACCACCTGATCCATGTCGACCAACAGGCTCTGCACGGCGCCGAAGGTTGCCGCGCGTGCGGTGCGGGCGATGTCGGTGGTGGCTCGATCCTCGTTGGCGCGTTGTTGGAAGAGCGCGTTCCAGTCGGCGATTTGCGACCGATAGAGCTCATCGAGCAGCGGGCGCGCGGCGGCGGCCAGCTCGGCCTCGGACATCCGCTCCGGATTGCCCTCGATCCCTTCGGCGACCAGATGCGGGTAGCTGTTGACCGAGCGGTAGATGGCGCCGAGGCTCTCGACCGAGGCCAGGATCAAGGGGGCCGAGCTGCCGGCCAGGAGACCGCGCAGGGCGCCATCGACCTTGCGCGCGTACTGCCGCAGCCGGACCTTCTTGCCCTCGGAGCCGCCGATGCGCCCGCTGTAGGAGCGGGTCGCGATGCTCGCCTCGCCGACCGACGAGGCGGCATCCGTCGGCATTCCCGCGACCTTGACCTCGCTCGCCGGCAGGTCCGCAGAGACCTCGATCAGGCGCACGCCCCCGTCGGCCAAGGCCAAGACGTACCCGGCGTTGCAGAAGTTGACCGAGCGCAGCAACGGCTTCAGGTGAAAGCGATCGGAGACCTTGACCAAGGGTTCCAACGCGTTCGGGACGCGGAAGGTGCGCAGATTGTCCGGGGTGGCGAAGACCACCAAACCGTGGGCTTGGAAGCGCCAGAACGCGTCGTCCTCGACGAGATCGTCCAGCTCTTCGATCAGGTCGTTGATGCGCCGCTTGTCTGCCCCGGCCGCCTCCAACTGAGTCAGCGCCTCTTTGGTCAGGTTCTTGAGCAGGATGCGATCCGCGTCCGTTTCCGTGCTGATCGGCGTGGTGGGCAGGATGATCGACACCGCGATGTCGAAGCGCTGGGTCGCTAGGTCGGCCAGCTCGTCGGCGGTCGGAAGATCGAGATAGAGCATGCGTGGTCTCTCCGGTGGTGATGGCCGGCGGCGGTGTCGACGCCGGTCCAAGTGTTCATAAGGTCATCGGGGTGCGAAGCGCGGTCGCCTCGGCGAGCCGCTCGGTTAGACCTCGTCGACGAGGTGCTCGGGGCGCGGAAGATCGACGTGCGTTGCAGGCTCCGCACCGGAGCGACGGTTCAGGGCAAAGTCCCGCATGGCCGCCGCGCCGGAGAGGTTGTAGACCTCCTTGAAACCATGTTGCGCAAGGATCCGCACCGCCGCATAAGCGCGCTGCCCGCCGCGGCACGAGACAACCGTGGGTCGGGCGGGGTCGAGCTCACCGAAGCGATCGCGCAGATCGTCGAGTCGGATGTGTTTGGCGTGGGGTGCGTCGCACAGCGGAAGCTCTTCGAGCTCTGCCGCCTCGCGGACATCCACGACCTGGAATTCGGAAAGATCCACGTCCGGCTGCATCAGCGGCGCGAGGCCGTCGAGATCGTTCTGCGCAACAAAGGCCGCCATGTGCAGCGGGTCTTTCGCCGAGCCGAAGGGCGGTGCGTAGGCGAGATCCAGCTCCCCGAGATCCCCGATGGTGCCCTTGAAGTGGATCAGGGTCGCGACGATGTCGAGGCGCTTATCCACGCCCGCGGCACCCACCACCTGCGCGCCGAGCACGCGTCCCGTGCCCGTTTCGTAGACCAGCTTGATGCCGATCGGCGCTGCCCCCGGATAATAGCTCGCGTGATGGTAGGAGACGATATGCACAGCGCGCGCATCGAATCCGGCCTGCCGTGCAGCGCGCAGCGACAGACCCGCGATCCCGGCGGCGTAGCCGAAGACGCGCACGACCGAGGTGCTCCAAGCCGCGGGAGCCGGGCGCGAGGTACCCGTCGCGGCATGTTCCCCGGCCAGCCGGCCGGTGCGATTGGCGATGCCCGCCAGCGGGACCCGCATGCGCTCCCCGGTCGGACCGAAGGCATATTCGGCGGCATCCCCGACCGCGTAGATGTCCGGGTCCGAGGTGCGCATGTACGCGTCCGTCGCGATGCCGCCGCTGGCCCCGATGGTTAGGCCGGCATCTACCGCGAGCCCGACGTTCGGGTGCACGCCGATACACATCAGGACCAGGTCCGCCGGCAGATGGGTCCCGTCGGCGAGGGTCACGCCGCTCACGGCCCCATCGGTCTCCTCGATCGCGGCGACGCCGCGGCCGAGCTCGAGTCGGACCCCGTTGCGCTCGCACTCGCGGTGGAGCGGCTCGGCAATCTCTCGATCGAAGAAGGGCATGACCTGGTCCTTCAGCTCCACGACCGTGACCTTCAGACCCCGGTGGACGAACTGCTCCGCCACCTCGAGTCCGATGTAGCCTGCACCGACCACGACCGCCTCATTCGCGTGCGCCATCCCGGCGATGATCCGATCCATGTCCCCGATGTTGCGCAGGCTGAAGACGCCTTGGGCCGTTGCGCCGGGGATCGGCAGCACGATCGGCGCGGCACCGGGCGAGAGGATGAGCTTGTCGTAGTCCTCTCCGTACTGCTCGCCGGTGTCGAGATTCTTGACCAGAACCCTCTTGGTCGCGCGGTGGATGGCGATCACCTCGTGGCGGATGCGCGCATCGATCAGAAACCGATCGCGAAACAGCTCCGGCGTCGCGACCAGGAGCTGCGCGCGATCGCTGATCTCGCCGCCGATGAAATAAGGTAGGCCGCAGTTGGCGAAGGACACATAAGGGTCGCGCTCGAACATGATGATCCGGGCACGCTCGTTGACGCGGCGGGCCCGCGCGGCCGCCGATGCGCCGCCCGCCACACCGCCGACGATCAGGATTTTCGGGGAGGCGTGAGCCTGTGTTCTGGTTGCCACCGCTGTTTCTCCTGCCGTCTCGGTTAAGCAAAAAACCCCACGCGATCGAGAAAGAATCCCGTCGACGTCGACGGCGGGATTCTATCCGAAACGCGGATCCCGCGCCGCTTGACCCGAACAGCGTCGCGGCACCGCATCCTCCGACCGCGCTCGACACATGGCGCCTGTTGCCGTTGGGCAATCCAGGCGCTCGACGGGTTGCCGCGACCTTGTCGGTGATGCGCCCCGCGGCTACTATCGGCGCGGCAACCGACCAGAAGCGATCCGGCGCGAGGAGCGAGTATGAGAGTGGTGATCATCGGCGGCGTCGCCGCTGGCATGAGTGCGGCAAGTCAGGCCAGGAGGACACGTCAGGATGCCGAGATCCTGGTTCTGGAGAAGACGCAAGACGTCTCCTACGGCGCCTGTGGACTGCCGTACAAGCTGCCCCCGGACACGGACATGGACGACCTGCTCGTCATCTCCGCGCAGCGCTTTCGCGAGGAGCGCAACATCGACGTGCGCCTCGGCCACGAGGTGCTGAAGATTGACCCGAGCCGGCGCGAGGTCGGCGGCCGCAACGCCGAGGGCGATTTCGTGCTCGGCTACGACAAGCTGATCATCTGCACGGGCGCGCGGGTCTCGGCGCCGCCGATCAAGGGGCTCGACAGCCTTTGGGGGAAGGGCGCCTATCCGCTGAAAACCATCGACGACGGACGCACCATCAAGGCAGCGATGGCGGCACATCCGCCCAAGCGCGTGGTGGTCATCGGCGCCGGATACATCGGGCTGGAAGCGACCGAGAACTTCCAGGAGATGGGCGCCGCGGTCACCGTGGTGGAGGCCCTTCCCGAGATCCTACCCTGGCTACCCGAGACGCTGCGCGCGCGGGTGCTCGAGGAGGCGAAGGCGCACGGGGTCGAGATGCTGTTGGGCACGCGGGTCGAGGCGATCGAGCGCACCGGCGCAGCGATCAGCGTCAAGACT
>NZ_JAABRP010000295.1 GCF_011390875.1 Thiocapsa sp.
TTCCATCGCGTCGCCAATACGCTTAATTACATGGATATCCGCACGGTCGTCGTCTCCTGTGGGACCTGCATGGATCAACTGCTCAAATACGAGTTCGGGCGCATCTTCCCCGGCTGCCGTCTGCTCGACATCCATGAGTGGCTGATGGAGAAGGGCATGAGTCTGGACGGTGTCGAAGGGGTCCAGTATCTCTATCACGATCCCTGTCACTCGCCGATGAAGACCCATGCACCGCTGAAGGTCGCGGCGAGTCTGATCGGCCAGCCGGTCATGCTCTCGGACCGCTGCTGCGGCGAGGCGGGCACGCTCGGGACATCGCGGCCGGACATCGCCAACCAGGTGCGGTTCCGCAAGCAGGAGGAGTTGACCGCCGGGATTCAGGCGCTTACCGGGCAGGACGTGGTCCGGGCCGGCGAGGTCAAGCTCTTGACGTCTTGTCCCGCCTGCCAGCAAGGTCTCGCCAAGTACACCGACGACACGGGTCTGAAGACCGACTATATCGTGGTCGAGATGGCCGGTCGGATGCTGGGCGAGGGCTGGCAGCAGCGGTTCTTGGATCGGGTGCAGGACGGGGGGATCGAGCGGGTCTTGTTGTAAGGCTGAACCGCGTCCGGTGCTCCCTTCATGCCGCGGTTTTCGACGGGCGTCGAGGCTAAACGCGGACTCGGTGACACGCGGTTCAGGATGTCTTAAGAGACAATTCAGAGACAGGGCGAACATCTTTGATGGACGCGTAGGATGGGTAGAGCGCAGCGAAACCCATCCTCCAAACCACCGCGTTGCCGGGTTTCGATCTGTAGAGCGCAGCGAAACCCATCCTCCAAACCACCGCGTTGCCGGGTTTCGATCTGTAGAGCGCAGCGAAACCCAGACGGGAACGAGGACCGCGGGATTGGAGCGGGGAGGATGGGTTTCGCTGACGCTCTACCCATCCTACGTTTCGGTTGTTTTGAATCTTTCTTTGGCGAGGGCTGATCGGGGTGTCGTGCAATCTTTTTCAGGACCTTCCCCGGATCGCTCGTGGCGAGGCGTTCGAGGAGCTGTTGCGCTGCTCAAACGTTCGGATCGAGCGCATCCTGAGCAGCGATCGACCCGATTCCGTCCTCTACGATCAGATCCAGGACGAGTGGGTCTGTTTGCTGCAGGGCGAGGCGGAGCTTTGGGTCGACGGAGAGACGCTCACCTTGCGGCCCGGCGATTATCGGTTCATCCCGTCGGGGACCCCGCATCGTGTCCTTAAGACCTCGGCTGAGCCCCGTTGTCTTTGGTTGGCAGTCCATATCCACGCCAACCCGATCGAAGTCTGAGGGCGACCTGATGGACTCGGCACACAGGGCGATCCCGGATCAGGCACTGCGACCGCTCGTCGATCGCCTGCTGCTCGAGCAGGGGCGGCTCGACCCGTTCGAGCTTCTGCTTGCGGCCGAGCTGCTCGGCTACGAGGACTATGTCGCCTGGCGGACGAGTCATCGCTCGGAGCTGCAGGGCGCGCTCCGGGCCGCACCGGAGGCGGTTGCGGGATTTCTGGAGGAGGCAGGCGCCTATGCGCGCGGACAGAAGCTTGTGGCCGTCGCGCTTGAGCACACGGCTTGGGGCGATCGGGAGCAGCGCCCGCTGTGCATCGGTCCGCATGCGGGGCTGACCCGCGCCTTTGCGCTCGCCTATGCGCCGCCCCCGGAGCGTTGCCAGTTGGACCTATTTCAGGACAGCACCGCGCTGCTGCTCGAGGACGAGGTCCGCGCGGCCCTGGTGGAGCACCGTACGGATCGCGCGCGCGATCAGGTCGCCCGATTGATGCATCGCGAGCCACGGCATCCGCGACTCGGCGGCTTTCTACGGCTGATCCAGACCCTCGACGATGCCGATGCAAGCGCGCGCGACGGGCGTGTCGAGGAGCGATGGCGCGAGCTCGAAGAGATCGGGCCCTTGGCCGGACAGCTGCTGGGCCATCGAGTGCGCGATTTCCTCGGAACCCTGTGGGCGGCGCTTGCAGAGCGGCTGGCCGGCCGCCCTTTCACCCCGGGTGCGGGTGAAGTCCACGCGTCGATCGCTTGGACTCGGGCGGGGCGGTGGGAGCGCGCACGCGAAGCGATCGAGGCCGAGCCCGACTGGCTCGACCAGCCGGTGCTTGTCCTCGTCCATGCCGAGTCCTGCTGGCGCGCTCGTGATCCGTTCGGTGCGCGCCGAGACTGGTTGTGGCTCTGCCGCGAGTATCCGTCGGCGGCGGAGCGCGTTTTGCGCGACCCGGCGTTTCCGGATCGTCGCCTGGCCGACCTTTGGGAGGCGTTCGGTGATCTCGAACTCGACGAGGAGTTGGCGACCGAGGATTTTCCGGCGTGGCTACTGTTGCAGGATCCCGGCGCCTTTGCGGTGCTCCCGCCGAGCGAGACGTCTTCCGACGATCGCGACACGGCGTATCGGCTCCTGCATGGGTTGGTGACCGGCGACGACACGGTCGACCGGCGTCGGGCGTTGGGCGAGATTCACCCGCATCTGCTGCGGCAGTTTTTGGTGTCGCGACGTTGCAGGTGAGGCGGGAAGGCGTCGCCTTCTCCGAGGGGGGCTCGACGGGGAGGATGGGTTTCGCTTCGCTGTGCCGGTTCGGGAGCTGCGGGTTGGAGCGGGGAGGATGGGTTTCGCTTCGCTCTACCCATCCTACGGGGTGGGTGTGGCTATGGGCATTGTGCGAAGAAGGGGTTGTTCATGGCCTCCTCGCATTGTTTCCCGCTTTCCGTGACGAGGCTTGGGTCGGCGCCTTTGAGCCATTCCTCCTGCTCCATCTCCCGCAGTTGCCGCGCGGCTTCGCATGCGGGCGCGCGCCAGCAGGTGCGGGCGGTGCCGCACACTTGGAGTACCAACTGCTCGCAGGGGGATGCGCCGGTGAGGCGGTCTCCGGTTGGTTGCTCGGTCGTGCGTTCGGCAGCTTCGGCCGCGTCGGCATCGGATGTCGCCGGCTCGCTCGGTGTGTCGCTTGGCGCCAACATGTCCGTCGTCGGCACCACCCGGCCGCCCTCGATGCGGATGACCGAGCCGTCTTCCAGTCGGTGCACGCCGTCCCAGAGTTGGGTGCGTCGACCGTCCTGATCGAGTATCGGGCGGTTGGTGCGGGGATCGATCTCGACCTGGCCCCCTCGTTGCAGCGGTGCGGTCCAGGGCTCGGCGGCGTGCGCCTGGACGGCGCAGAGCAATAGGATCGACGGAAGGGCGCCGAGGCATGCTGTCCGAAGCTGTCTTTCTTTGTTGTGCATGGTCACCTCCGCTGACCTGATATGGAACGATTCAAGGCAACATGAGCAGGTCGGTTGGGCAAAGGGCAGCGTACCCGATGGCTCCCTATGATGCCGGCACGGTTTGGGCCCGCTGCGCTTTGCCCAACCTACGGCTGAGTGTCGTGCCGTGCAACCTCAGAGCCGGTTCTCCATTACCAGGAACCAGGGCCGGCGCGCCACGGGCTTGAGTCGACCGCGATCATCCAGCTCGAGGATGCTTTTGGAGACCGAGTTTCGCACGTTCCCGCCGATGACCTCGAGCGTTTGGAGGTTCTTGCCGACCACCAGGTCGCAGTGGGTTTCCGCACCCTGGAGCATCCAGGCACTGGTGTAGCCGTCGACCGGACGCACCGGCGTGCGGCCCCGCGCCGCACAGACCAGGTCCCCCGGCTGGGGACTGTAGTCCTGAATCCGCCGGGGGACGAAGTAGCGACCCGGATAGCTCGCCTCCTCGACCATACTGGAAAGATAGACCCAGTGGGCGATCGCCGGGCGGAACTGGCTCGTCGGTACACCCGCGCTCTGCATGACCCAGCTGATGAAGGCGGCCGACCAGGGCTGCCGACAGTCCAGGCCGTCGAGCGTCGGTTTGTTGACCGCGCGCCAATAGAGATTGACCCGGCTGACATGACTGTAATCGTCCTCCCAGGCGCCGACGTGGGGGATGCTCTCCTCGGAGCCTTTGAAGACGACGACCTGCCGATCGAAGTGCTGCCACTCGCGGGTTGCGCGCTGGATCATCGCCTGTTTGAGTCCGGGGTTGGGCGATGGTGCCTGGCCGATAGGGCGTCCGGCCCAGGTCCCGGGGGCCTCGCCGGGGCGCGGGGCCGGGGCTCCGCAGGCGACCAAGGTCAGGCAAAGCGCGACGCAGAGTGCGCGGGCCAGGGCCTGCTCGGCACGGCACGGCACGGAGGGACAACACGGCATGGGACGGACTCCGTTTGGGTGCGGCCGGGCGTCGGCATCGGGTGTATATCATCGGGCGACGACGAATCTTGGGCTACCGGGGCGGG
>NZ_JAABRP010000296.1 GCF_011390875.1 Thiocapsa sp.
CTCGTAGTCGTCGCCCTCCATCCCGCCGGCACCGCGCTTGATGGCGCGCTCGACCGTGTCGCGCGGCATGTTGGCGCCGAACGCCTTGTCCATCGCAAGACGCAACCGGGGGTTGGCGCCCGGATCACCGCCGCCTTCGCGGCTCGCGACCGTCACCTCGCGGATCAGCTTGGTCCAGACCTTGCCGCGCTGTTTGTCCTGCGCCGCCTTGCGATGCTTGATGTTGGCCCATTTGCTGTGACCCGCCATCGATGACCTCTCTTCACTCGAAATCGATCAAGCGTACATCCCGCGCGTTGAACCCGGCGCCTGATCCGGGCCGGTTGACACCGCGGGAGTCGCGCTGCATGTTGTTCGGCCGGTCATTCTAGCATCGGCCGGGAAACACCGGGTAAACCCGGCGCGCGGATACGAGCACAGACCGCCCGGCGGGCCCGCTCCCGAACGTCGATCCGTCCCCGGCGACACCCTAGCGACATCAGGACCAGTACATGTACGCGACCCCCGAAACCGGCGACGGTTGGATCACGGCCCTCGTCGGCACCGACGAGGAAGGCATTCGGGTCGAGGCGCGGTTCGCGATCTCGCCGCGGTTTCGCGCGCTCGTGAAGGGTCGGGAGTCCGACCTGGTCTTTGCCGCCCGCAGTCGGCTCGCGCGGATCGGTATCAACATCTGTCCGCTCGACGAGCCGCTCTTCAACGGGGACCATTGCACACTTAAGCTCCAGGTGGTCTCGGCAATCCACTCCTTCGGCATCGCCGAGCACCTGCAGCACATCGTGGTCCCGGGCCTGCGGGTCGGACGTCTGGTGTTTTGCCCGCAGGAGAATCGGCTCGACTCCGCCGCCATCCACGCACTCATCCAGGGCAACGAGATTCAGGTCCCGGCCGGCTTCTCGGTCGACAGCAACGGCTATCTCATCCTGCGGCCGCAGCGTCAGCTCTTCCGATTTCTCCAGCCCTTGACGCTCGAGCAGATCACGGCGATCGCCACCCATGCCGACGGCAAGGATCTGCTCAACCGGCTGCAGATCCGCGAGGCGGTCGATCACATTGCACTGCCGCCGAACGACGGACTGGTGACGGCCTGCTCCATGTTTCTGCACCGCCACTACGTGGTGCTCCGCAATCTGGACGACGCGCTCGGCTTTCATCTGCAGGCAACGGTGCTGGACCCGGTCTCCACGCGCGGCACGAACGTCTACCTGGAGTTCATCAACCGCTCCGAGCAGTTGATCATCAATCCGAGCGTCGCCGCATCGGTACACGACGCCATCCCGGTCACGCCGAGTCGGCGCTACTGGCATGGCCGTGCGAGCACCTCGTCCGCCGACGCGGAGAGCGGCAACGACTATACGCAGCTCGCGGAGGTCTTCGATCGGCTCGAGGCGGGTCCACTCGAAGATCGCTACTCGCATCGTATGATGGCGGTGACGCAGCATCCCGAGACCCTGCTCGACGGAGGTCGGCCGGATCGGATCTGGACCCGGCCCGAGGAGCCGCGCGACCCGCGCGGCGGGACCGATCTGGCGGCCGGCTTGGTCGCCGAGGGATTGAAGCTCGACACCCGCACCGAATTCGGTACCGGGATCCTGGAGGATCTCGCCGACGGCGCACGCGCGACACTGCTGCTCGGCTATTTCCCGAATCTCATCGAGCACACCGAGATCTGCGCCGCGGGCCTGCGCCAGCGCATCGGTCGCATCGTCTTTCGCCGCGCATCCTTCGAACATGGCCACTTCCTCTCCGCGCGGGACCACGGCCGACTGGCCGACTACGAGGGTCTCGGGATCGAGGTCTTCTGGTGCAATCAGACCCGCGGCCATGTCGTCCGACATGTCTTTCGAGGGCTTCGCGGCTATTTCACGACGCCCGAGAAGGTCGACCGCTTCCGCTCCAGCCTGGTCTTCGCCATCTACGGATCCATCAAGCCGCTCGACGAAGGGTCCGCCCTCCAAATCGAGCGCCTTCTAGCCAACCTGAAGGGCCTGTTCGGCAGCGACATCAGCATCCTCACCGGCGGCGGCCCCGGCGCCATGCTCCAGGTGACCGAGGCCGCCCACCGGCTCGGCCTGCTGGTCGGCTCCAGCTACATCGAGACGCTGAACCAAAAGCCCAATCAAAGCGCCGACTATTACCAGACGTTCCAGGCGCGCAGCCGCCAGTCGCGCCAGCGCTGGTTCGAGATCGCGAGCTTCCACATCTTCCTCTCGGGCGGTGTCGGGACGCTCGAAGAGATCGGCCTGACCCTGACGGACATGAAGCTCGGCGTCATCGAGGCCGGACCCATCGTGTTCTTCGACGGCTCGGGCGAGGGTTTCTACTGGGAGGGACTCAAGACCCAACTCGCGCGCATGACCGCCCAAGGCCGACTCCCGAGCTGGGTGCTCGACAACATCCTCATGACCGCGGACCCGGACGCCATCCCGCATTTCTACAAGCAGACCCTGCGGCTGGGGTAAGGTCGTTTTGAGCAACGTGTTTCGACAGGCAATAGGGATGGCGCGGCGCCTGCTGATCCTGCTCTCCACCCTCGCGGCCTCGGCAGCGGCCGAGGAGCTGCCGCTCTGGGAGGTCGGCTTGGGCGGCGGCGTGATCCGCATCCCGGATTATCGCGGCTCAGGCGAGGCCGGCACCTATCCATACCCCTTCGTCATGCCGATCTATCGGGGCCGACAGCTCCAAGCGGACGAGGAAGGCATCAAGGGTGTGCTCGGCGAATCGAGCCGCCTGCGGCTCGATTTCAGCGTCTTCGGCAACGTCCCGGTCAGCAGCGACAACAAGGTGCGCGAGGGCATGGACGACCTGGACCCGATCCTGGAGATCGGCCCGATGCTGCGCTACAAACCATGGACGGCGCTGCGGTCAAGTCAATCGGTGATCCTCGACCTCCCGGTCCGAGCGGCCCTGTCGGTCGGAAACGGGGTCCGATACGTCGGCTATGCGGTCACCCCGCGGATCTCGTACCGGCGCCAAGTCGACCTGTTCGACAGCCCTTGGAAGTGGTCGATCGGCGCCGAGGCGCTTTGGGGATCAGGGGGATTGAACCGCTATTACTATCAGGTCGACGCGGCGGACGCGACGGCACAGCGACCGGCCTACGCTGCCGAGGCCGGCTTCGGCGGCACCCGCCTGCGCACCAGCCTGTACCATCGCGACCGGCAAAAGCTCGTCAGCCTTTACGCCCTCTACGACAACCTTCAAGGAGCCGTCTTCGAAGACAGCCCGCTGGTCGAGCAGACCTCGGGGTGGACCATCGGGTTTGTCGTCACCTGGTTTGTGTTTCAGTCGAAGGACTTGGTCGAAGTAAAGCAATGGGAATGGATAACCGAATAGCGCCTGCAGACGGCTGCCCACCGACGGGCGCCGTAGCCGTCCGGATCCCCGAGCCCCGCTTCGGGCGGTGGTTTCGGGGCACCGAGATCCATCGCACGCATGTCCTCGCCGAAGCGCTCCGGGACCGCGCGCGGATCGCCGATGGCCGTTCCGTCGGTCGCGGCCACATCCTCGATCTCGGCTGCGGCCGGGGGATCGTGACATGATCGCGTATCCGAGCCGGGATTCGGACGACTCAGATGAATCGGTGCTCGCCGATATCCGCTTCGGGATGCACCATGATCGCGACGCCGCCGACCCGCGTCGCATCTGCATCGGCACCCCGCCCATCGCCGGCTCGCCCGACCGCGAGGTCTGGCGTCTGCCGGATATCGGCGCGGCGGGCTGGTCGGGCGACGTCGGTTATGTCTGCGGCGGGGACTTCACCTTTGCGCATCTGCTCGCCGAAGAGCCCGCCGGGACCGACCTGACAGCCGTGGCCCACCGGGCTTACCTGCAACTGCTCGCGTTCCTGAGCGATGCCGGCTTCCCGCATCCGTTGCGCATCTGGAACTACATGTCCCGCATCAACGACGAGGAACTGGGCCTGGAGCGCTATCAAGCCTTCTGCCGAGGCCGAGCCGCGGCCTTTGCGGAGGCCGCGATCCCGGAACGCTGCTTTCCCGCGGCCACGGCCATCGGGTGCGAGGCAACGGGCCTCTCGATCCATCTGCTGGCCGGGCGCGGCCCGGGCGTGCCGATCGGCAATCCCCGTCAGATCAGTGCCTACCGCTACCCCCTGCCCTACGGACCGCGGCCGCCATCCTTCGCACGCGCGCTCTGCTATCGAGGTCCACGCGGAACTTTGGAGCTGGCCATCTCGGGCACCGCGAGCATCGTCGGCCATGTCACCATGCATCCAGGTGACCCGAGGCGCCAAACCCGGGAGACGATC
>NZ_JAABRP010000297.1 GCF_011390875.1 Thiocapsa sp.
CTGATCACGCTGGAGAGCGACAAGGCGAGCATGGAGATTCCGGCGCCGCGTGCCGGGATCGTGCGCACGGTCGAGGTCGCGGTCGGCGATCAGATCTCGGAAGGCACACTGATCATGACGCTGGAGGTCAAGGCGTCACAGCCTGCGGGCGGGGCCGACGCGGGGAAAGAATCCACGAGCGCGGCACCAGCCGCCGCGTCACAGGAGATCGTCACCGAGGTCGTGGTCCTCGGCGCCGGCCCCGGCGGCTACACCGCCGCCTTCCGCGCCGCCGACCTCGGCAAGAAGGTCGTCCTGATCGAGCGCTACGACACCCTCGGCGGCGTCTGCCTGAACGTCGGCTGCATCCCCTCCAAAGCATTGCTGCACACCGCAGCCATCCTCGAAGAGGTCAAGACCCTCGGCACCATGGGCGTGACCTTCGGCGAGCCGCAGATCGATCTCGACAAGATGCGTGCCGGCAAGGAGAAGGTCGTCGCCAAGCTCACGGGCGGACTCGCGGCGATGGCGAAGCAACGTGGAGTCGAGGTGGTGCAGGGCACCGGTCGCTTCGAGGCACCCAACCGGATCGCCGTGGCACAACCCGGTGGTCCGGTGCGGATCCTGTTCGATCACTGCATCATCGCGTGCGGCTCCGCACCCATGAAGATCCCGGGCTTTCCGCATGACGACCCGCGTGTCATGGACTCCACCGACGCGCTCGAGATCGCGGACATTCCCGAGCGACTCCTGATCGTCGGCGGCGGCATCATCGGGCTCGAGATGGCGAGCGTCTACAGCGCGCTCGGCTCGACCGTCGAGGTCGTCGAGATGAAGGATCAGTTGATGCCGGGCGCGGACATCGATCTCGTGCGCGCGCTCGAAAAGGTCATCAAGAAGCGCTACAGCACGATCCGAGTCGAGACCAAGGTCGCGCAGATGAGCGCCACGGCCGAAGGCATCAAGGTCGTCTTCGAGGGCAAAAAGCCGGGCGAAGAGGTCTACGACAAGGTGCTGGTCGCGATCGGCAGGCGTCCGAACGGCAAGCTGGTCAACGCCGAGGCCGCGGGGGTCAAGGTCGATCAGCACGGGTTCATCAAGGTCGATGCCCACATGCGCACCAACGTGCCGAACATCTTCGCGATCGGCGACGTGGTCGGCGGACCGATGCTCGCACACAAGGCCACACACGAGGCCAAGGTCGCGGCCGAGGTCATCGCCGGGATGCCCGCACTCTTCGATCCCATGACGATCCCGTCGGTCGCCTACACCGACCCCGAGGTTGCCTGGATGGGCCTCACGGAGACCGATGCCAAGGCCAAGGGCATCGCCTACGAGAAGGGCGTCTTCCCCTGGGCCGCGAGCGGTCGTGCGCTCGGCATCCATCGCGACGAGGGTCTGACCAAGCTGCTGTTTGATCCCGAGACCAAACGCATCCTGGGCGCGGGCATCGTCGGTCCGAATGCCGGCGAGCTGATCGGCGAGGCCGTTCTGGCCCTCGAGATGGGTGCGGACATGGAAGACATCGGCCTGACCATCCATCCGCATCCAACCCTGAACGAGACCATCGGCCTGGCCGCCGAGATGGCGCACGGATCGATCACGGACCTGCTGCCGCCGAAGAAGCGCTGATGCAGGACAGCGCATTGATCATCGACACGGACTCGTCGCCGATCGCGCCGTAGGGTAAGCGCAGCGCAGTCCACCAGCCCCGACGCGGGGTTCGGTGGACTTCGCTCTCGCTCGTCCACCCTACCGGACGGTCTTATGATCAGGGCAGCCTAAGTCTTCACCGCTTCGCCCCGCAGAAGTCCAAACACTGCTGCAGGGTCGGGAACGGCACCCGACCCGCGCAGCCGCCGTAGGCGAAAGCCTTGCAGCGATCGTCTCGGTAGTCGTAATAGAACCCTCGCTGATTGGAGCGACAGGGGCCGGGGTCGGGTTTGACGACGCAGGCGACGGGCAGCTCATCGCTGCCGCCTCCGGTAGGCGCGCCGCCACATCCTGCGAGGCCCGCCATGAGGATCATGAGCACCGGTACGCGAAACCGGCCTAGCACCACAACCCTCATCGAAACCGGCTCCGCGCGGTCGCTCGGACTTGCGCACCCGTCGGTGCCTGTTTCCACCAATCGCGATGGCGAAACTCGCTGCAGTCCTTCGCCATGACCTGGACGGACCCGCCTCGACGAAATCCCCAACCCTTGACCCTCGGGCCATGCAGGAAGAGCGTCCACGCCGGCACGCCCGCGCGCAGGACCACGCGGTGATAGTCCGAGCCGCGCAGCCTGTTGAATCGCCCCGGAGCACGAAAGCGCACGCTGGTTTGCTCGGAGTCCCCGTCGAGGCCGCGGACCTCGTCATAGCCGCCCGAAAGCACCAAGCTCAGGGCATGACCCCAGGGGTGATCGTGAAGGCCGCGATCCGGATCCGAATCGACGAAACGGTGCAGGTAGAGATGCCAGCCGAAGACGCCGAGGAGATAGTAGCGTTCGAGGTAGGGCTCGCCTTGGTCGCCTTCGATGAGACGACAGGGCCGACGCGCGCTGATCCATTCAAGCACTCTTTCCATGGGGTCCTTTAAACCGTGTCCGCTGCAACAAGCACTCTTCTCACGCTGACTCCGCCGCGCATTCATTCATTCACAAGCGTCGCAGCGGACGCGGTTCAAAGAATTCAAAAGGTTCAATGCAGATCAGGCCATCTCGTGCGGATGTCGACCCTTGCGCGTCGTTGGTCGACAAGGACGAACTCGGCGTCGAGCGGCTGGAGCGCTGAAGGTCAGGTCGCAATTATACGCGTGCGGAGGATCGCTGCATGAGGCCGCGAAGTGCAAAAGAGCCTCGGGGAGTTCTTGCGAAACGTAAAGGCGTTTTCCGGACGCCGGCGTCCGAACGCCGCCTCATTACAAAACAAAAAGGAGCGACAAAACGAGAAGGGGCGACTCAGGTCGCCCCTTGCCAGCCGGTCACCCTCAAGAAGTCATCGAAAGCGCTTGATCCCTGAACCGCGTCCGACGCCGAGAGCCTTGGTGTAGACCGTGTCCGAGCGTGCTGCCGAGGCGGTCTGTTTGGTCGTGGGACGCGGTTTAAGCGTCGAGATTGTCGAGCGCCTTCTGGAAGCGGTTGGCGTGCGAGCGCTCGGCCTTGGCCAGCGTCTCGAACCAATCGGCGACCTCGTCGAAGCCTTCGTCACGTGCGGTCTTGGCCATGCCGGGATACATGTCGGTGTACTCGTGGGTCTCGCCCGCGATGGCCGCGCGCAGATTGTCGCCGGTCGGACCGATCGGCAGGCCGGTGGCCGGGTCGCCGACGGCTTCGAGATATTCGAGGTGGCCATGCGCATGGCCAGTCTCGCCTTCGGCGGTGGAGCGGAAGACCGCCGCGACGTCGTTGTAGCCCTCGACATCAGCCTTGGCGGCGAAATAAAGGTAGCGGCGGTTGGCCTGAGACTCGCCCGCGAAGGCTTCCTTCAAACTCTCTTCGGTTTTGCTGCCCTTGAGCTCCATGTCGATCTCCTCACGATGGAATGAACGGGGTTGGCTGAACCTGCGAAAGAGACCTTAGTCACCTCGACGCCGTTTCAGAAATTGTTTGTTCCAATGACCGCGATCGTCTCTTTTTATGGGCGAAGGCGCTCATCGTCAAGTCTGTGAACTGGTTCGGTATCGCACCCATGCGCAACTGCTATACCCTAGCCTGATCACCAAGGAGCAGATTATGCCAGCGTCCACCGGTTTACGGACAGTCGACGTCGCCCCGTCACCCACAGCAGGTGAGACCCGCCTGGAACAGACCGCGCAACGGCGTACGCTTCTGCAGTTAACCGATCCGCATCTCTTCGCCGAACCCGAAGGACA
>NZ_JAABRP010000298.1 GCF_011390875.1 Thiocapsa sp.
ATTGGAGCTCGCACTCGCGCATTCGCCGCCCGCCGATGCATTGGTGCTCACGGGCGATCTCGTTCACGACGAGTCACGCGAAGGCTATCGCTCGCTTCGCCGTCTGCTCGATCGCACCGGATTGCCCTACTACTGTATTCCCGGCAACCATGACTCGCGGCCTCTGATGGAAGAGCTGCTGGGCCCCGCAGCACTCGGGCCGGTTGCCGTGCGTCAGCTCGGCGACTGGGATCTGGTCTTTCTCGATTCCACCGCGCCTGGCCGGGACGAGGGGCGGATCGGCAGGGTTCGACTCGCAGCGCTTCGCGACGCCTTGGCGGCGAGCCCATCACCGGCCGTTATCTT
>NZ_JAABRP010000036.1 GCF_011390875.1 Thiocapsa sp.
AGGTGGACCCGCAGCACTGCATCGGTGCGGCGCTCGCGCAGGCCGTCGACGCCGATCTCCGAGCCGATCAGCCCGCCGTCGCCGCATCGGGCGCTCCAGCGCAGCGTGATGCGCGAGCCCGCTCGGCTCGCAACCGGATCGGACACGGGCGTGCAGCCCTCGGGGAGGATGGCCTGCAGGGGAGCATCGGCGGTTCGGGATACCGGCAATCGCCAGAGCACGTCCAGCGTGTCTGTCGGCGACTCCCGGATCTCCAGCAGCGCCGGGTCGAGTGGATGTGCGACGACGCTCGGTGTCGCCCCCCACATCCACAGGAGCGCCGCCCATAGGACGGTTGCCCACACGGACATCCCCGGCATATGGCTTCGTCGGGTGAATGTCACGGCTGTGCTGCTAGGGCCACACCGGGCGTGGAGAGGTCATCTCGCCCCTCGACGCGAATCGCGTAACGCTCTCGCAGGCGTGCCAAGCCCTGCGCCAAGCGTTGCGCCGCGCGCTCCGTCCCGACGGCCTCCACGAGCTGTTGTCTGAGCGCAGCCAGCTCAGGCAGGCGCGGCTCGCGCTTTTCCTCGACCAAGACCAGGTGCAAACCGTAGGGCGAGGCGATGGGGTCCGACCAGATACCGGGCTCGAGGGCGAAGACCTGCTCGGCGAAGGCCGTGCCGAACCGCGCCATGATGCGGGTCCGGGAATAGGCCCGAAACTGCAGCCCGAGGAGGAAGGGATCCGACAAGGCGACGGCGTCGGCCGAGGGGAGCGTGCGCGCTCGCGCGAGGGTGGCCCGCGCGGCCTCCTCAAGATCTGCACCTCTAAGGCCGTCGTCCAAGAAGAGATGCGAGAACGTCAGCTCGGCCGGCTGCAGGAAGCGCTCGCGATGACGGTCGAGATAGTCCTGCAGATCCGCGTCGGTGAGCGGTGGCGCGCTCGGATCCTGCGCCAAGAGGATACGCATCTTTTCAATCAGGAGCCGGCGGATGACGATGTCCTCGTCGAGTCCGAGCGCACGCGCCTCGCGGGCCAGCTCCTCGGGCGGGCGTCCGGGACGATCGCCGAGCGCGCGCATCTTCTCGACAAGCCTGCGGTTCACGCTGCCGTCCCGAAAGTCGAGTGCAAGCACGCGGGCCTCGCGATAGAGCATCTCCTCTTCGAGGGTTTGTGCGATCAGGGCCGACATCTGCGCGGAGGTCGGGACGACTCCCCAGTGCCGCACGAAATCCCCCTGCATGAGGCGGATCTGCTCCGCCGAGATGAGGATCGGCTCGCGCTGCACGGGTGGCCGTTCGGGCTCGGGCGGCGACCACAGCTCGCTCGCGGCGAAGAGGGTCGTCCCGATCAGCAGGAAGTGAAGAACCGGGTGTCGGAGCCAACGCCCGAGCCAATGGCCGAGCAAATGCCCGGGCCATTGCCGGATCATGCGCTGATCTCCTTCGCGGGACCAGCCACGCTCTGTTCCGGGCAGCAGACGGCGGACGTCGCAAACCGATCAGTCTCGGTCACGGGGTGTACCAGATCGGCGACGTCCAGGCGCGTTGCTGCACCGTCTGCGGCACGATGCCGCTGCAGCATTGCGTGTATTCGAACTCCTCGTAGCTGTCCGGCAGGGTACAGACGCCGCCACCGCCACAGTCGGCGTCGCTGTTGCAGCCGCGTTCGTGCAGCGTGCGGACTTGGCTGCGGCAGATCCCCATAGGCTTGCTGCAGTCGACGCCGCGAGAATTGCAATAGTATTGGTTCCAGCGGCAACTCGGGTTTTCGAGGACACGCACATAGTAAAAGGCGTGCCGGGCGGGGTCGAAATCGGGATCGGTCCAGAGGGTGCAGAGGTTCTTTAAGCCGCCGCCGGTCGGTCGGCAGGTCCGTAGGTCGACCTTGTCCTCGTCGTCTGCTGTGCCCGCCACGTCGTACACCTTTTCGTGGGTCCGCCCGGCGGCGTCGACCCAGCCCTTGATGATCTGCGCCCGCTGAAGCGGTGTGCCCGGGTGGCCCGACCAGCCGGGGTCCATGAGTGCGCTGATTGCGAAGCTCGGGGCCTGCGCAACGCGGCGGGGCGGGCGCGGCTCGCGCTTGAGGGTGCCGCCCATCGGCACGCCTCCGGCGTAACCGCGTGCGGCGAAATCGCCCGTCTCGCAGATGTTGGAAGGCAGCCTGAAACCGCCGAAGACCCGCACGATCGGGCGGGTCCCGCTGGTGGCGTAGGTTTCGCGGTTCTTGAGTGCGGTGAAGATCGCATCGCGCGAGTTCTCCTCGGCCCAGGCGACGGTCAAACCCCCTGCATTGGTCTCGAGACCGAGAAAGAAGCGCTCGTTCAGGGCCTCCGACGAGGTGGCGAAACTCTGGACGCCGTGCGCGCCGCTCTTCGCATACTGCTGCTCCTCCGACTGTCCGGGCGTGCCGTTGTGGTTGTCGAGTCCGCCGACGAATCCGAGCTGAAAGGGATTCACCCCTTGCTCGGCCGCGTATGCGATACCGCTCGCGAGCGTGTTGCGCACGTAGCTGCGCGCCGGAATGCTCTCGGTGGTCTGCATCTCGTCGGTGAGATAGCCGTCCGCCGCCCCGCCGAGTCGCGCCCAGCCTTGGTTCTCGAAATCGCACAGTTCATCCGGCGGATTCGTCCAGGCCATCCCGGTCTTTGCGTTGTAGCGGCATTCCGACTGGCCCTTGATCTGGACGAGCTCGACCAGCGGTTCCAGTTGGTTGCGCAGGTATGCCTCGGCCAGGCCGTCCGGGGTGTTCTCCGGGAGGATGAACATGCTGCCGCGGCTCATATTGGGGTTGTGCGGGATGGCGAGGACGTCGCAGCGGGGCTTCGCTGGATTCTCGATGCAGTCGGCCTTCAGACGTTGGAGCATCACCGCGGGAGAGGCCACCGGCGAGCCCGGCGTCGAGGTGCAATCGGCACCGAAGCCGCAGCCGAGCGGGCTCTCGACGTTGCTGATCGGCGAGTCGATCACGTCATCGTTGCGGAAGATGACGTTGCGGTGCAGATTGTCCGCGCCCGAGTTGCCGGTGAAGTTGTTGATGCAGGCAGCTCCGCTCGGGCAATCCGCCGAAGGCGGCGACCCGGCGTCGGGCACGTCGGGGATGGCGTTGTCCTGCGACTGATCCCAGCAGGGCAGTGCGTCGGCGTCCGCGCATCGGCCGTTCGCGGCCATCGCCGTGTACTCGTAGGCGATGAAAGACGTAAAGGTGCAGGATGAGGTGCGGTCGTAGGCGGCCTCCGCGTCGTCGCGGATCTTGTCCCAGACCAGTTTGGCCTGACGCACGCAGAGCGACCCGTCCGGGCCGCAGAATGCAGGGCGTGTCGGATTCTGGCTGACGTTCTCGAGTCCCGCGAAGATGCTCGCGGCAGCGCCCTGACGCAAGCGCGAGATCTCGTCGCGTGCGATGCTGCAGAGGGGGCTGTCGTAGCCCTTCGGCCGGCACATGTTGTCCGACGCGCATTCCTGTCCGGTGACGGCGGGGTCGCAGTCCTGATCGGTTGCGCAGGTCTCGGTCGCCTCGAAGGTGCAGATGTTGCTCTCGCCGAACTGCTCCGAGTGGTCGGTGATCGCGGCGAAGTCGAGCGCGCGTCCCTCGGGGAACTGGATGGTTCGCGTGGCCATGAATTGGCAGTGCTCGCCGGGCATGCAGTAGGGATGTTCGGTGACGTAGGTGCGCATACTCGGCGGCGGCGGGAGCTGCGCCTGCTCGGCCGTGCGCGTGTCGGCCCAGGGCGGCAAGCCCACGCGACCGCCCTTCGCGTACCAGTAGGCGTCCGCCGGGGTATTGCGCGTGTCGAGCACCACGGCGTCGAACGAGTAGGCCGTATGCAGATGGGTTTCCCCGAAGAACGGCTGCTTGGTGGGCTCGTAGCTCGCGCAACGTTCGCGGACTTCTGTTCGCTCGAAGGGTGGGTTCGGGTCCGGCGGGGCGGATTGCGCCGATCCGGTCGGTGCCAAAGCAATCAACAGTATCCAAAGGACACCGGTCTGGATCGACGGCGATCTCATGGTGGGCTCCTCGTCTCACTCTCGGACTCGCTGGGGAGTCGGGCAAACGTCGGATCCGCATCCGCTGCGATCGCGTCTTAAACCGCGTCCAGAACGAGATGCTATGGAATTTTTCGGAAACTGCTTTAGCGATGCGCGGTGTCGCGGCCATCGCTGTCGCGTTGGGCCGGAGCCGCTTGGGCGTGATGGAATCAAGCGTAGCAGGGGAGCCGCGACTGCGCCATCGGGCGTGGCTCGATGGGGGCAACGTTCGCCCCCGTCCGCGTCCGGAGTTCCCTCCAGCCCGGACAAACCGACCCTAGCGGTCCGGCAGTCATGGCGATTCCCGCAACCCCGGCATCGGCGATGCCGGTGCCGGGAATCCGGCTCGAGCCGTCTCAGTTCGGCCCCGTTGCCACCCTTCGCTCGGGTGAGCGGATCCATTCACTCCAAGACCCGACATAGAGTCGCGACCCATGCAACCCGGCGAGCTCCATCGCCAAGAGGTTGTGGCAGGCACTCACGCCAGAGCCGCAGCTGTGGACGACGGATGACGGGGGAGCCTCGCCGATCGATCGGGTGAAGCGTTCGCGCAGCCGGTCTGCGGAGAGGAACCGGCCGTCCGCATCCAGGTTGTCCGTCAGCGGCAAATTGATCGCGCCGGGGATGTGACCCGCTACCGGATCGATGGGCTCTTGGTCACCGCGAAAGCGCTCGGGTGCCCGTGCATCGATCAGAGTTAGCCGGCCCGCGGTCAGATCGGCGGCCAGCTCGGCCGCGAGCGCCTCGGTGGTGATCCATCGGGTATCCTCGGGCCTTGCGGTTAGCTCCCCTTTCTCGCGACGAGAGACCTGTCGCGTCAGCGCACCGCCGGCGGCGATCCAGGCTTGAAGCCCTCCGTCGAGCAGGGCGACCCGATCGTGTCCGATCCAACGCAGCAGCCACCAGAGCCTGACCGCGAATCCGCCGCCTGCATCATCGTAGACGACCACGCGCGTCCGCGAGGTGACGCCGCAGTCGCCGAGCCAGGCGGCGAGGCGCGCTGGATCGGGCAAGGGATGGCGCCCGGTCTTCGGACCGATCGGGGCGGACAGATGCGCGTCGAGATCGGCGTATGAGGCCCCCGGAAGATGGCCTTCCGCATAGGCTCGACGTCCCGCCGCCGGGTCGGCCAGGGAGAAGCGGCAGTCAAATAGTCGCAGGTCCGGATCTTCGCGCCCGGCGAGCAAGGTCGGCGCGTCGACGAGGTGCTCTCGGACGCCGTTCAAGCGTTGAATGCCTCGAGCCCGGACAGACGCATCCGGTGATTCCCCTCGAGCGGTCTGCGCGGTGCTTTGCCTTCTACGGCATGGGCGATGGCGCGGATATGATCCGGCGTGCTTCCGCAGCAGCCGCCGATGATGTTGAGGAAACCCGACTGCGCCCACTCCTCGATCTGCTCGGCCATCTGATCCGGCGTCATGTCGTAACCGCCCATTTCGTTGGGCAGCCCGGCATTCGGATGAAAGGTCGTGTAGGACTCGGCAACGCGCGCCATATCCTCGACATGCGGCCTGAGCAGATCCGGGCCCAAGGCGCAGTTGAGCCCGATCGCGAAAGGTTTCACGTGGCGGAGGCTGTTGTAGAAGGCTTCGACGGTTTGACCTGAAAGGGTGCGCCCGGAGGCGTCCGTAATCGTTCCCGAGATCATGACCGGCAGAATGACGCCGTCTTCCTCGAAGACCTGATCAACCGCGAATGCGGCGGCCTTGGCGTTGAGCGTGTCGAAGATGGTCTCGATCAGGATGATGTCGACGTTCGCTGCAATGAGCGCTCGGGTCGCCTCGGCGTAGACCGCGACCAGCTCGTCGAAGTTTGTGTTGCGCGCACCCGGGTCGTTGACGTCAGGCGAGATGCTGGCGGTCTTGCTGGTCGGGCCCAAGACGCCGGCGACGAAGCGCGGCTTGTCGGGGGTATTGGCGGTCCAGGCGTCGGCCGCTTCGCGGGCAAGCCGGGCCGCGGCGGTAACGATCTCTGCGGTATAGTCTTGCAGACCGTAGTCGGCTTGGGATAGGCGATTGCCGTTGAAGGTGTTGGTCTCCAGGATGTCGGCACCGGCCTCCAGGTACTGATCGTGGATCGCGCGAATGACCTCGGGCTTGGTCAGCGACAGCAGATCGTTGTTGCCTTTGAGGTCGGAGGGCCAATCCTTGAAGCGTTCGCCTCGATAATCGGCCTCCTCGAGGTGACAGCGTTGGATCATGGTCCCCATGGCGCCGTCGAGGATGAGGATGTTTCGGTTCGCGAGGTCGGTGAGTCGGGTGCGTGAGTCTGGCATGATGGCAATAATTCGAGAATTGATGAAGATGGCGTTGGAGTATAACGGGTCATTCCGAGCAATCGCGAGCCGATGCGCGTCCGTCTGATCGCGGTCGGGCGGCGAATGCCAGCCTGGGTGGAGTCCGGTTACGCGGAATATGCAAAGCGTCTCCCCTCCGAGTGTGCGTTGTCGTTGGCCGAGATCGAGCCGGGTCAACGGGGCAAGGGCTGCGGCGCGGAGCGTGCCCGCGCCGATGAAGGCCCCCGCATCTTGAAGGCGATTCCGAAAGGCGCTCGGGTTGTGGCGCTCGACGGGGCGGGCGAGCCCTGGAGCACCGAGGTCCTGGCCGAACAGTTGCGCATCTGGTTGGCCGGCGGTCGCGATCTGGCCTTGCTGATCGGCGGCCCGGACGGTTTGGCCGAGCCCTGTCTGGCGCGTGCCGATCAGCGATGGTCCCTGTCCCGGCTGACCTTTCCGCACCCGCTGGTGCGGGTCATCGTCGCCGAACAGCTCTACCGCGCCTGGACGCTGGTGCAGGGGCATCCGTACCATCGCGGCGGCGGAGAGTGACGCTGCGAGTCGGCAGCGGTCGGCTGTTAGCGATCAGCTGTCAGCTATCAGCTCCTTCACCCCGAGCCATGAGCGGTGAGCACTCATCATTTAAGCGCTAAGGAGCGATTCAAGAACAACCGAGGGTGCCGGAGGTGTGTTGGGCACGCTGCGCTTTGCCCAACCTACGGCGATCACCATGCCCGGAAACCGCCGAAGAGCTAAGAGCTGACAGCGGATAGCAGAAGGCAGGAGCCATGAGCCATGAGCCAGGCGACCAACCGCAACCTTCGTTAGACTCAAAAACCATGCCCCAACCTCGATCCGCCATCGAAACCGATCACCACCTCTATCTCGCCTCCCGCTCGCCGCGGCGGCTTGCGCTCTTGGAGCAAATCGGTGTGCGCGCAGCACTCGTTGCGGCCGAGACGGACGAGACGCGGCGGCCGGGCGAATCGCCGGAGACCTATGTCCGGCGTGTCGCCTTGGAGAAGGCTCGGGCCGGTCGAGCCGCGGTGTCCGATGACGAGCGGCGGCCGGTGTTGGCGGCGGACACGGCGGTCGTCCTCGGAGACTTGACACTCGGTAAGCCCGCGGACCGGGCGTCCGCCACGCATATGTTGGGCGCCTTGTCGGGGCGTTCGCACCGGGTCCTGACCGCGGTAGCCCTGATCGCCGGCGAGCGGGAGCTCACCGATCTGAGCGACAGTCTGGTGACCTTTCGCGCCTTGCAGGAGTCCGAGATCCTGAGCTACTGGGAAACCGGGGAGCCATGCGACAAGGCCGGCGCCTATGGCATTCAGGGTATCGGCGCGCTCTTCGTCGCCAATCTGCAAGGCAGTTATTCCGGCGTGATGGGACTGCCTCTGTTCGAGACGGGGCGACTGCTCGCTGCGGCGGGGATCGAGGTGATCGGGCCGGCGTCGGGCGGAGGTTGAGCGCCGTCTCGCCTTTTAAACCGCGTCCTCGCGAAGGGCCGTGGATGCACCAAACGTCGAACCCACTCGCAAATGAGCATCTCGCTCTGGACGCGGTTTAGAAACAATCACCGCCTGTCTTTCCGGGACGAACGCAGGTAGGCTCAAAACGATATCAAGCACAGGCCAACGAGCGATGTTCCCGTGAGCGAAGAGATCCTGATCAATGTCACGCCGCCGGAAACCCGGGTCGCCGTGGTCGAGAACGGCGTGGTGCAGGAGATCATTATCGAGCGCGCCGAGCGTTGCGGTCTGGTCGGCAACATCTACAAAGGCCGGGTCTGTCGGGTCCTGCCCGGGATGCAGGCGGCGTTCGTGGACATTGGCCTGGATCGGGCCGCCTTCCTCCACGCCTCCGACATCATGGGGCCTCAAGGCGAGCCGCGCAGCGATCAGATCCACGAGCTGGTGCACGAGGGCGATCGGCTCGTGGTGCAGGTCGTGAAGGATCCGCTGGGCTCCAAGGGCGCGCGGCTGACGACCAACATCTCGGTGGCCTCTCGCTACCTGGTCTGCATGCCCGCGCTGGCGAGCACCGGGGTGTCGCAGAAGATCGAGGACGAGGACGAGCGGCGGCGTCTACGCGACATCCTGCAGCGTTACGTCGACGCGCACGAGGGCGAGGGCGGCTTCATCGCGCGCACCGCGGCTGACGGCGTGTCGGAGGAGTCGCTGTTTCGCGATATGGCCTTTCTGGCCAAGCTCTGGCGCGGGATCCGCGAGCGTTGCGCGGCGGCGACCGAGATCGGTCTGGTGCACGACGATCTGCCGCTGGCCATGCGCGCCCTGCGCGACCTGGTGACGCCGGAGGTGGAGCGGGTGCGCATCGACTCGCGGGCGATGGTCGACAAGGCCATGGCCTTCGCGACCAAATACATTCCCGAGATCAAGGAGCGCATCGACTACTACCAGGGCGAGCGTCCGCTGTTCGATCTCTACGGGGTGGAGGAGGAGATCCGCAAGGCGCTTCAGCGCAAGGTTCAGCTCAAGTCCGGCGGTCATCTGGTGATCGATCAGACCGAGGCCATGACCACCATCGACATCAACACCGGTGCCTTCGTCGGCCACCGCAACCTCGAAGAGACCATCTTCAAGACCAACCTGGAGGCGGCCCAGGCGATCTGTCGGCAACTGAGGCTGCGCAACCTCGGCGGCATCATCATCATCGACTTCATCGATATGTCCGAGGACGAGCACAAGCGCCAGGTCCTGCGTGCCTTGGAGAAGTGTCTCGCCCGCGATCATGCCAAGACCCACATCACCGAGGTCTCCTCGCTGGGCCTGGTGGAGATGACCCGAAAGCGCACCCGCGAGTCGCTTGAGCACGTGCTCTCAGAGCCTTGCCCCTATTGCGGCGGGCGCGGCTCTGTCAAGACCGCTCAGACGACCTGCTACGAGATCTTTCGCGAGATTCTGCGCGAGTCGCGTCAGTTCGAGGTCGAAACCCTGCTGGTGCTGGCCTCGCAGGAGGTCATCGACCGCCTCCTCGACGAAGAATCGGCCCATCTCGCCGAGCTCGAGGCATTCATCGGCCGTCCGATCCGCCTCCAGGCCGAGGCGCTCTACACTCAAGAACAATACGACGTGGTTCTGATCTGAGGACCGCCCTCGACCATACGGCATGTCTGTCCCGCAAACCCGCACAATCCGCTTCATGCGGCATCTTGTCTCGGTTGCCGTCGTGCTCGCAACGACGGGGCTGGTGCTGGCTGCGCTTGCTGTCACGGCTGCGCGCTTTGCGCTCCCGCTGACCGAGGCCGACAACCGTTGGGTCGCCGCGATGTTGGGTGAGCGGCTCGGCTATGAGGTACAACTGGGCTCGGCATCCCTGCGTCTCTCGGGACTCGGCCCGCGCCTGAGCGTGCGCGACATCCGGTTGTCGGACCCCCGCAGCGACAAGGATGTTCTTATCCTTGATGGCCTGGAGATCGGGATCGATCCTCTCGCATCGCTACGCAGGGGTGTGCCGCAGATCACCACCCTCACTCTGGTTGGCTCGCGGCTTGCCGTGCGTCTGGATCAGGATGGCCGTCTCCAGCTCGATGGTCTGGAGCTTCTGAACGGCGGTGATCCGCGGGCGCTGGAATTTCTGCTCACCCAAGCACAGGTCGAGCTGGTCTTGGGCGAGATCCTGATACGCGACGATCGGCCCGAGACGCTGCTGGAAGGGCTGCGGCTGACGAACGCCAGACTGCGTCTCGTCAACGACGGCGATCGCCATACCTTGAGCGCCGGCGCGGGGCTTCAGCCGCTCGTTTCCGCCGCTGCGTCGGCGTACGGCGATCCCGGCCGGAACCGTTTGAGCCTGATCGCGGAGCTGTCCGGTCCGTCGGCCGATCCACTCTCCTGGAGCGGACGTGTCTATGCCGGCCTTGATGCGGGCGACTTGGGCGGGATCCTGCGCGGCAACGGGTTTTCGGCGGTCAGCGTCCACAACGACCGCGTCGCGATCGAAGGTTGGTCGCAGATCGGCTCCGGGCGTTTGGAGCAGACCTTGGTGCGGGTCGATCTGACCGGTTTGCGCCTCGGGCCGCCCCGGCCGGACGATGCGCCCGCCGGCGCGCAGGCGCTGCGCGTCGAGAATCTTGACGCGATGGTCCGGGTGCGTCCGAGCGGCGATGGCTGGCGTCTAGAGGTCGGCGGCCTGCGCGGACGTGCAGCGGGCGTTGCTCTGCCGCGGGTCGATTTGGATCTTCTCTTGAGCGCGCAGCAACGGCCCGAGCGGCTGCGCCTGGCGAGCGCTCCGCTTGACCTGGCCGCCGCGGCGTCCATGCTCGCGGTCTCGCCTTGGACGCTGCCGAAGACGCTGTCCGACCTGATTGCCCTCGAGCCGCGCGGGCGTGTCGAAGATCCGCTGCTGCAGGTCGACTGGGACCCCGGCCAAACGCCGCGTTGGCAGGCCAGTGCCGCGGTGACCGGGCTCGGGTGGGATCGCACCGGGTCGCTTCCCGGTGTCGATGGACTTGCCGTGCGGGTGCGCGCCGATCGCGAGGGGGGCGAGGCTCGGCTGGGCTCGGCCGGGCTCGCGCTGGATCTGCGTCCGCTCTTCAGCGAGCCGCTTGCGCTCGACCGACTGTCCACTCGGCTCGACTGGCGGATCGCCCCGTCCGGCGCGGCTCGAATCTCGGCGCGTAATCTGACGTTCGAGAATGCGGATCTGGCTGGCCGGGCGAGGCTCGCGCTGGACCTCCCGGCGGACGGCTCCGGCCCCCTGATGGATCTGCGCGCGAGCTTCTACGACGGCGATGGCTCGCGCGTGCGCCCCTATCTCCCCGTCGGCATCATGCATCGGGATCTGGTGCGCTGGCTGGAGAGCGCCATTGTTGCCGGGCAGATCCCGCAGGCCGATCTGATCTTTCGCGGTCCGCTCGCGGCCTATCCTTTCCGCGGGCATGATGGGCGCTTCGAGCTGCTGCTCGAGCTCGAGGAAACGGTCCTGGACTATCTGGCCGAGTGGCCCGAGATCCGCGAGGCGGCCGGTCGGCTTCGCTTCCTCGACGAGTCACTGACCATCGAGCTCGACCAGGGTCGCATCCTCGACAGCCGACTCCTGCGGGCGCACGCGCAGATCCCGGAGCTCTGGGGCGCGCGGGACATGTCGATCGTCGGTGAGACCGAGGGCCCCGTCTCCGACGGTCTGCGCACGTTGACCGAGACACCTTTGGCGAAGGACCTCGGACGGCTTGCCGGCAGCCTGCAGGTGAGTGGCGACTTGCGGCTCCGGCTTGCGATCGAACTGCCCTTCACAAAAAACAGCGAGCTCGGTGTCGAGGGTCGTCTGTCCTGGCCGAAGCCGGCGACACTCGCGATTCGAGGCACCCCGGTCGAGCTTTTGCGCCTCGGCGGCGAGGTGACCTTCACCGAGAAAAGCCTTGCCTCGGAGGCGCTCGAAGCGGTGCTTTGGGACCGGCCGCTGAGCCTCTCGATCGCCACCTTGAACCCGGGGGCTGCGGACGTCTCGGCCACCCGGATCACGGCGCGGGCTCGCACGCCGGTCTCTGAGCTCGGTCGGCGCTTTGCGAGCCCGGCCTGGGGGCTCCTCAGCGGCGAGATCGACTGGGATCTCGACGTGACCATTCGCAATCGCGACGTGAGCTCCGCGGCGCTGCCGCTCGAGTATCGCCTGGCCTCGCGTTTGAAGGGGCTCGAGATCGACCTGCCGGCGCCATTGGGCAAGCCCGCCTCGTCGGTGCGCGAGCTCGACCTCGTCGGTGCGCTGGTGCCGGGACGCTCGCTGCACGTCGCCGGTCATCTGGGCGAGGTGGCCGGCGATCTGATGCTCGATCTCGGTGGGTCGCCTGCACCCGCGATGCGGGCCCATGTGCGTCTCGGCAGCGAGAGCGCGCCGTCTCCCGAGGGCGACGGGGTGTTCTTGGACGGGCGCTTGGCCGATCTCGACCTGGTCGCTTGGCTCGGGCGCTTGGACGCGCTCTCGACCGGCAAACAGGCTGGCGATTCGCCCCGCGCGCTCGGCGCCGACGCCTGGTTCCGCGGTGCCGATCTGCAGGTGGATCGGCTCGCGTTGGGCGGGCCGCGGTTGACCGAGGTCGATCTGCGCCTGACGCCGCTCGACAGCGGGTCGTCGGGCAAGGGCTGGGAGGTTGCTGTCCGAGCAAACGAGCTCGCCGGCGAGATCGCGATCCCGGCGGAGGACGGGGCGCCCGTGCGTGTTGCCTTGGAGCGTCTCGATCTAGTCGCCTTTCAGGACGCGCCGGGGCAGGGGGAATCCGCGCCGTCGGCCTTGCCCGTCGAGCAGCCGTTCCGCGGCCTTCCTCCCATCGATGTGCGAATCGCACGGCTGGGTTGGGGCGATGCCTTGCTGGGAACGCTGGAGCTCGACCTGCGCTCGGACCTGCTGGGCCTTCGCCTGCCAAGCATCCGACTGTCCGGCGACGGGCTGGTCTCGGCGGAGGGCGAGGGGGCTTGGCGGCGGTCCGACGGCGGCGGTCGCAGCGAGCTGTCGATGCGCGTCGAGTCGCTCGATTCAGGCGTTCTGCTTCAGGCGCTGGATTCGCAGAACCGGCTCGAGGGTGCACCGATGCAGGCTCAGCTGATGCTTGACTGGCCGGGTGGATTCGACGACTTCAAGCTGGAGCGCACACTCGGCTTCGTGGATGTCGAGGTGGGCTCCGGGCGACTCTTGGAGGTCGAGCCCGGTGTCGGGCGGGTGCTGGGGTTCTTGAACCTAAGCGCCTTGAAGCGGCGTTTGTCGATGGACTTCACCGATCTCTACGGTCAAGGTTTTGCCTTCGAGGAGATGCGGGGCCGGATTCGGATCGCCGAAGGCAAGGCGACCCTCGACGACTTCACCATCGAGGGCCCGGCGAGCAAGGTCATTGTCAGCGGCTCGAGCGATCTGGTGAATCATCGTTTCGACCAGCATGTCGTCGTGGAGCCGCGGATCGGCTCGAGCGTCGCGCTGGCCAGTGCGGTCGCAGGCGGGCCGGTCGTGGGGGCCGCCGTCTATCTGGTGGATCGGATCGCGGGCAATGCCATCGACCGTCTCGGGCGTTACCGCTACCGCGTGACCGGTCCCTGGAGCAATCCGGATGTCAGCCGGGTCGGATGGGATCCGGCGGTCGGTGCGGAGACCTCGCCCACGCCCATGCCTGCGCCCGGCGGCGCGCCGCCGCCGAATCACTTCCTCGATTGAGTCTGATCGAGCGGGATTGTTTCGGCTGGCCAGCGGGGATGGTATCGTTCCGAATCGATGGGGTGACGGCTCGGTGGCTCGGGCCGCTCGGGCATGCACGAGCGGATATCCCGTCCGCGAACGTTCCCTCCGAGTCGCCGATCGGAGCGCGTCGCAGGCCGAATCGGATTGGCCCGCCCCTTCGCCTGCCGGGGCAGCAGTGATTGCGGTAGAGACGATGAAGACAAAACCGAAGATCGGAGCGGTCCAGATGGCGACCGGTCCAAACGTAAACGCCAACCTCTTCGAGGCCGAACGCCTCGTCAAGGCGGCGAAGGACAAGGGTGCGAGTCTTGTCGTGCTTCCCGAGAACTTTGCCTTCATGGGCAAACGCGATCAGGATCAACTGGCGTTGCGCGAGGAGGACGGGGACGGACCCTTGCAGGCGTTTCTGGCGCGGGTGGCCAAACAGCAGGGCGTCTGGCTTGTCGGCGGGACCATCCCGTTGGCCGCACATGATGCGGGCAAGGTTCGGGCCGCCTGTCTGGTGTTCGACGATCGCGGCGAGCGCGTGGGCCGTTACGACAAGGTGCATCTGTTCGACGTCTGTCTGCCCGAGGGCGGGGAGCGTTACCAGGAATCGGCGACGATCGAGCCGGGGGGCGAGACCGTCGTCCTGGATACGCCGTTCGGACGCATGGGTGTCGCGGTCTGCTACGACCTGCGCTTCCCGGAGATGTTTCGTTGCATGCTCGACGGCGGCATGGACCTCCTGGCGATCCCTTCATCCTTTACGGCCATCACCGGGAAGGCCCATTGGGAAACCCTGGTGCGCGCCCGGGCCATCGAGAATCTCGCCTACGTCATCGCTGCGGCGCAAGGCGGCTTCCACATCAACGGCCGCGAGACGCACGGTCACAGCATGATTGTCGACCCATGGGGCACGGTGCTCGCGCAAGTGCCCAGAGGATCGGGCTTCATCTGCTGTGCTCTGGACGACGATTATCAGGATTCGGTCCGACGCAACTTCCCGACGATCGAGCATCGTCGTTTGAAATGCCGCGCTTGAGACCGCAGCTTTAACGCATCACGAGAGGTCTGCGCGGTTACACGCGCACGACCCCATCTCCCCGACGGAGCCCGACAACACCCGATGATGACCGACCCGATTGCGATTGCACGCACGAGTATTCTCGAACCCGCGGGATTGACCGAGCAAGACCTCGACCGTCTGCTCGGGCTTCTGGCCGGCTCCGCGGTAGATGCCGCGGACATCTATTTTCAGTCCAGCCGGCTCGAGTCTTGGGTGCTCGAGGACGGAATCATCAAGGACGGCAACTTCAGCATCGAGCAAGGCGCCGGCCTGCGGGCGATCAGCGGGGAAAAGACCGGTTTCGCTTACTCGGACGAGCTGCGCTTCCCGGCCCTGGCACAGGCGGCCGAAGCCGCCCGCGCGATCGCGCGGATCGGGCAGGGCGAGCAGGTACGTATCGGCGAGGTTGCGAACAAACGCAGCCTCTACGATCCCACCAATCCGATCGCGAGCCTGCCGGATCCGGACAAGGTCGCGCTGCTGCAACGTGTCGATGCCGAGGCACGGCGTGCCGATCCGCGCGTGCGCGAGGTGGTTGCCAGTGTCGTCGCCGTGCAGGATACCGTCCTGGTACTGGGTGACGACGGCGCCTTGTCGGCCGATGTGCGCCCCCTCGTGAGGCTGAACGTCAGTGTCGTCGCCGAGGACGGCGGGCGTCGCGAGCAAGGATCGAGCGGGGGCGGTGCCCGTGCCGATCTGGATTATTTTCTCCTTGAAGACCGAGCACTGTCCTTCGCGCGTGAAGCCGTCCGTTTGGCCGTCACCAACCTTGAAGCCGGGGATGCGCCCGCCGGGACCATGACGGTCGTGCTCGGATCCGGCTGGCCGGGCGTGCTGCTGCACGAGGCGATCGGGCACGGGCTCGAGGGCGACTTCAACCGCAAGGGCAGCTCGGCCTTCGCCGGGCGGATCGGCGAGCGGGTGGCCGCACCCGGAGTGACGGTCGTGGACGACGGCACCTTGCCGGGTCGGCGCGGGTCGCTGAACATCGACGACGAAGGGACCATGACCCAAAACACGGTCCTGATCGAAGACGGCATCCTCTGCGCCTACATGCAGGACAAGCTCAACGCGCGTCTGACCGGGACGCACTCCACGGGCAACGGTCGCCGCGAATCCTACGCGCACCTGCCGATGCCGCGCATGACCAACACCTACATGCTCGCCGGCGAGCGTGATCCCGAGGAGATCATCGCCTCGGTGGACAAAGGCTTGTACGCGGTCAATTTCGGCGGTGGACAGGTGGACATCACCTCGGGCAAGTTCGTCTTCTCCGCAAGCGAGGCCTACCTGATCGAGAACGGCAAGGTCGGACGCCCCGTGAAGGGTGCGACCCTCATCGGCAACGGGCCGGATGTCCTGACCCGGGTGAGCATGATCGGCAACGATCTGCGACTCGACCAAGGTGTCGGGACCTGCGGAAAAGAGGGTCAGAGCGTCCCGGTCGGGGTGGGCCAGCCGACCTTGCGGATCGACGGTCTGACCGTCGGCGGGACGAGCGCCTGACGGGGAGGTTCGCTCTCTCGACACGACCAGACCACTTTAGCCGTGCCCGGAACCTCTCTCACTCAAGGACTTGCCATGTCGATTGCCGCCACCGAAGACACCGCGGAACGTCTCGCGCGTTTGAAACAGACGATCGAGGATCTCCTCAAGGAGGCGAAACGACGCGGCGCGACGGCCGCCGAGGCATCGGTCGGCAGCAGTGCCGGTCTCGAGGTCTCGGTCCGACTCGGCGAAGTCGAGACGGTCGAGCACACACGCGACAACGGCCTCGGAATCACCGTCTATTTCGGAAACCGCAAGGGTTCGGCGAGCACGTCGGATCTGAGTACCGGCGCGTTGCGCGATGCGGTGAAAGCGGCCTGCGCCATCGCCGAGCACACCCAGGAGGATCCCTGCGCCCATCTCGCCGACGCGGCTCTGATGGCTGCCGAGATCCCGGACCTGGATCTCTATCACCCCTGGCATCTGGGGGTCGAGGACGCGATCGAGATCGCTGCGGCCTGCGAGGACTCGGCCCGCGGCTATGATCCGCGGATCGTCAACTCGGAGGGCGCGAGCCTCTCCACCCACACCGGGATCCAGGTCTACGGCAACAGTCACGGATTCGTCTCCGGCTACCCGACTAGTCGGCACGGACTCAGCTGTGCCGTGATCGGTCAGGAGGGCGAGAGCCTGCAACGCGATCACTGGTGGACCAGTGCCCGCGCGGCGGCCGATCTGGATTCGGCACGCATGGTCGGCGAGCGTGCGGCCGAGCGGACCGTTGCCCGGCTCGGGTCGCGCCGTATCCCGACCTGTCAGGTCCCCGTCCTGTTCCGTGCCGAGGTTGCGACCGGCCTGATCCGCAGCCTGGTCTCGGCGATCCAGGGCGGCAGCATCTATCGGCGCACCAGCTTCCTGCTCGACCACCTCGGCGAGCGCATCTTCCCGGACTTCGTGCGGATTCACGAAGAGCCGCACCTGCCGCGGGGACTCTCGAGTGCGCCGTTCGACGGGGATGGTGTCGCGACGCGCGCTAAGGACCTGATCACCGATGGGGTTCTGCAGACCTATCTTCTGGATGCGTATTCCGGATGCCGGCTCGGCATGCAGACGACGGGCAACGCCGGCGGCGTGCGCAACCTGCGCATCGGCATGGGCGATCTCGATCGGGCTGCATTGTTGCGAGAGATGGGAACCGGGCTGATGGTCACCGAGTTGATGGGGCACGGTGTCAATCCCGTTACGGGCGACTATTCGCGCGGCGCCGCGGGCTTTTGGGTGGAGGGAGGCGAGATCCAACATCCGGTCGAAGAGATCACCATCGCCGGCAACCTCAAGCGCATGTACGCGGGCCTGCTGGCGGTCGGCAATGACTACGACTATTCAGGCAGCACACGCACCGGCTCCTGGCTGATCGACACGATGACGATTGCAGGTGAATAGGACCGTTGTTGCAGGGGCTCGGCGCCCCTGCCGCCGCTTCGTTGCGGCCGAGTCCGAGCACTGCCCGACGATTCAAACGACCGCCGCTCCAACCGTTGCCCCCGCACAATGGATACCATCGACCCGCTCACGGAAACCTTGGCGCTGATCGCATCGGCACCCGAGTCCGCCTCGGCGCTGACACTGTATGCCCTTGCCTGTACGCTTGAGCATCAAAAGGCCGGCTGCTTGTTCAAGTTGACCAAGCTTTTTGATCTGCCTGCCGATCAACGGCCGCTGGCCTATGGCCTGATGGAGCTCCTGGCCGCGGGGGAAGTCGGCACCGAACGCTGGACCGACGCGAAGTCAAGGATGGATGACCTGATCCGCGGAACGGCCCGGCGCTCGCTCTAAGCTCGGCGCTCAAACCGCCATCCAAACGTTTTCGTCTCCTCTTCGGTCGAGCCCTTGAGCTGTTCGATCGGCGCTTCAATATTGGACGAAACATGAACAGACGACGTGCTGTTGTCGGCCCTGTACTCGGGATCAAACGGAAGGATCAATTCGGATGTCAGTGAAAACAATCGGGATCGTCGGCGGAGGTATCGGCGGGTTGGGTGCGGCTTGGCTGCTGGATTCGCGCTACCAGGTGACCCTGCTCGAGCGCAATGCGTATGTCGGCGGGCACAGCAATACGCTCGAGGTCCCCGACCCGCGTGGGGCCTTTCCGGTCGATACCGGCTTTATGGTCTTCAATCGGCGCAACTATCCGTTGTTGAGCGCCATGTTCAAGCATCTCGGTGTTGCGACCTATCCGACCAGTATGTCCTTCGCGGCCAGCCTGGAGGGCGGGCGTATCGAGTACGGCGGGGATAGCCTCAATACGCTCTTCGGTGCGCGCGCCAATCTGCTGGATTGGCGATTTTTGTGGATGGTCAAAGAGATTCTCCGATTCAACACAGCGGCCAAGAACTTCATCAACTCCAACCCCGGGGATACCCTGACGGTCGGTGATTTTCTGAAGCGCGGTCGTTACTCCGATCGGTTCGCCAACCACTATCTGCTCCCCATGGCGGCGGCGATCTGGTCCTGTCCCACCGAAGACATGCGTGACTTTCCCTTCCTGAGCTTTGCGCGATTCTTCGCCAACCACGGCCTTCTCGATTTGGTCGATCGCCCGGACTGGGAGACGGTGCGCGGCGGCAGTCGAGCTTACGTACAGGCGATCCTGGGGCGCTTGCGGGGCCGTTGTCTGGCCGATACGCCGGTGCAGCGGGTGCGGCGTCGTGAGCAAGGGGTCGAGGTTGAGACCGCAGCGGGCGAGCGTCTGCAATTCGATGCGGTCGTGATGGGTTGCCACGCCGACGAGGCACTGTCCTTGATCGAGTCCCCGACGCCGCTCGAGCGCGACATCCTCGGCGACTTCCGGTATCAGACCAATCAGGTCTTTCTGCACACCGATCCCGCACTGATGCCGAAACGCCGCCGGGTCTGGTCGTCGTGGAACTATATCCAGCAGCCGGGCGAGGGCGCCGATCGTCCGGTAACGGTGACCTACTGGATGAACAGCCTTCAGGATCTGCCGGCCGATCGCGATGTCTTCGTCAGTCTGAATCCGCGCGTGGCGCCGCGCAGCGATTCGATTCTCGCCGAGATGACCTACGAGCACCCGATGTTCGACGCGAGCGCCACCGATGCGCAGCGTCGTATCGGCGAGATCCAAGGCTGCGACCGGATCTGGTTCAGCGGGGCCTACCTAGGATACGGGTTCCACGAAGACGGCCTTCGCGCCGCAGTGGATGTCGCGCGCGGGCTCGATGTCCGTCCGCCCTGGGAGACCGCGGCAACCTCGACCGTGCCGAGCGCGGGCGAAGTTGCCGGCTCTGGCTCTGGCTCCGGGCCGGGCCGCGTGACGGTGCTGCCCTCGTGAATGCCGTTGCCGGTCGAATTATCTTCGGCGATGTCATGCATCGGCGGCTCTTTCCGGTGCGTTATCGCTTCGTCTATCGGGTCTTCAGCATGTTGCTGGATGTCGAGCGGGTCGGCGAGATCGCGCGCGATTGCCGCTGGTTCTCATACAACCGCTTTAACCTCTTCTCGTTTCACGATCGCGATCACGGTCCGCGCAACGGTCGGGGGCTCAAGCCCTGGTTGCTTGAGCGACTGCGCGAGTGCGGGCAGGAGATGGAAATCGCCCGCATCGAGCTGCAGTGTTTTCCGC
>NZ_JAABRP010000037.1 GCF_011390875.1 Thiocapsa sp.
TCGTCTTCAATCCGCTGAGTGTCTGGACCTGCTTCGATCGCGGGGACAGGCCGGTTGCGGTGCTGTGCGAGGTCAACAATACCTTCGGCGAGGCCCACAGCTATCTGCTGCACGAGAAGGGCGCTCCGATGGACTGGCCGATCCGCCACGCGCACCGCAAGGACTTCCACGTCTCGCCTTTCGTCGACATGAACGCCGACTATCACTTTCGGTTTACCCGGCAAGGCGATCGACATGCGATCGTGATCCGCGAATATCAGGATGCGTCCTTGATGTTGGTGGCCGTCCAACAAGGGACCGCGGAGACGATCACGGACGGCAAGCTGCTGCGCGCCGCCTTCGCCTATCCATTTCTGACCCTGAAGGTCGTCCTCATGATCCATTGGCAGGCTTTGAAGATCTGGCTCAAGGGAGGGCGCTACCATTCCAAGCCGACTCCACCCCTAGAAGAGGTGTCCTGATGTCCGCAGAGGAGTTGATCGAAGAACCTCTCACCCGCCGATCGAGCTGGTCGAGCCGCCTGATCGGCGGGTTTTGTCGGCACCTGGCGTTCGGCCAGCTCCTGGTGCGTTTCCCCGACGGAAGCGCCATCTTGCACCGCGGCCGGTTCCCTGGCGCGAGCGGTGTCATGGAGGTGCAGTCGCCACTCAAGATGGCTGGACGGCTTCTCACCCGAGGCGAGGTGGGTTTCGGCGAGTCCTACGTGGAAGGGCATTGGACGACGCCCGATCTCGCCGCGTTGCTCGAAGTCCTCTACGACAACATGGAACATCTGGGCGTGGGGCCGCGCGGGATGCGTTGGTCGCGACTTTGGGATCGATTGAGCCATCGGCTGCGGGATAATCATCCCATCAACAGTCGTCGCAACATTGCTCACCATTACGACCTGGGCAACGACTTCTACAAACGTTGGCTTGATCCGAGCATGACCTACTCCTCCGCGCTCTTTGCCGACCCGGCGCGGGACAGTCTGGAATCAGCCCAGGAGCGTAAGTATCAGCGCTTGCTCGACGCGCTGGACGCCAAACCCGGCGAGCATATCCTGGAGATCGGCTGCGGGTGGGGCGGTTTCGCGGAGCTGGCGGCACGACGCGGTCTGCACGTGACCGGCGTGACGCTCTCGCGCGAGCAGCTCGCCTACGCACGCGAGCGCCTGGAGGCCGCCGGTTTTGCCGATCGCGTCGACCTGAGGCTTCAGGATTATCGCGACATCGAGGGCCGCTTCGATCACGCGGTCTCGATCGAGATGATGGAGGCGGTGGGCGAGGCATTCTGGCCGACCTACTACCAGGCGTTGCGTCGGCTGGTGCGACCGGGCGGTCGCATCGCCTTGCAGGTCATCACCATCAACGAGGACGATTTTCCCGTTTACCGCAAGCAGCCGGATTTCGTTCAGCTCTACATCTTCCCGGGCGGGATGCTGCCCACACCCGAGCGCATGACGCGCGAGGCGGAGGATGCGGACCTGCTGATTCGAGAGACGGCGTGGTTCGGGTTCGACTATGCCGAAACCCTTCGCCGTTGGCGTCACGCATTTCATGCGGTGGATCAGGAGGTGGCACGGCTCGGATACGATGCGCGTTTCCGCCGGATGTGGGACTACTATCTAGCCTACTGCGAGACCGGCTTCAAGACGGGCTGCATCGATCTGACCCAAACGATCCTCGAGGTCCCGCAGCGGAGCTGAGGCCCGCCGTGTGGAGGAGCGGGCGCGCAGTTCAGCGAATCCCGCACCATTGTGCGTGCCGAAGTATTGCACCGTGCGGGGCTGGTCCGTCAAGGCTTCCTATAGAATCGAATCGACGCGCAATGGAAACCGCATGAGCGAGATCGTCCTCATCAACGTCTCGGGCGAGGATCGCCCGGGGATCACTGCGGCCCTCACCGCAATCCTGGCGCGGTATCGGGTGCCGATACTGGATATCGGCCAGTCGACCATTCACAACGCCTTGGCGTTGGGTCTTTTGGTCGAGCTGTCCGCAGACAGCGCATCCTGTCCGGTGTTTCGAGATCTGCTGTTCACCGCTCACGGCATGGGGCTTGATCTTCGGTTCACGCCGGTCGATCCCGACGCTTACGAGGACTGGGTCGCCGAGCAGGGGCAGCCGCGGCATATCCTCACCCTGCTGGGTCGCGAGATCGATTCGGAGCACATCGCGCGGGTTTCCGCCGTGGTCGCCGAATACGGTCTGAACGTCGATCGGATCTCGCGGCTGACGGGGCGTCTCTCGCGGCGTGCGCCGGAGCGCCATCCGCTTGCCTGCGTGGAGCTCTCGGTTCGTGGTGCGGTTGCCGATCTCTCCGCGCTGCACGCCGGTTTGCTTGCGCTCGGGCAGATCCTGGATGTGGACGTCGCCGTGCAGGAGGACGACATCTTCCGGCGCAACCGGCGTCTGGTCTGTTTCGATATGGACTCGACCCTGATCCAGACCGAGGTGATCGACGAGCTGGCCGCGGCTGCCGGTGTCGGGCCCGAGGTCGCGGCCATTACCGAGGCCGCGATGCGCGGCGAGCTTGACTTCAAGGAAAGTTTCCGGCGCCGTATCGCACTACTCGAGGGGCTCGACGAGTCGGTCCTCGGCGAGATCGCGGAGCGCCTGCCCATCACCGAGGGCGCCGATCGGCTGATTGCGAGCCTCAAGCAGCTCGGCTATCGCATCGCCATCCTCTCCGGCGGTTTCACCTATTTCGCCGAGCACCTGAAGCGTCGATTCGGGATCGACGACGTCTATGCCAATGCACTGGAGTTTCGCGACGGCAAGCTGACCGGCACGGTCTCGAGCGAGATCATCGACGGGCCGCGCAAGGCCGAGCTGCTGCGCGAGATTGCGGCCCGCGAGGGGATCCGCCTCGAACAGGTCATCGCCGTGGGCGACGGTGCGAACGATCTCCCGATGCTGGCGATTGCCGGCCTGGGAATCGCCTTTCATGCCAAGCCGATCGTCACCAAGCAAGCACGTCACGCCATCGCGAATGTCGGTCTCGACGGGATCCTCTATCTGCTCGGGATGCGTGACCGCGACCTCGAGCGGCTCGCCAGGGGTGCGGCGCCTCGGCGCGACGAGGCGCTCGCGGCGGCTCCCTGATAGCCGGTCGTCCGTCCGAGACCCTCGCGACGTGACACAGTGTCACGCCTGTCCCGTGGCGCTCCGCGCTACGCCACGTTCAGGCGCGGCCGGAATGACACTTGAGGCACCCCGGCTTCGGGTCGCCGATGTTGATCGGAAAACCAACTTCAAGTCATGCATGTGACTGTGACTCGGATTCCGGCCGAATAAACCCCGCCGTCAGGTGCCGTTCGATGGCCTTTGCCTCCATCGGATGCGCGAACCACATCCCCTGCCCGCACCGGCAGCCCATTGCCGCCAAGCGTTCGGCTTGCTCACGGGTTTCCACGCCCTCGGCCACCGTGTCGAGCTTGAGCGCGTGTGCGACTGCCAGCAACGCCTGAACCGTTTCGACGGCCTCGGGGTTGTCGTCGAGCTCGAGGACGAATTGGCGATCGATCTTGAGCGTGCTGACCGCGGAGCGACGCAGGTAGGTCAAGGACGAGAAGCCGGTGCCGAAGTCGTCGAGCACAAGCCGCACGCCGAGATCGCGGAGCACGGCAATCTGGGTTCGGTAATGTTCGCCATATTCCATCATCGCGGTTTCGGTGAGCTCCAGCTCGAGCCGGGCGGGGTCGATACCCGTCTCCTCGGCCGTTGCGAGGACATCATCGGCGAGACAGCCGGCGCGGACCTGCTGAGGCGAAACATTGACGCTGACCCGACCGAAGGCGAGCCCTCGGTCATGCCAGCCGCGCGCCTCGCGCGCCGCCGTGCTCAGCACCCAGCTGCCGAGGACATGGAACAGTCCGCGGCGTTCGGCGAGATGCACGAAATCACCCGGCGGCAGGATCCCCTCCACCGGATGGCGCCAGCGCACCAGTGCCTCGACCGCCGTGATCCGCCCGGTCGCGAGCTCGACCTGCGGCTGGTAGTGCAGGAAGAGCTCGCCGCTGCGCACGGCCTGATCGATCCGATCCGTCAGGGCGGCATCGCGGCGGACCTGCCGGGTCATGGCGTCGGTGTGGAAGGCGTAGCTGCCGCGTCCGTTGTTCTTGGCCTTGTAGAGGGCGACATCGGCTCGGCCGAGGAGCGTTTCCAGGTCGATATCCGGCTTGGGGACGAAAACGACACCGACGCTCGCCCCGCAGGTGATGGCATGACCGTCGATCGAATAGGGCCGCGTCAGGTGCTCTACGATCTTCTCGGCGAGGGTGGCGGCATCCGAGATGGTATGTGCATCCGGCTGAATCACGGCGAACTCGTCGCCGCCGAATCGCGCGACGGTGTCCATACCGCGAACGAGGGTCGAGAGGCGCTGGGCGACCTCTTTGAGGAGCAGATCGCCCACGGGGTGACCGAGGGTGTCGTTGACCTCCTTGAAGCGGTCGAGATCGAGAAAATGCAGCGCGAAGCCCTTATCGGCGCGGCGCACCGAGGTGAGTCGCTTGGCGAGCTGGCTTTTGAAAAGGGTCCGATTGGGTAGGCCGGTGAGGCTGTCGTAGTAGGCGAGTCGCAGGATCTGCTCCTCGGAGCGTTTGCGTTCGGTGATGTCGTGAAAGGTGACGACGACACCCATCGCGGAATCGCCGACGCGGATCGGCGTGGCACGATACTCGACGGGGAACGCCGTGCCGTCGCGTCGCTGCAGGACCTCGTCGCTGACCACGATGTCTTTGCCGGTATGCATCACCGAGAGCATGCGGCAAGCGGTTGCGTCGTGGTCGCCTTCTTCTGGGTCGTCATGGGTGACGGCGGGACAAGGTTTACCGACCAGGTCGGTCGGGTCGTATCCCAACAGGCTTGCGCCGGTAGGGTTGATGAAGGTCGTCATGCCGTCGGGATCGAGCCCGAATACCCCTTCGCTGGTCGACTCCAGAAGGAGGCGGGCGCGTTCCTCGGCGGCGATGCGTGCGGCGCGGTCGCGCGCTTGCTGTAAGGCGACCGCGACCAGTGCAGCGCCTTGCGCGATATAAATCAGCTGCTCCGCATCGGGTTTTCCGGGCGCCCGCGAATAGATATCGAAGGTCCCCAGGATGTTTCCGCCGGAATCGCGAATCGGCTCGGACCAGAAGCCGCGGACACCGCTCTCTTTCGTAATTCCCGCCAGCGACTGCCAATACGGATGATAGAGGACATCCGCGATCACCAGAGACTCGCCGCTCGGGTGAGGGGCCGTCCCGGTGGTCGGTTCATTCGTCAGGCGGTCGATCGCCTCGATGAGTCGCTCCGGAAGACTCGGCGCCGTGCCGACGCGCAGGCGGTGTGTCGCGCTGTCCATGAGCATGATCGAGCACATGAGGCTCTGGTCGAGCGTCTCGATCGATGCGGCGATCGCGTCGAGCGCCTCTTGCACGGGCGCGCCGTCCGCGATCAATTCCATGATGCGAATACGGCTTTCCTGAAGCATCCAGGCGCGTCGGGTCTCGGTGACATCGCGCACGGTTCCCGTCATATACGCCGCTTGGCCGTGCTCGCGGGTCAGCGTCGCGCGCTCGTGGAGGTAACGCACCTCGCCGTCGGGCAGCAGGATCCTGTGCTCGCAGTCAAAATCGCGGGTCCCGGCGATGGCCTCCCGAGCTGCGTGCTCGACCCGTGCGCGGTCCTCCGGGTGAACGCAGTCGAGGAAGCCTTGGAAGTTGCCCGGGAAGCTTTCAGGCGGAAAGGCAAAGATGCGATAGACCTCGGCCGACCACGCGAGTCGGTCGTTCTCGGCATCCCACTCCCAGGTCCCGAGGTGCCCGAGCCGCTGTGTCTCTTCGACCAAGCGCTCGCTTCGAGTCAAGCGCTCTGCGAGCGCGGCTTGCGCTTCTAGCGCCTGTGCGAGCTCGGCGGCGATGTCGCGACGCAGGTGTCGGAAATGCCAGGCCATACCGGCGGCAACTGCAGCCAGGAGCGACAGTGCGCCGACGGCACCCATCGCGATTGCGGGAGGCCAGATCGCCGCGGACTCGGATGCGAGCGCGAGTGTGGGGCTCCATGCGGCCGGCAGCCACATCCATCGGGTCCCCGGGGACGAATCGATCGGTCGCTCTGGCCTCATGTCCATTCGGGCATCTAGGGTGATTGTTGTGCGTGCGTCCTTGTTCCGGGACTGCGCGCTGTTCTCGCGGCATCGCTCATGGCAAGCATCCTGAGTCTGCGGCGCGCCGATCCGCAAACGGAGTATCCGCATCCATCGCCTGATGGGATAATGCCGGCCCGACCGTCCACACTGCAATGGCCCCTCGCCGGAGATCCGCAGATGCCCGACCTCGACCGGACCTACCGGATCGGCCCGATCCATTTGGCCCCTTCCGTTCTGCCTCGGAACGGGTGGACCTTTTTGGCCGCTGCGTTTTTCTCGATCGGACTGATGATCTTCATTTCCATCGGTCAGACCTACATCCTCAACGAGCATCTCGGGGTTCCGGAGTCCAAACAAGGGGCGATCAGCGGCAACCTCGTGTTTCTCACCGAGATCGTCACCCTGCTGCTGTTTCTGCCGGCCGGCGTCCTCATGGACCGGATCGGTCGCCGAGGGGTCTACGCCGCGGGCTTTCTGTTCCTGGCTTTGACCTATGTCCTCTATCCGCTCGCGGAATCGGTAGAGGCACTTTATTTCTACCGGATCCTTTATGCGATCGGCGTGGTCGCGGTCGCGGGCGGGTTGTCGACCGTCCTCGCCGATTATCCAGCAGAACGCTCCCGCGGCAAGTTGGTGGCCATCGTCGGTGTCATGAGCGGCTTGGGTGTCGTGCTGATCAGTCAGGGTCTGGGAGCCATGCCGAAGGTCTTTACCGGCGCGGGCTTCGACGGCGTCACCGCGGGCAGGTTGACTCATTTTATCGTTGCGGGTCTCGCGGTTGCGGTTGCCCTGTTACTCCTTTGGGGCCTCAAACCGGGTCTACCCGTTCGCCTTCAAGATCGTCCGAGCGTGCGCGCGCTCTTGGTGGGTGGTTTTGCGCACGGACGCAATCCGCGGATCCTTTTGGCGTACGCTTCCGCATTCATTGCACGCGGCGACCAATCGGTCAATGCGATCTTTCTTGTCCTATGGGGCACCCTGGCGGCTAAGGCGGCCGGCATGGAGTCGGCCTCGGCGGTGATGAGCGGAACCCTGATCTTCGTCATGGCGCAGATTTCGGCGCTCGTATGGGCGCCGGTCCTCGGTCCGTTGCTCGATCGGATCGACAGGGTCACCGGGCTCGCGATCTGCATGGCGCTGGCGGCCCTGGGCAACCTGAGTCTGTTGGCGCTCGAGGACCCCCTGTCGTCGTATGGTCCGATCTTTTTCATCCTGCTCGGGATCGGCCAGATCAGTGTCTACCTCGGCGGGCAATCCCTGATCGGCAAGGAGGCTCCGGTCGGGCAGCGCGGCTCGGTGCTCGGCGCCTTCAACGTCGCCGGGGCGATCGGTATTCTCCTGATTACGCCGATTGGAGGGTATCTGTTCGATCGGGTCGATCCCCGCGCACCCTTTATTGTGGTGGGTGTCATCAACGTGATACTCGTGTTCGCGAGTATCTATGTGCGCGTGAGGCATTCGCCGGAACCGACGAGCGCACACGCCGAAAACCAAGCCTAAACGGGATCAGGATGGCGCCTCGCGCGCCTCAGCTCAGCGTGCGCCGTCCAAGTGGCCGATTGCAGCCACGAAAAAGCCGGCATTCGCCGGCTTGCTCATTTGAACGAATTTGGTCGGGGTGACTGGATTCGAACCAGCGACTTCTGCCTCCCGAAGACAGCGCTCTACCAAGCTGAGCTACACCCCGAAACGGTTTATCAATGTTTGCGGTCAACCGAGAAATCCGCCAGAGTCGCCAAGGCGTCCGTGGAGGGGGAGGGCGGAAAAGCGCGCAGGGCGCGTTTTGCTTGATCCGCGTAGTCTTCCGCAAGCCGCTTAGTATAGGTAATGGCGTCGGTTGACGCAATGACCTCGACGACCGACTCCATGTGCTCGCGACCGCCTTCTTCGATGGCTTTGCGCAGCAGGACCTTTTGCTCGGGTGTCCCGACTTCCATCGCCCGGATCACCGGTAGGGTGGGCTTGCCCTCGTCGAGGTCGTCGCCGATGTTCTTGCCCAGCTCGGCGTTTGCCGGGCTGTAATCGAGCGCGTCGTCGATGAGTTGGAAGGCAATTCCGAGGTTCAGGCCGTAGCTCGCCGCGGCTTCTTCGACACCCGGGTTCGATCCGGCGAGTACGGCACCGAGTCGAACACCCGCTTCGAACAGCGTTGCCGTCTTACGCGTGATGACTTCCATGTATCGTTTTTGATCCGTGTCGGGATCGCGCGTGTTCAGGAGTTGGAGCACCTCGCCCTCGGCGATACGATTGGTCGCATGAGAGAGGATGTCCATGACCCGCATATTCCCCACATCGACCATCATTTCGAAGGCGCGCGAGTAGAGGAAATCGCCGACCAGCACACTGGCGTCATTGCCCCAGACGACGTTGGCCGTCTCGCGATTGCGTCTGAGCTCGGAGGCATCGACGACGTCGTCGTGCAGGAGGGTCGCCGTGTGGATGAACTCCACGACGGCGGCGAGATCAATATGACGGTCACCGCTGTAGCCGCAGGCACGAGACGCCAGGAGCACCGAGAGCGGTCGCAGACGCTTGCCGCCGCTGTTGACGATGTAGTTGCCGATCTGGTTGATCAGGACCACGTCTGACCGGAGTCGACGCAGGATCAAGGCGTCAACGGCCTTGACGTCTTCGGCGACGGGTTGTCGGAGCGCGGTGATATCCATGAGGTGTCGATGGACTGACTGATCGTGGCGGCGGATGCTAGGTGCGGGATGGGGGTCTGTCAAGTCGGAGGCAGGCTGCGAGGCTCATGCGTCGTTGATCCGATGGGGTTTCGCCTGCTGATGGGGCGAGGGAAGGGCGCCGCTCTCTGACCGGTCTCGGGACAACGTCCTTGACCAGGGTTCTCTCGTCGAGTAGTATTCCGCTTCTTTTGTTTCGGCGCACGTCGCCGATCTCGCCGAATGGTTTTGGGGATCTTCAGACATGTACGCGGTCATTCAAACCGGTGGCAAACAATACCGGGTTTCGGAAGGCGACACCGTCAAGGTTGAAAAGATGGTGGCGGAGCAAGGCGCTGTCGTCGATTTTGACGAAATTTTACTGGTGGCCGACGGAGACGATGTCAAGATCGGCAAGCCTTACGTCGAAGGCGGTAAAGTCAGCGCAACCGTCGAAGGGCACGGACGTGCGAAGAAGGTCATGATCGTGAAGTTTCGGCGTCGCAAGCACCATCTGAAACGTCAGGGCCATCGTCAGTCGTTCACTGCCCTGAAGATTACGGCGATCAGCGCCGGCTGAAGAGGAGACTCCCATGGCACACAAGAAAGCTGGCGGCAGCTCGCGCAACGGGCGTGATTCGGAATCCAAACGCCTCGGCGTCAAGGTCTTCGGCGGGCAGGTCGTGAAGGCCGGATCCATCATCGTTCGCCAACGCGGCACCCGATTCCATAGTGGCGTCAATGTCGGCTGCGGACGTGATCATACCCTCTTTGCTCTTCGCGACGGGGTCGTGACCTTTGTCGAGCAAGGCCCGAAGAATCGAAAGTTCGTGACGGTGGTCGAGAAGCCGGCCGAAGTCGGCTCGGCCTGATCGTTCCAGGCGCCTACCCATCGCAACGGGCTCGCGAGCCTCGTCGTTTCGGCGGGGCTCTTTTCGTTTTGGCGATGAGGTCTTCTGAGTTATGAAATTCGTCGACGAGGCTTTCATTCGGGTCGAGGCAGGTGACGGGGGCAGTGGCTGCGTCAGCTTTCGTCGCGAGAAATATATACCCAAGGGCGGACCCAACGGCGGCGATGGCGGCAATGGCGGCAGCGTCTTTCTGGTCGCCGATGTCAATCTGAATACTCTAGTTGATTTGCGTTACCAGCGCGTGCATCGCGCGGAGCGGGGGCAGAACGGGAGAGGGCGAGACATGACCGGTCGTGCCGGGGCTGATCTCGTCATTCGGGTTCCGGTCGGGACGCGCGTCCTTGAGCGCGAGACCGACGAGTTGATCGGCGAGCTCCTGGAGTCCGGTCAGCAGATGTTGGTCGCTCAAGGTGGCTTTCACGGCATCGGGAATGCTCGGTTCAAATCCAGCACCAACCGAACCCCGAGACAGTTCACTCCGGGAACGCCGGGCGAGCGCAGAGATCTTCAGCTCGAGCTGATCCTGCTTGCGGACGTCGGCTTGCTCGGTTTTCCGAACGCCGGTAAATCCTCTCTCATCCGCCAGGTCTCGAGTGCGCGCCCGAAGGTCGCGGATTATCCGTTCACCACGCTTTATCCCAACCTCGGGGTCGTGAGGCTCGGTCGTGACCGGAGCTTTGTCATTGCCGATATCCCCGGCGTGATCGAGGGGGCAGCGGACGGTGCAGGCCTCGGGAGTCACTTCCTTAAGCATCTGTCGCGCACACGGTTTCTGCTTCATCTGGTCGATGTTGCCCCCTTGGACGAGGAAGTCGATCCTGTGGAGCAGGTCCGCAAGATCGAGACGGAGCTCTCCGCGTTCGGCGAAGGACTCGCGCTCAAGGAGCGTTGGCTGGTGCTGAACAAGATCGATCGCCTCCTCCCCGAGGAGTACGCGGCGCGGCGCGAGGAGATCGTCTCTCGACTTGATTGGGCCTTACCCGTCTATGGCATATCAGCGATGACCGGCGAGGGCACGGCGGCGCTGATGGGCGATCTGATGAGTCGATTGGAGGCATTGGCTGCCGAAAGAGCCGCCGAGCAGGCGGGAGCGGCGCGCGAGGGGGGCGCCGATGCCGATGCTGCAGCACCCGAAACCGATTGGCATCCGCTCGACTGAACTGGTTGGACCTGTCCTATGATTTCGCGCGCCATGATTCCCTTCACGCGTCGCTGGGTCGTGAAGATCGGAAGTGCATTGTTGACCCGCGACGGTGCAGGGCTCGAGCGCAGTATGCTGGCCCCATGGGTGGAGCAGATCAGCGCGCGTCGAATGGCGGGCAACGAGGTCGTTCTGGTGTCCTCTGGCGCGGTCGCCGAGGGGATGGCGCGGATGGGTTGGCGGTCGCGTCCCAAGGCCCTCCATGCACTGCAGGCGGCTGCCGCGATCGGGCAGATGGGGCTCGTACGCGCTTACGAAGACTGTTTTCAGGCGCGCGGACTGCATACCGCCCAAGTCCTCCTCACCCATGATGATCTGGCCGATCGGGCCCGATATCTCAACGCCCGCAGTACACTTCGGACCCTGCTCAAGCTCGGTGTGATTCCAGTCATCAACGAGAACGATACGGTCGCAACCGACGAATTGCGCTTCGGCGACAACGATACATTGGCAGCTCTGGTCGCGAACCTGATCCAGGCCGACCTCCTAGTCCTCCTGACCGATCAAGACGGTCTGTTCGACCGCGATCCGCGCGCGCACGCCGATGCCCGCTTGATTCCCGAGACACGGGTCGACGATCCGCAACTCGATCAGGTTGCGGGTGGCAGCGTCACGGGCCTGGGTACCGGCGGCATGGTCACCAAGGTTCGTGCGGCTCGGCTTGCAGCGCGCTCGGGTACCCCGACGGTGATTGCTCCGGGACGTGGAGAAGACGTTCTAAGGCGGATCGGAGAAGGGGAGGGTGTCGGTACCTTGTTGGTGCCCTTCCAGGGACCTCAGGCGGCGCGTAAGCAGTGGTTGGCCGGTCATCTCCAGGTTCGTGGTCGGCTCACGCTCGATGCCGGGGCCGTGAGTGCCTTGCGCGAGAAGGGGACGAGTCTGCTCGCCGTCGGTGTCAGAGAGGTGCAAGGCGCCTTCAACCGCGGCGAGGTCGTTGCGTGTGTCGATGAGTCGGGCCGCGAAGTGGCCCGCGGTTTGGTCAACTACGACGGGCAGGAAGTCGCGAGGGTCAAGGGCCAGCCGTCGAGCCGATTCGAGGCGATCCTCGGCTATCTCGACGAGCAGGAGTTGATCCATCGCGACAATTTGGTGCTGCTCTAAACCGGGTCTGGGTTGATCCGCGTTGCTCTGGAGATGTCTCGATCTCTCATCCGTCGACAAGCGGCGCAGCGGACGCGGCTTAGGCCGTCGATTGCTTTCCTTCAATCCCCCCGCGTAGGCCGACCTTAATGGGGTCGGAGTCCCGCGGCCTTTGCGACCGCATCGGCGATCCGGATTTGCTCGTCATCCGATAAATAGGGGTGCATCGGCAGACTCAGGACCCGCTGCGACACGCGGGCACTGACAGGTGTCCCGAACCGCTCCAGGCTAGGTTGAAACACGGGTTGATCGTTCAACGGCACGGGATAGTGCACCGCTGTGGGAATCCCTTCGGCCGCCAACGCCTCGGCGACTCGATCGCGCTCTTCGACCTGGATCGTGTACTGCGCATAGACCGACTCGTTGCCCGGTGCGATGAACGGGGTCAGCACTGCACCGTCGCCGACCTCGCTGGATACTCCTCCTCGGGCCTGAAGCAATTCGGAGTAGCGGGCCCCGAGCCGGCTCCGCGCATCGACCTCGTTGCGGAACAGGGGTAGCTTCGCAAGGAGAATCGCGGCCTGAAGCGTGTCGATGCGGCCGTTCAGACCGAGACGCGGATGGTGATAACGGCGATCTTGACCGTGGTTTCGGATCTCCTTCAGCCTTTTCGCTACATCGTCGTCGTTTGTGAAGCAGGCCCCCGCGTCGCCGTAGGCACCCAATGGCTTTGAGGGGAAGAAGGATGTGCATCCGATCGAAGACAGGGCACAGGACCGCCTTCCCTTGTAGGTGGCACCGAAGCTCTGGGCCGCATCCTCGATGACGGGCAGGCGGTGTCTAGCGGCGATCTCATTGATGGCGTCCATGTCCGCGCATTGGCCGTAGAGAGAGACCGGCATGATGGCGCGGGTCCGCCCGGTAATAGCCTCTTCGATGTGGGCGGGATCGATATTGTAGGTGACGGGGTCGATGTCGACGAAGACCGGTCGCACCCCGAGCAGTGCAATCATCTCGCCGGTAGCGATGAAGGTGAACGGGGTAGTGATCACCTCGTCGCCCCGGCCGATCTCCAATGCCATCATGGCCGCGAGCAACGCGTCGGTCCCGCTCGAAAGACCGATGCAGTGCCGCGTGCCGACGAAGTCGGCGAGCGCGATCTCCAGCGCTTCGACTTCGGGTCCCATAATGTATTGCCCGTGCTCGAGGACCGCATGAATCCGGGCCTTCACGTCGTCTTCGATCAGTCGATATTGCGATTTTAAGTCGATGAATTGCATTCGTTCCGCCTTAAACCGCGCCCAGCACGGTATGCGATGTTTTTGGATGGGATCGGCCCCGGCAGACTTGACGACTGCTGGAGTCGGCGCGGTTTAAGATCAGGATACCGGGTTTCTGTCGAGCCGTCTTTTCCCTGCGCATAAAAAAACCCCCGCATGGAGGCGGGGGTTTTGGGTATAAGGCCCTGGCGGTGACCTACGTTCGCATGGGGAGGCCCCACACTATCATCGGCGAGACACCGTTTCACGTCTGAGTTCGGGATGGGATCAGGTGGTTCCAGTGTTCTATGGCCGCCAGGAAAACGGGCGGTCGCGCCCCGCTCGGGGGACGCGTCCTGTTCGGTGAGATCGCTGCTGCGGGGACTGTCGACACCCGGCGCAACGCGCTTGGGTGTTATATGGTCAAGCCGCACGGTCAATTAGTACGGGTTAGCTTCACACGTTGCCGCGCTTCCACATCCCGCCTATCAACGTCGTGGTCTTCGACGGACCTTCAGGGGCATCGAGTGCCCGGGGAGACCTCATCTCGGGAGGGGCTTCCCGCTTAGATGCTTTCAGCGGTTATCCCGTCCGAACATA
>NZ_JAABRP010000038.1 GCF_011390875.1 Thiocapsa sp.
TGACGTCCGAGGAGGAGACGTTCGAGCTGCCGGATTGGGCCGGGGCAGAGGTGTCCGACGATCCGCGCTACTACAACTCGAACCTGGCGCGTCATCCGTTTTGCCGTTGGTGAAGAGGGTGCAGCGTAACGACGACATGTGGTGGCGTTTCAGACACATCCTGGTCGATATGGACCGCCAGAGTGTTGGTCTCTACGAGGGTGCGCGGCGACTCGGCGAGTATCGGGTATCGACCGGGCTTAAGGGTGTGGGGGAGCAGCATGGCAGCGGATGCACGCCCCGCGGTTTGCACCGGGTGCGGATCCGCATCGGCGAGGGATGCCCGATCGGGACGGTCTTCCGCGGGCGTCGACCGACCGGCGAGATTTACGACAGTGCGTTCGCCGCGGAGCATCCGGGGCGCGATTGGATCCTGACCCGGATCCTTTGGTTGACCGGGTGCGAGTCGGGCCGCAACCGCGGCGGCTGCGTCGATACCCTGCGGCGGTTCATCTATATCCACGGTTGCCCCGAGACCGAGCCGATGGGCGTTGCGCGCTCTCATGGATGCATCCGCATGCGTGGTCCCGAGTTGATCGAGCTGTTCGATCGCACGCCTGTCGGGACGCATGTCCTGTTGTTTGGGACGAGCGAGCCTCAACAAGACGCCTCGGAGCGCTTGGTAAGGGTTGCGTCGTAGGATGGGTAGAGCGCAGCGAAACCGACCTGCGCCGACGCCCGAGCAATCGCCGACGGTTGGTTGTGCCTCGCACGGCTCGGTACAAACATGCCTGGGGTCGGAGCGGGGAGGATGGGTTTCGCTTCGCTCTACGGGCATTCTTGCCTGAGCGTCGGAGCGGGGAGGATGGGTTTCGCTTCGCTCTACGGGCATTCTTGCCTGAGCGTCGGAGCGGGGAGGATGGGTTTCGCTTCGCTCTACCCATCCTACGTTTCTGTTTTTTTGGTTTTTATCGGGGGGTGTCGGATCCTCTGCGCCTTCGGCGCGCTCGGTAGGCTGCGATCTGCTGCATGATCTGCGGAAAGGGCAGATGCTCGAGGGCGCCGAAACGGGCGATGGCGGCGAGGAGCAGGGCACGCACGTCAGCGATCTCGGCGGGGGCAGGGGCCTCGGGATCGAGTGCCACGGCGATCCCCCGCAGACCGCCGATCTGAAGCCTCATCGCCTTTGCGTGCGGCAAGGTGCGCTGTTGCTCGTTGGTCTTGAGCGCGAACCTGGCCTGTGACCGCAGGAGATCGAGCAGGGCGATGCAGGTCTCCTGTGCCTCGTCGGAGCCGCAATGCACGCCTTCGCGCTCGGCGATACAGAACTTCTCGGCCTCCGAGCAGTTGCACTGATGGGTCAGGATGCCTTTTTCAAACACGCAATAGCGCTCGTTGATGGCGCGGTAGGTTCGACGAAAGGCATCGCTGTCCACGTGGCTGTCAACTCCCTGAATCGTTAGGAATCTTGAAACGCTGAATCAGGCGGCGATCGCGCTTGGTGGGGCGACCGGAGTCACCCGCACCGACGCCGGTGTCGCGGCGCTCGCGCACGATCTCCTGGCGCTTGAGTAGACTCGCCTCGTCCTCGCTGTAGAGCAAGGCCGCTTCACTGGCCGAGCGACGTTGCTTGCTCAGGCCGAGAACCTCGATATCCCAGACGAGACCGCCTTTTTGGATCTCGATACGGTTTCCGATCGCGATCGGCCGCGCCGGCTTGGCGCGTAGAGCGTTGACCTTGATCTTGCCGCCGTTGATCGCCTCGACGGCGAGATGGCGGGTCTTGAAGAAGCGTGCCGCCCAAAGCCATTTGTCCAGACGAACGCTCTGCGGCGAGCCGGTGCCCTCACTCATCGGCGCCTCGCGCATCGACCCCTTGCGGATCAACAGGGGCAAGCAAGGGGTCGAGCTCGCCGCGTGCATCGAGCATCGCAAGATCGTCGTATCCGCCGATATGGCGATCGTCGATGAAGATCTGAGGCACCGTGTGCCGGCGGCTGCGCCGGCGCATGATTGCCATCTGTTCGCGATCACGGTCGACCGAGATCTCCTCGAAGTCGACACCCTTGCGCTGGAGCAAGTGCCGGGCGCGGGAGCAGTAGGGGCAAATCATCGTGCTGTAGATGGTGATTTGAGGCATCGCGGTCTTCACCTTAAAGGCGGTGGACGTTCAACGACGGTTTGTAGATGATGGCGAAGCTTCGCCGTCCGGGGTACCGGCCGTCAACCCGACCTTGAACCTGGAGCAGGATCACCATGTACCGCGACACGCCGCACCCGATCCATCGCAGAGACTATCGCCCGCCCGAGTTTCTGATCGACCATGTCGATCTCAGATTCGAGCTGGATCCGGATCGCACCCGCGTCGAGGCCATTTTGCAGGTCCGCAGGAATCCGGCGGCAACCCGCGGCGACGGCTCGCTCAGGCTCGACGGCGAGCAACTGGACCTGGAGGAGGTTGCGATCGACGGGCACAGGCTCTCGCCCGCCGAGTACCGCGTGGATCCCGATTCGCTTACCCTGCACCGGGTGCCGGACCGTTTTCGGCTTGAGACGCGCGTTCGTATCCATCCGAACCTCAACACCGCCCTCGAGGGGCTTTACCAATCCGGCGACATGCTCTGCACGCAGTGCGAGGCTGAGGGCTTCCGGCGCATCACCTATTTTCTGGATCGCCCCGATGTGATGGCCCGCTATCGAACCACACTCGTCGCCGGTCGCGAGCGCTTCCCGGTGCTCCTGTCCAACGGCAATCGGGTCGAGGAGCGCCTGCTCGGCGACGGCCGACATCTGGTCTCCTGGGAGGACCCCTTCCCCAAGCCCAGTTACCTCTTCGCGCTGATCGCAGGCGATCTGAGTGCGATTGAAGATCGCTTCACGACTGCATCCGGCCGCGATGTGGCCCTGCAGATCTTCGTCGAGCCTCACAATCTGGACCGATGCGACCACGCGATGCGGTCGCTCAAAAAGGCGATGCGGTGGGACGAGGAGCGCTTCGGTCGGGAGTACGATCTCGACGTCTACATGATTGTGGCGGTGAGTCACTTCAACATGGGCGCCATGGAGAACAAAGGTCTCAACGTCTTCAACGACAAGTTCGTGCTGGCGCGCGCCGACACCGCCACGGACGACGATTTTCAGGGCATCGAGGGCGTCATCGCGCACGAGTATTTCCACAACTGGAGCGGCAATCGCATCACCTGCCGCGACTGGTTTCAGCTCAGTCTAAAGGAAGGCTTCACCGTCTATCGCGATCAGGAGTTTTCGGCCGATGTCGGTTCGCGCGGCGTGAAGCGCGTTGCCGACGTACGCCTGCTTCAAGCCCATCAGTTCCCCGAGGACAACGGCCCGATGGCGCATCCGGTGCGTCCCGACTCCTATGTCGAGATCAATAATTTCTACACCGCGACCGTCTACAATAAGGGCGCCGAGCTGGTGCGGATGCAGGCGTCATTGCTCGGCCCGGAGCTGTTCCGAAAGGCCACCGATCTGTATTTCACGCGTCATGACGGTCAGGCCGTCACGACTGATGATTTCGTCAGCTGCATGGAGGATGCGAGCGGGCGCGACCTCATGCAGTTTCGTCGCTGGTACTCACAAGCAGGGACCCCCTGTCTGCACATCGAGGCCACGTACGATGCTGAGCGTGGGACCTACAGCCTCCTGATTCGCCAAGAGATCGCACCGACACCGGGTGAGCCCGAGAAGGATCCGCTGCATCTGCCGCTGGCGATTGCACTGCTGGATCCGCACGGACAGGAGATGGCGCTGCGCCTCGAGGGCGAGCCGAACGCAGGGGATCCGGGGACGCGCATCCTGGAGCTGCGCAATTGGGAGACTCGTCTGTGCTTCGTGGATGTTCCCGTGCGGCCGGTGCCGTCTCTGCTGCGTGGATTCTCCGCTCCGGTGAAGCCGAGGTTCGACTACGACGACGAGGACCTGCTCCTTCTCCTGCGTCACGACAGCGATGGTTACTCCCGCTGGAATGCCGCGCGCACCCTGATGCAGCGTGTTTTGTCGACCATGACGGCGGATCCTGCGGCCGGGGTTCCCGGGCGTTTCATCGAGGCTTTTCGCGGCGCGCTCTCGGATCCCGAGACCGACAAGGCATTGTTGGCCGAGGTGCTGACGCTGCCCTCCGAGTCGTTTCTCGGAGACCAGATGGAGACCGTCGATGTGGAGGGGATTCACCGGGCACGCACGGCGCTTGCCTGCATGCTCGGCGAGCGTCTCGCCGAAGAGTTATCAGTTGTCTATCGCGATAACGCCGATGCCGATCACTATGAACCGACACCCGATGCGATCGGCCGGCGTGCGCTCAAGAACCTCGCCCTGAGCTACCTCATGGCTGCAGGCAACACGCGGGGTCTTGCGCTCTGTCAAACACAGTTTGCCGATGCCGGAAACATGACGGACGCGATCGCCGCGCTGCGTCTGCTCGTGGATCACGGCGGCGAGCAAGGCCCGCCCGCACTCGAGGCGTTTTACCGGCGCTGGTCCAGGGAGCCGCTGGTGATCGATAAATGGTTCAGTGTCCAGGCGACCAGCAGCCGCGAGGGGACCCTGGGTGTCGTGGTCGACCTCCTTAAGCACCCGGACTTTTCGCTGCGCAACCCAAATCGGGTGCGCAGCCTCGTCGGTGCCTTTTGCACCGCCAACCCGGCCCGCTTCCATGCCCGCGACGGCGGCGGATATCGATTCCTCGCCGACCAGGTGCTGGCGCTGGATCCGCTCAATCCGCAGATCGCGGCACGGCTTCTCAAGGCGCTCATCCGTTGGCGCCGATACGACACGGGTCGCCAAGCGCTCATGCGCGCAGAGATCGAGCGCATTCTCGCGGCCGAGGAGATCTCGAGCGACACCTTCGAGGTTGCCTCCAAAGCGTTGGAGGATGCCGATCATCCCCCACGTGCCGGCACGCCGTGAAGGCGTTCGGGCGGCTGCTCAGGCGCCCCGCGGGATCGGTGCCCGCTTGGACTCTTCCGCGGCCTGGCATGAGGCGCAACGTCTCGCGTTCGGGACATGTCGGCGGCGATTCGGCGGGATCCGATCGCCGCAATCGATACAAAGCTCGCGACCATGCCCCGTGTGCGAGTGCCTGCGGATCGCCGCAATTCGCAGCTCCGTTTCACGTTCCATGTGGGCCTGCGCGTGATCGAGCACATCTGCAAATTTTTCCATCGGGACCTGCCTACCCTCGCCAGGAACAAAGTCCGAGTATCGCCCTGCCCGATGACCCCCTAATGACCTCTGGATGACGCCTTAGAGAAGCTCATGCTCGGTATCGTCGATCGCTATCTGCTCTTGGAAGCGGCCAAGGTCTTCTCTGCCATTGTGGCGATCTTGGTGCTGGTCGTCGCGAGCATGCTCTTTCTGCGCACGCTCGAGGAGGTCAACGTCGGGGCGCTGAGCGCGCACCTGGTGATCAAGTTTCTTGCTTTTCAGGTCGTGCGCGATATGCCGAACCTGCTGCCGCCCGCCTTTTTCCTGGCGCTGCTGGTGACCTTGAGCCGATTCTCCCGCGACAGCGAGCTGATCGCCATGAGTGCTTGCGGCATCGGTCCACGACGGGTGTTGGGTGCGTTGCTCCTTCTTGCCGTGACCGTCGCCATGGTGACTGCCTGGATCTCCTTGAGCCTGCAGCCCTGGGCGGCGACGGGGATCCATCAGATCCGGATGCAGCAAAAGGAGCAGGCCGCGCAGATCGCGGGGCTTCAACCCGGGCGGTTCTATCTCGAGGAACGCGGGGAGCTGGTGCTCTACATCGGCGACATCGACCGCCGGCAGTCGCTCGGCGATGTCTTTATCATCGACCGTCGCGACGATGTCGCCCGGTTGGTGGTGAGTCAAGGCGGACAGCATCGGATCGAGGAGAACACGGGCGACCATATCGTCACCCTGTCGCGCGGTCACCGTTTCGACGGCGATCCGGGCTCGGCCGCCTTCATGATCGGAGAGTTCGAGGAGTATCGGATCCGCATCCGCTCGTCAGGCCCCGCGCAGGGCGTGATTTCCAAGCGCTCCACCACACCGACGCGCGACCTCCTGGCATCACATGAGCTTGCCGACCGTGCCGAGCTCGAGCATAGGTTGGCAGCGCCTTTGGCGATCCTCGTGCTCACCATCGTCGCAATTCCGCTGGTGGCGCTCTCTCCCCGGGAGCGCAGCTCGGGCCGGCTTTTCCTCGCTTTCCTGGCCTATTTCAGCTTCTTCAACCTGCAGCGACTGGCAGAGAATTGGCTCGCGACCGGCGTCACCCCGGTCTGGTTGACGAGCTTCTGGTACCAGGTCTTGATCCTCGGCGTCGTCTATCTGGTGCTGCTCCCCGAAAGCCTTTGGCTCAAGCGCATGATCGCACGCGTTTCCGGCGGACCGAACGGGCGGCTTGGCGAGCAGCCGGGTTAAGCCGCGTCCTCGCCAAGGGTTGTGGATGCACCAAACGTCGAGCTCACTCGAAAATGAGCATCTCGCTCTGGACGAGGCTTAACAACCAACCTACCGGGCCTCGCGGCCTCGGCGCATCGAGATTCCCGCGATCACGACCGCCAGTGTGACGACCGCGACGATGATGGTCGCCAGGGCGTTGATCTGCGGGGAGACCCCCATTCGCACGCTCGAATAGATCACCATCGGCAGCGTCGTCGAGCCGGGACCGGCAACGAAGCTGGCGATGACTAGGTCGTCGAGCGAGAGCGTGAAGGCGAGCAACCAACCCGAGAGCAGGGCAGGCGCGATCAGCGGAAGCGTGATCGTGAGATAGACGCGAAGCGGGCGGGCGCCCAGATCCATGGCCGCCTCCTCGAGCGAGCGGTCCATCTGTGAGAGGCGCGCGCGCACCACTACGGCGACGTAGGCCATGCTGAAGGTGACGTGGGCGATGGTGATGGTCGTGAAGCCGCGACCGTCGGGCCAGCCGATCGTTTCCTGCATCGCGACGAAGAGCAGAAGCAGTGAAAGCCCGATGATCACATCCGGCATCACCAGCGGGGCGGTGAGAAGCAGCTCGAACCCGGTGCGTCCGCGAAAGTTACGATGGCGCACCAAGGCGTTGGCGGCCAGCGTCCCGAGCACGACCGCCAGGGTCGCGTTCACGGCGGCGATGCGCACGCTTAGCCACGCGGCATCCAGAAGTTGCTCGTTGCGAAAGAGCTCGACATACCACTTGGTCGAAAATCCAGTCCAAACGGTCACCAAGCGCGACTCGTTGAATGAATAGATGATCAGCAGCAGGATCGGCACATACAAAAAGGCATAGCCGAAGGCGAGCACGGTCAGCAGGGGCCAGCGGCGACGTCTCACGGGCGGCTGCCCTCCATGCGCTGTTGCAGCCGCTGCATCATCACGAAAGGCACGACCAGCAGCGCAAGCAGCATGATCGCCAGCGCCGAGGCGAGCGGCCAATCCTTGTTGGAGAAGAATTCGGTCCAGAGCAGCTTGCCGACCATGAGGCTATCGGGTCCGCCGAGCAGATCCGGGATCACGAATTCGCCCACGACCGGGATGAACACCAACATGCTCCCGGCGACGATTCCGGCCATCGAGAGCGGCAGCGTGACCCGCAGAAAGGCCCGCATGGGTCGGCAGCCGAGATCCGCCGCGGCCTCGAGCAGGCTCAGGTCGAGCCGCGTGAGATTGGCGTAGAGCGGCAGGATCATGAAGGGTAGATAGGAGTAGACGACGCCGATATAGATGGCGGTCTGGGTGTGGAGGATCGCCAACGGCGTGTCGATCAGACCCGACCAGAGCAGAAGATCGTTGAGCAGGCCGTTGGACTTGAGGATTCCGATCCAGGCATAGACGCGGATCAGGAAGGATGTCCAGAATGGCAGGACGATCAGCATCAGCAGGATGATCCGCCAACGTTCGGGTGAAGTCGCGATGGCATAGGCCATCGGATAACCCAGCAGCAGGCAGAGCAGGGTGCAGATGAAGGCGACCTGAAGCGAATTGAGCAAGGCGCTCAGATAGAGGTCGTCCTGCGCAACCATCATGAAGTTGCGCAGATTGATCTCGATACGCAGCAGACCCTCGTCGACCCATTGCCAGAGTGCGGTGTAGGGCGGTTGCGCGAGCGCCGGTTCGGCCACGCTGATCTGCAGCACGATGACGAAAGGCAGCAGAAAGAAGAGCCCCAGCCAAAAATAGGGGATTCCGATGTTGACCAGTCGGCTCGTACGACGGTTCCGGACGGATATATTGGGAGGCGGTGCAGGCATTGTTCAGCTCGGTTACGGGCCAATCTCGGACCGGATCGCCTACTCGGTCAAGACCACGCCGCTGGTCGGCGACCACTCGATGGCGACTTCCTGCTCCCAGGTCAGCGCCTGCTCGGTGCGCGGTTGGACGTTGGTCAGCGTCATCTCGACCAAGGCCCCGTCGCCGACGCGAATGCGATAGATGGACACGTCTCCGAGATAGGCGATGTCCTCGACGCGGCCCTTAAGCTGATTGACGCCGTCCTCTCGGAAGTCCGTACAGAGCCGCATCTTCTCCGGTCGGACCGCGACCGTCACCGGGGTGCCGAGCACCATCGGATGGAAGGCGCGCATCCGCATGGGTCGGCCGACGCGTGTCTCGACCAGCACCTCGTCGCCCTCGGTGGCGACCACCTTGCCGTCGAACAGGTTGATCGAGCCGATGAACTCGGCCACCAAGCGACAGGTCGGGAACTCGTAGATTGCGGTCGGGGTGTCGACCTGCATGATCTGACCGGCATCCATGACGGCGATGCGCGTGGACATGGTCATGGCCTCTTCCTGATCGTGCGTGACGGTCACGAAGGTGATGCCGAGACGCTCCTGCAGGTTCACCAGCTCGAACTGGGTGCTCTCGCGCAGGCGCTTGTCGAGTGCGCCGAGCGGCTCGTCGAGCAGCAGCAGCTTCGGGTGTTTGGCCAGACTGCGGGCAAGTGCGACGCGCTGGCGCTGTCCGCCCGAGAGCTGATCGGGCCGACGTTTACGCAGCTCGGTGATCTTCAGCAGCTCGAGCATCTCGCCGACACGCTCGCTGCGCTCGCGCTTAGACAGCCGATCCTGTTTGAGCCCGAACTCGACGTTCTGCTCCACGCTCATGTGCGGAAAGAGTGCGTAGGACTGGAACATCATATTGACCGGCCGCGAGTAGGCCGGCACATCCGTGACGTCCACGCCGTCGATAAAGATGCGTCCGCTGCTCGGATACTCGAGCCCGGCGAGCATGCGCAGCAGCGTGGACTTGCCGCAGCCGGAGCTGCCGAGCAGCGAGAAGAACTCGCCCTGAAAGATCTCGAGACTCACGTCATCGACGGCGTAGACGTCACCGAACTTCTTGGTGACACGGTCGATGCGCAGGTAGGGTACTGCCTTGGGGTCCTGCCAAGGCTCGAGCGAACGGCGCTCGGCGAGCGTAGCCATCGGCGAGGACTCCGATTCCGGTCAGCGATTCGCCTTGAGGCGCGTCCAGAAACGGTTGAGATCGCGGATCTCTCGGTCGCTGCGCTCGGAGGGCACGAACAGACGCGCCTTGACCTCGGCCGGCGGATAGATCGCCGGATCCTCCCGCACCGACTCATCCAAGAGCGGCGTGGCGGCGAGGTTGGGATTGGCGTAATAGACCTCGTTGGAGACCGCGGCGATGGCGGCCGGCTGCAACATGTAGGCGATGAAGGCATGCGCGGCGGACGGGTTGGGCGCATCCTTCGGGATCGCCATCACGTCGGTCCAGACCGCCGCCCCTTCGCGCGGGATGACATAGTCGACGATCACGCCCTTGCCGGCCTCGTCGGCGCGCGACTGCGCTTGGAAGACGTCGCCGGAGTAGCCCATGGCGACGCAGAGATCGCCGTTGGCCAGATCGCTCATGTACTGCGAGGAGTGAAAATAGCGCACATGCGGGTAGATCGCCTTGATCAACGCCGAGGCGGCGTCGAGATCGGCCTTGTCGAGGCTGTTCGGATCCTTACCCAGGTAGGCGAGGGCGGCGGAGAAGACCTCGGTGGGGTCGTCCAACAGGCTGATCCCGCACCCGCCGAGCTTGGCTGCCGTCTCCGGATCGAAGATCAGCGCCCAGGTGTCGAGGTCGGCGGTCTCGCCCAAGGCGGCCTGGACCTTGTCGCGATTGATGCCCAAGCCGGAGGTTCCCCACATGTAGGGCACCAGGTGCGCGTTGTCGGGATCGATGTTCGCCAGTTGACTCACGATCGTCGGATCGAGTCGGTCCAACCCCGGGAGCTTGGACTTGTCCAGCGGAAGATACAGGTCGGCCTTCACATGGCGCGCGGCAAAGGGTCGCGCGGTCGGAAAGACCAGATCGTACCCGCTGCGCCCGGCGAAGAGCTTCGCCTCGAGCACCTCGTTGGAATCGTAGACATCCAAGCGCGGTTTGATCCCGGTCTCGGACGCGAATCCGGAGAGCGTGTCCTCGGCGACGTAATCGCTCCAGTTGTAGAGATGCAGGGTCTCGTCTGCGCAGACGACAGGCGAGGCCATCGGCAAGGCGAGTGTCGCGGCAAGCATGAGGGCGGTAGAGGTCTGTTGCATGCAGTCCCCGGATTACGTGACGGAGGGTTTGGGCCGAGAGCCGGCGTCAATTGGGACGCAATGCTACTTCAGATCCAAGCACAGGTCTCGGTTTTCCGTTCGACCGGACGGGTTTCGGCAGCAGCCGATTCCCGCCGAAGGTTCCACGGCGGCGCCACGAGACGGATCGGCCCGCGTTGTCCGAACGGTTCGGATGGACGGGGTCGATCGCCGCTGTTTAGCCGCGCGCCGAATTCCCCGCGACCGACAGATCTCGCAACGTGATCTGCATGCCGGATCCGTAACGTTCGGCGGCCTCGCCCTTGGCCATCTGCACCGCGGTCACGATCGACAGGGCTTGAAGCACGTCGCCTTGGGCTAAGCCTTGCGCGTCTCGACGGTATCGGTCGATGCTCCTCAAGAACCCCTCAACCAGCGTCGCGACGTCCTCGCAGGAGTGGGTATCCGGATGCAGCGGGACGTCCACGTCAAAGGTGTCGCGGAGGGCTCGAGTCTGCTGAAGAGGCATGGCGTTTTCTCCTGGCTGTCGACATGGAAGGGAAGGGATCGGATCGTTTGGTTTGCCGGGTTCGAGCGACCGATGTCGGGCGTCCGGCTTCGGCCGTGTTCGCCCCAAGCATGGACAAGACTTGGACGGCGGCACGCACACTCCCACTATGCCTTTAGGGACGGCGTGCCCCGAGTCAGACCCACCATCGCCGCCGAGATCTTTCTCGAGGCTTAAAATGAGAATGAACGGCTAATGACCAACTTTATAGCTCAACATTAGCTACGACACTAGAGCTTGTCAAGGTCAAAACATAAACAGAACATGAACGCTTGTTTCCCGCTCACCATGAGGAGATCGCATTGACCGACCAGGATGCCGCCTTACCGGGTCACACCTATCGCATCGGCGCCGTATCGCGGCTGACCGGGGTTCCCGCCGATACGCTGCGCGTCTGGGAGCGTCGCTACCGGGTCGTCGCGCCGCTTCGCTCGGAGTCGGGCACCCGTCTCTACGGGCCGGACGACGTGAGTCGTCTGACCCTCATCAAGCGCTTGGTCGATCGGGGCGATGCGATCAGCAGTGTCGCGAACCTGAGTCTCGATCAACTGCGCGAGCGAATCCGCGGAACAGACCTACCCGAACCGACAGGCGCGCCGGAACGCCCGTGCCGCGTCTTGGTGATCGGGTCGTCGCTCGCCGAGCGCTTCCGGCGCGAGGACCCGATCTCGGGGGATATTCAGATCGTGGGTCTCTACGATTCGCGCCGGGAATTTCTCGCGGCAGAGCCTGCGCCGACGACACCCGATATCGCGGTGATCGAGTACCCTACTATTCAAGGCGACCAAGTGCGCGAGATCGGCGAGCTGGTCGCAAACTGCGGCGCGGCCCGCGCGATCCTCGTCTACAGCTTTGCAACTCGGTCCACGATCGAGCGCCTCGATGCCCGACGATTGATCCTCAAGCGCGCGCCGGTCGATCCGCAGGAGCTGCGTCATTGGTGCAAAGTCGAATTTGCAAGGGCGCCCGCGCAGACCCCCGAGGAGCCCGCCCTCGACCTGTCGCTGCCGATCCCGCAGCGGCGCTTCAGCGACGCGGATCTGCTTCGAATCGCCACCGCCTCGCCGAGCGTGCGCTGCGAGTGCCCGCATCACCTGGTGGACTTGGTGCTCTCCCTGAACGCCTTCGAGTGCTACAGCGCCGAATGCGAAGATCGCAACGCGGAGGATGCGGCCCTGCATGCCTATCTGCACGCGGCGACGGCGCAGGCACGTGCCATGATGGAGGTCGCGCTGGCACGCGTGGTGGCGGCGGAGGGGATCGAGCTCCACACCCCGGACGGAGAAATCTGAATCCGAGCGCCCGATAGCGCTAAGATAGCTGTTTCGTCGGCGGGTCCAGCGACCTGCGTAGCCGATATCAACACGACCGCCTCGGATTCAGACCCATGATCTCCCTGCTCGACTACGGCGCCGGCAATGTGCGTAGCCTCCGCAATGCCATCCATTCCCTGGGCTTCTCTTTGACCGAGATCGAGCGCCCGGCGGATATCCTCAAGGCGGAGCGGCTCATCTTCCCCGGCGTCGGTTCCTTCGGGGCGGCGATGCAGCGATTGCAATCGCTGGGCTACGTGGAGCCATTGCGTGAGTATCTCGCCGCGGGGCGACCTTATCTCGGGATCTGCATCGGCCTGCAAGCACTCTTCGAAGGCAGCGACGAGTCCCCCGACGTGCCCGGAATCGGGATCATCCCGGGCCGCATACGTCGCTTCGATGCGGGCGCGCTCGCTGTACCGCACATGGGTTGGAACGACGTGCGCGTGGAGCGCGACTCCCCCCTGTTCGCCGACTATGCCGGGGAGAAGCTCTATTTCGTGCATTCCTACTATGCCGAACCCACCGCCGAGAATCGGGACTGGCAGCTCGCCACGACGGACTACGGTCGGTCGTTTCTGAGCGCCGTCGAGCGAGGACGGATCTCCGCGGTTCAGTTTCACCCCGAGAAGAGTGCAAACGCCGGTTTACGGCTGCTGCGACGCTTCCTTGCCGGCGACGATCGGCCGCTCCCAACGACGACTCCGTCGAGCGATCGCAGTCCGACGCATCTGGCCAAGCGCATCATTGCCTGTCTGGATGTGCGCACCAACGACGCCGGCGATCTGGTCGTCACCAAGGGCGATCAGTACGACGTGCGCGAGGCCGGCGAGGTCCGCAATCTCGGCAAGCCGGTCGAGCTGGCGCAACGCTACTACGAGGAGGGCGCCGACGAGATCACCTTTCTCAACATCACCGCCTTCCGTGATTTCCCGCTCGCCGACCAGCCGATGCTCGAGGTCCTCGAACGGACCTCGGAGCGTGTCTTCGTGCCGCTCACCATCGGCGGCGGCATCCGCGCCTTTCGCGATGCCCGCGGCAGGGACTATTCGGCATTGGACGTCGCCGACGCCTATTTTCGCTCCGGAGCGGACAAGATCTCCATCGGCTCGGATGCGGTCGAGGCCGTCGAAGGCTATCTGCAACGCGGAACCAAAGACGGCAGTACGGCCATCGAGCAGATCGCCCGGGTCTACGGCAACCAGGCGGTGGTGATCTCCATCGATCCGCGCCGCGTCTATGTCCGCTCGCCCGAGGAGACGCACCATCACACGGTCGAGACCGCGACACCCGGGCCCGATGGCGAGCGCTACTGTTGGTTTCAATGCACGGTCAAGGGCGGGCGGGAAGGACGCGACGTCGACGCCGTAGAGCTTGCGCGGGTCTGCGAGATCCTGGGGGCCGGCGAGATCCTGCTCAACTCGATCGACCGCGACGGTACCGGTGCCGGCTTTGATCTCGAGCTGATTCAGGCCGTAAGGTCGGCAGTCGGTATTCCGGTCATTGCCTCGAGCGGCGCAGGCTGTGTCGAGCACTTCGCGGAGGTATTCGCGGCGACGGATGTCGAGGCCGCGTTGGCCGCGGGGATCTTTCACCGGCGCGAGGTGCCGATTCAGGCCGTCAAATCGTATCTCCTCGCCCGGGGGATCGGGATCCGGGCCTGATGGGAAGGGGGCAACACAGCCCGATGGTCCGAACATTCACGCATCTCCTTTTCGGCGTTTCGATCGCCGCCCTCGTCGGCTGCGCCGTTCCCGACCCGATGACCGACCCGACCTCCGATGACAGCGACGGCGGGAGCGGAAGCCTCACCCACGGCGCGACCCGCCCCCCGCAAGGCATGAGCCGGGACGATTGGTTGAGCAGGGTCGCGTCCTGTCATCTCCTGCGTGTCGGACAGAATCTCGACGTTGCCGTGACCGATTCGGCGGTGATTGCCGCCGCCGACAAATACGGCCTGCGGGTCGATGCGATTATCGAACGATCCAATCAGCTGGTCGTCGAGTACGGCTCGCGCGGACCGGCACTGCTCGCCTTCGCAACCGAATCCTGTCGGCAAGTCTCCGACGCGACCGGAATGGCCTCGACCTTGGTTCGGTTCGAGCCGGACGGGACCTTGCGGATGCATTGGCTACGCCTCGACGGCGTCGAGATCACCGACGGATTCGCAGAGAAGACCATCGGCGAGCTGCGCCGGCGCAAGGTCGTCGGCCTGGTGATCAACAGCCCGGGGGGCTCGGTCTTCGAGGCGCGCAAGCTCGGACGCTACCTGCGCACCATGGGTCTGCGCACCGCGGTCGATCAGGTATGCACCTCGGCCTGCATCGATGTGCTTGCCGGAGGCGCCGAACGCTATGTCACGCCCGATGCGAAGCTCGGGATCCATCAGAGCAAGGTCCCGAGGCGGTTCAGCAGCCATGAGGGCGGACAGCGCTACGTCGCCGACGCCTTCCTCTATTTGCGCGAGATGGGCATCGACCCGGATGTCGCCATCGCTGCCGCCTCCGTGCCCAACAACACGATTCTTCTGATCTCGTTGTCCGATGCGCTGCAGACCGGCCTGGTCACCGACGTGATCGAGCGCGTGGAGTAGCTGCGCCCGGTCGGCACTGTCGGGCCTTTCGCCTGGTCCGTGCCGAGGACCGATTCGTGCGGCGACCAACAAGGCCGCCGACGCGAGCACTCGGAAAAGTTCGAGACTTCCATGCGCTGGATCAAAAAAAACATCTGGATCAAAGCGTTCTATTGATATCCAATAGTAACGATTTACAGAATTATGAAAATTAATAGATCATAATTCCGTAAAATTAGCAGAGTCTTTAGCGGAGCCAATCCATGCCCGCAACCAAGCGTGAATGGTTCTGAGGCCAGCGTCACGGGAACCATGACCTCATTCGGTTCATGATGCGGTCCTCGTCCGACTCTTGCGTCCGACCTTTGCCTGATTTGAGCTGTTTATGGCATCTATCTTTACCGCTGTCGGTTTCATGGCCGCACTCGGGGTGCTGCTTGCCCTGATCCTGATCCTGGCGAATCGACGGTTGTACGTCTACGAAGACCCGCGCATCGATCAGGTCGAAGACCTGCTGCCGCGCGCGAACTGCGGTGCCTGCGGCACCGCGGGCTGTCGACCCTTCGCCGAGATGTTGGTCAAGGGCGAGATCGCGCCCGGCCGGTGTACCGTCAACTCGGCCGCCATGAACAAGCTCATCGCCGATTTTCTGGGCGTTGACCTGGGCGCCGACGAGAAGCGCGTGGCGCGGCTCGCGTGCGCCGGCGGGGCCCACGTCGCCTTCCTACGCGCCTCCTACGGCGGTCTCGAATCCTGCCGCGCGGCCGCCTTGGTCTCCGGCGGCGGCAAGGGTTGCGCCTGGGGCTGTCTGGGGATGGGCGATTGCGCCGAAGTCTGCGACTTCGATGCGATCCGACTCGACCGTCACGGCTTGCCGATCGTCGATGCCTCCAAATGCACCGCCTGCGGTGATTGTGTCACCGTCTGCCCGAAGGATCTCTTCAGCCTGCATGTGATCAGCCATCGTCTGTGGGTTGCCTGCAGGAACCTGGACCCGGGAGACGAGGGCGAGCATGAATGCGATGTTGTTTGCACCGCCTGCGGACGCTGTGAGCAAGATTCCCCCGAGGGTTTGATCGAAATTCGCGACAACCTGGCCGTCGTGGATTACACCAAGAACGCGCTCGCCTCGAAGGTCGCAATCGAGCGCTGTCCGACCGGCGCGATCGTTTGGCTCGAACCTGACGGTCGGATGCTCAAAGGAAAGGACGCCAAAAAGGTGGTCCGCAAAGAGGCATTGCCGGTGGCTTGACGCCTCGGCCGGGATCGACATCCGCCGGACTCGGCACGCCCGGCAAAGTCGTTCGAAGAATCGAAGCATCCACCCTGTCGCGCCCTCGAGCCCCGGTTTATCGCCGGCGGCCGGGCCGCCGGGTCAACCACAGAGAAGGCCCATGTTCGGAAATAAGGACGAGAAGCAGGTCAAGTATCCCGGCACACGCATGGCGATGGACGGCAATACCGCCGTTATCATGTGCGAGCGCGAAGCCTCGGACGCCGCCGGCGCCTACCCGATTACGCCGTCGACCCAGATGGGCGAGTATTGGTCCGAAGAGGTCGCCAAAGGCCACCTCAACGTGTCGGGAAACCCGCTGATCTTCGTCGAGCCCGAATCCGAGCATGCCGCGGCGGCCGTGACCGCCGGCATGTCCATGACCGGCTTGCGCGCGGTCAACTTCTCCTCCGCCCAGGGCGTGGCCTTTATGCACGAGTCGCTCTATGCGGCCGTCGGTAAGCGTCTGCCCTACGTGCTCAACATCGGCGCACGTGCCATCACCAAGTCGAGCCTGAACGTTCACTGCGCACACGACGACTATCACTGCATCGACGACACCGGGTTTACCCAGGTCTACGGCAAGAGCGCCCAAGAGGCTGCCGACCTGAACCTGATCGCCCGCAAGATCGCCGAGTTGACCTTGACGCCCGCCGCGGTCGGTCAGGACGGCTTTCTGACCACCCATCTGATCGAGCCGTTGCTCGTTCCCGAGCGTGAGTTGATCGCCGAGTTCTGCGGTCGCCCGGACGACATCATCACCTGCCCGACCCCGGCCCAGAAGTTGGTCTACGGGCCGACTCGCCGCCGCGTCCCCATGGTTTGGGACGTCGACAACCCGGTGTCATCCGGCTCGGTTCAGAACCAAGACGCCTACATGCAGGCCGTCGCCGCCCAGCGCCCGTATTTCTTCGATCACATCGAGCCGATTGCCGAGCAGGTGATGGACGAGTTCCATGCGCTGACCGGGCGACGCTATCAGCGCGTCGGCGGCTATCGGCTGGAGGATGCCGACTATCTCATCCTCGGCCAAGGCAGCATGCTTACCCAGGCCGAGGCAGTCGCGGACTATCTGCGCGAGACCCGTAAGCTCAAAGTCGGCGTCGTCAATCTCACCATGTATCGGCCTTTCCCGGGCGATCTCATCGGGCAGATCCTCAAGGGCAGAAAGGGCGTGGCGGTGCTCGAGCGCACCGACCAACCTCTGGCCGAAGATTTGCCGATCATGCGCGAAATCCGCGCATCCCTCACCAAGTGTCTGGAGAACGGCAGTGTGGAGAAGGGCGAGCGCCTGCCCTATCCGGACTACGCCGTCTATCGTCAGGGCGATATGCCGCGACTCTATTCGGGTTGCTACGGGTTGGGCTCGCGCGATCTACAGCCCGAGGGCCTGATCGCCGCGATCGAGAACATGCTCCCCGGCGCCGCGCACCGGAAATTCTTCTATCTGTCGGTCGACTTCATCCGCAAACCCTTCGATCCGAAAGACGAGATCCGCATCCAGGCCCTCAAGGACGCCTATCCGCACATCGGCGAGCTCGCACTGCGCGGCAGCGAAAACCCCAATCTCCTGCCCAAGGGCGCCATCACCGTGCGCATGCACTCGGTCGGCGGCTGGGGCGCGGTCACCACAGGTAAGAACCTGGCGATGACCCTCTATGACTTGCTCGGTTTCGACATCCGCGCCAATCCCAAATACGGCTCGGAGAAGAAGGGACAGCCGACCACCTATTTCCTCTCCGCCGCACCCGAGCCGATCCGGCTCAACTGCGAATACACCTATGTCGACGTGGTCCTGAGCCCGGACCCGAACGTCTTCACGCACTCCAATCCGCTCGCCGGGCTGGACCGGGGAGGGCGCTTCATCGTCCAAGCGAGCCTCGACAACCCCGAGCAGGTCTGGGCGAGTTTCCCGCCTGCCGCGCGCAAATACATCGTCGAGCACGAGATCCGCGTCTACTACATCGACGGCTTCAAGATTGCCCGCGAAGAGGCGTCCGATCCGGAGCTGCAGTTCCGCATGCAGGGCAACGCCTTCCAGGGCGCCTTCTTCGCCGCCTCGCCCCTGATGGAGCGGGCGGGTCTCGACGAGGCCGGACTTTTCGCCGCCATGGAAGAGCAGATCCGCCAGAAGTTCGGGGCCAAGGGCGAGCGCGTCGTGCAGGACAACCTGCGCATCGTGCGCCGCGGCTTCGACGAAATCGTCGAGATCGTCGACAAACCCATGATCAGCGGTCAGCTCCTGCCCCGCAAGGAGGTCGGTCTCCCGGTTATGCTCAAGCAGCTTCCCGATGGCGACGGCGGCATTACCGACGTACATCGCTTCTGGGAGCAGACCGGCGCCTTCTACGCGAGCGGTCGCGGCAGCGACAATCTAGCCGATCCGCACATGGCCCTGTCGCTGATGCCGGCCTCGAGCGGCGTCTATCGCGACATGACGCAGATCCGCTTCACCTACCCGAAGTACGTCCCCGAGAACTGCACCGCCTGCGGAAACTGCTTCTCGGTCTGTCCCGACAGCGCCATCCCGGGCCTAGTCAACAAGGTCTCCGACATCTTCGCCGCCGCCATCGCAAGGGTGGAGCGCGGCATGCCGACCCAGCATCTGCGCCGCGAGACCCGCAACGTCGAGAAACGTCTGCGCAAGCTCATCGATGCGGCCGGGGATGCCCCCGACATGCGCGAGCTAATGGACCGCGCGGTGCTCGAGACCCTGGCCGCCTATCAGGGCGAGCCCGAGCAGAAGGGCGTGATGGAGCATGAATTCGGCCTCATGATGCAGGCTCTCGGCGACTATCAATTCGCCGTAACCAAGCCCTATTGGAGCAACCGCGAGAAGAAGCAGAAAGGCAGCGGCGGACTCTTCAGCATCACCGTCAACCCCTACACCTGCAAGGGCTGCAACGAGTGTATCGAGGTCTGCGACGACGGCGCCCTCGTCTCCGAGCCACAGACGACGCAGACGATCGAGGAGATGCGCGCCAAGTGGGACTTCTGGCTCGACCTGCCGACCACGGATCCGGACTTCATCCGCATCGATGATCTCGACGACAAGATCGGCGCGCTGGAGACCTTGCTGCTCGACAAGTCGAACTATGAGTCGATGGTCTCGGGCGACGGCTCCTGCATGGGCTGCGGCGAGAAGACGGTGATCCATCTGTTTACGGCGACTGTCTCGGCACTCATGCAGGGACGTGTGAAGCGTCATCTCGCCGAGCTCGACGACCTGATCAACCGGCTCGAGACCCATATCCGGTTGAAGCTTGCCGCCAAGATCGACCTGAGCAACACGGCAGCCATCAGTAAGGCGGTCAACGCGCACAAGGACGTAGACCTGCGGCTGTCGGACCTCTCGGCCGAGCTGGATCAGGATCGCAGCGCCGAGCCGGTCGATCCCGAGTGGCTGACCTGGGCCACGGGTCTGCTGGGCAAGCTGCGTCATCTCAAGTCCCAATACACCGCCAGCCAGCCACGCTCGGCCATGGGCATCGTCAACGCCACCGGCTGCTCGTCGGTCTGGGGCGCGACCTTCCCATTCAACCCCTATCCCTTCCCCTGGTCGAACCACCTCTTCCAGGACTCCCCCTCGATCGCGCTCGGTCTGTTCGAAGGCCACATGCGCAAGATGGGCGAGGGCTTCAAGGCGATCCGTATGGCGCGCCTCGAGCTCGAGCGCGGCTACAACCCGGCCGAGCACGGCGAGGCCCTGACCTACTTCGGCTGGAAGGATTTCTCCGACGAGGAATGGCTGCTCTGTCCGCCGGTCGTCGCGGTCGGCGGCGACGGGGCCATGTACGACATCGGCTTCCAGAACCTCTCGCGTGCGCTCATGTCCGGGCACCCCGTGAAGATCATGGTGCTCGACACCCAGGTCTACTCCAACACGGGGGGGCAGTCCTGTACCTCCGGCTTCATCGGACAGGTCGCCGACATGGCCCCTTACGGCAAGGTCGGCAAAGGCAAGACCGAGATCCGCAAAGAGATGGGGCTGATCGGCATGGCCCATCGCACCAGCTTCGTGCTCAACGGTGCGGCCGCCAACCTGACGCACCTGCTCGAAGGCTTCATCGACGGACTCAATGCCCGGCACCCGGCGCTGTTCAACATCTACACCAGCTGCCAGCCCGAGCACGGCATCGGCGACGAGATGTCCACGCACCAAAGCCGTATGGCCATCGAGTCGCGCGCCTACCCGTTGTTCCGCTTCGACCCGGACGCCGGCACCAGCTTCGAAGAATGCTGCTCCATCGAGGGCAATCCGAACATCGACCAGGACTGGATCAACTGGACGCTGAAGTACACCGACGAGAAGGGCGAGCCGGCCGAGATGACCGTCCCCTTCACCTTTGCGGACTTCGCGATGAGCGAAGGCCGGTTCCGTAAACACTTCCGCAAGGCCCCTCCCGAGACCTGGAACGACTCCATGATCCCAATGGCCGAGTTCCTGGACATGGACGAGGACGCGCGCATCGGACACTTCCCCTACGTCTGGGGCGTGGACGCGAAGAATCGCTTGATGCGGGTGCTGGTCTCCCAAGAGCTGGTCGCGTCCTGCGAAGAGCGCCGTGCCTTCTGGACCCAGCTGCGCGGGATCTGCGGTTACCTCAACAAGGTCGACGTCGAGCAAGTGCGCAATCAGGCCAAGGCCGAGATGGCGCAGAAGCTGACCAGCAGCCTGCTTGCGATGGCCGGCGGTGATGCGGGAGCGATCGCGTCCTTCGCTGGCGGCAACGGCCACGGCGGCAACGGTGCCGTGGCTGCCGGCAGCAACGGTGCGGGTAACGGCGCGGCGACCGACTGGGATGCGGTTTGGGTCGAGACCCCGGAATGCACGGCCTGCGACGAGTGCATCACCATCAATCCTAAGATCTTCAAGTACAACGCGGAGAAAAAGGTCGAGGTGATCGATCCCAAGGGCGGCTCCTACCAGGACATCGTCAAGGCCGCCGAGAAGTGCACCGCTGGCTGCATCCACCCCGGTACGCCGTGGAACCCGGCAGAGGCCGGCCTGGAGAAGCTGCTCAAGCGCGCTGCGAAGTACCAATAAGCGCCCCGAGATGCGCCTCGACATGCGCGCCAAGTCGCGCAATTGAGTCGAGCGCGCCGCATCGCCGCGCGCCGGGCCCTTCAGGTTCGGTGCGCGGCGCTATCCCGATCGCAATCCAACACAGCAGTCACGCATGGGCCTTTTCAGTCTCTTCCAACGCCATCGCACCTTCGACCACGGCATCTACCCGGTCGAGCACAAGGAGTTGACGGCCGACAAGCCGATTCGCCGGCTTCCCTTCGCACCCGAGCTGGTCATCCCGCTCGCCCAGCATAAGGGCGCGCCGGCGGTCCCCTTGGTCAAGGTCGGCCAAGAGGTCGTACGCGGCGAGCCGATCGCGCGTGCCGAGGGATTCGTGTCGGTACCGATGCATGCCCCCGCGACCGGGGTCATCCGGGCGATCGCGCTCGCGCCGAGCGCGGACGGACCCAAGACCCAGGCCATCTATCTCAAGGTCTACCACGCCGCGAGCCAAGAGGTGCTGTACGACCTGGATCGCGACCTCGACGCTATGACCCCTGCACAGATCGTTGCGGCCGTCCAGGACGCCGGGCTGGTCGGCCTCGGAGGCGGGGCCTTCCCGAGCCACGTGAAGATGCAGCCTCCCGCGGGCAAGGTCATCGAGACCGTCATCGTCAACGGATGTGAGTGCGAGCCTTATCTGACCTGTGACCATCGGATTATGCTCGAGCAGAGCGAGGCACTCATCCGCGGGATCAAGCTCGCGCTCAAGGCGACCGGCGCCAAACGCGCGATCATCGGTGTCGAGGACAACAAGCTCGATGCGGTCGCCCATCTACGAGCGGTCATCCCGAAGGATCTCCCCATCACCGCGGAGGCCGTGGAGACGAAGTATCCGCAAGGCGCGGAGAAGATGCTCATCAAGAGCCTTCTGCGCAAAGAGGTTCCGGTCGGCGGTCTGCCGGCGGACATCGGTGTCGCGGTCTACAACGTCGGAACACTTGCCCAAATGGGCGATCTCTTGCCGCAGGGCAGGGGACTGATCGAGCGCGTCGTCACCGTGAGCGGTCCGGCGGTCTCCAATCCGGGCAACTTTATGGTCCCGATCGGCACACCCTTGCGGTTCCTGCTCGGACAGGTCGGGCTCGCAGAGGATCGCGTCGGCGAGGTCATCCTCGGCGGACCCATGATGGGTATGGCCGTCGCGTCGCTCGATGTGCCTGTGACCAAGGCCGTTTCGGGTGTCGTCGCATTGGAACGGGAAGACCCCGATCTGGACCGGCGCAAGGTCTACCCCTGCATCAAGTGCGCGGAATGTCTCAAGGCGTGTCCGGTCTCGCTCAATCCGTCGATGCTCGGCGAGCTCGCGCTGGCCCGCCAATACGATCGCATGGCCGAGGAATTCAACCTGGATCAATGCTTCGAATGCGGCTGCTGCGCCTATGTGTGCCCATCCAACATCCCGCTGACGCAGTATTTCCGGATCGCCAAATCGATCAATCGGGACCGGCATGCCTAAGCCCATCGAAATCAGAACCTCTCCGCATCTCAAGCGGGCGCTCAGCGTCGACCGCATCATGCGCAATGTGGTCTTTGCGCTGTTGCCGATCTGTGCCTTCGCGGTCTTTCAATTCGGCCTGAGCGCGCTGCTCTTGATCCTCACCACGACGGGTGCGGCGATCGCGACCGAGTGGTTTTTCGCCCGGGCCAGCGGGCGGGGCAACACCGTCTCGGACTGGTCCGTCGTCATCACCGGCATCCTGCTGGCGCTGACCTTGCCCCCGGGATTTCCGCTCTGGATGGCGGCGGTCGCGGCCTTCGTCGGCGTGGCCTTGGGCAAGGCGCTCTTCGGTGGGTTGGGCTACAACGTGATGAATCCGGCCCTGGTCGGACGTGCCTTCGTGCAGGCGGCCTTCCCGGTCGCGATCACGACCTGGACACCCGCGTTCGCACCCGGCCGCTTCACCGAGGTTATCCCCTCGACCTTCACGCTGCCCTTCATGCAGCCGATCCCGGTCTCGGAGTGGGTCGCGGGTCTGCAGCTCGATGCCTGGACCGGTGCCACGCCGCTCGCAATGCAAAAGTTTCAGCAGATCGAGCCGTCAGTCACCGATGTCTTCACCGGGATGATCGCGGGCTCCGCCGGCGAGACCTCCGCACTCCTGATCCTCGTCTGCGGACTCTGGCTCGCCTTCAAGCGCATGCTGGACTGGCGCATCCCGGTTGCGGTCATGGCCGGTGCGGCACTCACCGCGCTGCCCTTTTGGCTGCTGGACAGCAGCCTCTATCCGAGCCCCTGGTTCGTGCTCTTCTCGGGCGGACTCATGCTCGGGGCCTGGTTCATGGCCAGCGACATGGTGGCCTCGCCGGTCACCACCAGCGGTGTGGTCATCTACGGGCTCTTCATCGGCATCCTGACCGTCGTGATCCGGCTGTTCGGCGGTCTCGTGGAGGGCGTGATGTACGCGATCCTCCTCGCCAACGCGGCCGGGCCCTTGATCTCGAGCTGGACACAACCGCGGGTTTACGGCGCGGTCAAGAAGACGAGGGAGACGGAATAGGCCATGAGCATCAAGGTCGAGCTTCAACCCCAATCTCAACCTGGCGCCGGCGCGCAGGTCGCACCGAGCTGGCCGATGCTGCGCACCCTGGCCGGCATCGCGATCCTCTCGGGCCTCTTGGTCGTCCTGGTCTATCAGGCCACCAAACCCATCATCGCCGAAAACGAGCGGATCCTGACCGAGCAGGCGGTCTTCGAGGTGCTGCCGGGCGCCGTCTCGAAGGTCGACTTCGTGCTGAGCGATCAAGGCTTGGTGCCGGCGGGCGAGGGCGCCGTCGGAATCTCGGTCTTCGCCGGATTCGCTGCCGACGGACAACTGCGCGGCGTCGCCTTCCCCGGCGCGGCGCGCGGCTATCAGGACGTGATCCAGTTCCTCTTCGGCTACGATCCCGCGTGCGAATGCATCATCGGCAGCAAGGTCTTGCGATCGACCGAGACGCCCGGGCTGGGTGACAAGATCGACACGGATCCGGTCTTTCTCGAGAACTTCGTGGCGCTCGATGCCAGCCTGAATCCCGAAGGCACCGGCTTGGCCAATCCGATCGTCCTGGTCGCGCACGGCACCAAGGCCGCCCCCTGGCAGATCGACGGCATCTCGGGCGCGACCATCTCGGGAAAGGCGATGGCTCGCGCGGCCAACGATGCCGCGGAGCGCTTCGTGCCGAGCATTCGGCAAGAGCTGGCCAAGCTCGTCGAGGCAGCGCCGTGATCAGCACCTTATTCGCGCAACGAGGCACGACCCATGGCTGAATTGCCCAATCCGCAAGAAAACCTGAGCCTGGATACCTTCCTGAGGGGAATCTGGACAGAGAATCCGGTCTTCGCGATGCTGCTCGGCATGTGTCCGGTGCTGGCCGTCACCAACTCGACCATGAACGCCATCGCGATGGGGCTCGCTACGACCTTCGTGCTGGTGTGCTCGAGCCTGCTGATCTCGCTGCTGCGCAATTGGATCCCCAAACAGGTCCGCATTGCCAGCTATATCATCATCATCGCGACGTTCGTCACCATCGTCGACTACGGGATTCAGGCGATCAGCCTGGAGCTCTATGCCGCACTCGGCGCCTTCATTCAGTTGATCGTGGTGAACTGCGTCATCCTCGGACGTGCCGAGGCCTATGCCTCGAAACAGCGCCTGCACACGACGCTCGTCAACAGTCTCGGGATGGGCGCGGGTTTCACCATCGCACTGCTCGCACTCGGAACCGTTCGGGAGATCCTCGGCAGCGGAAGCATTCTCGGCGTCGCGCTGTTCGGAGAAGGCTTCCAGCCCTGGGTGGTAATGATTCTTCCGCCGGGGGGCTTCTTCGTGCTCGGGGCTTGGCTGCTGCTCTTCAACTGGCTACGTCTGCGCAAGGAACGCAGGGTCATGGAACAATCCGGGGTCGCCGCCAATGCAGGATGAATCGCTCTATTTCATCTTTCTAAATGCCGCTGTCGTCAATAACTTCGTATTGGCGCTCTTTCTCGGCATTTGTCCCTTCCTCGGCGTCTCGGCGAAAAAAGACACCGCCTGGAACATGGGACTTGCGGTCATCTTCGTGATGCTGGTGAGCTCCATGAGCGCTTATGGCATCAATTGGCTCCTGACCGAGCTGGACCTGCTCTTCCTGCGGCTCATCTGCTATATCGCGGTGATCGCCTCGGCGGTGCAGTTGGTCGAAATGTTCGTCAAGCGCTACAGCCCGGCGCTCTTTCGCTCGCTCGGAATCTTTCTGCCCTTGATCACGACCAACTGCGCCATTCTGGGTCTCGCGCTCTTTCAGACCGCGAAGGAGTACGACTTCGTGCAAAGCCTTGTCTATGCACTCGGGGCGGGCGGCGGCTTCATGCTCGCCTTGATGTTGATGGCCGGCCTGCGCGAGAAGCTCGAGCTTGCTCGCGTGCCGAGCGTCAGCCAGGGCGCGGCCATGAGCCTTATGCTGGCGGGTCTTCTGTCGCTTGCCTTCATGGGCTTCGCGGGGCTCGGAGGATCACATGGTTAAGGTGCTCTTGGCCTCGCTGATCATCTTTCTGGTGCTCGCGGCTTGGGTCGTGGTGGAGCGCATCTATGCCGCCTTCGCCGCCCGTCATCCGGAGCTCGGACCCTTCCGACGCAACGACGGCGGCTGTTCCTGCGGCAGCGGAAGCTGCGAGCGTCGCTGATCGGGCATCGCCTTGCCCATCTCGAAAAGGGCCTGAAATAGAACGTTTTTCAGCTTCATCGTCGCTCGCGCGACGTCGAATCATCACATCCATCTCGTCTCGGCCCCGATGGAGCCGACAAGATCAAAGGAGCATCTAAACCATGAGTGAAGCCCCGGCCGATTTGGGTCCGACGACTCAGGCATTCATTAAGGATTCCAGGCGAATCACACCCGAGAAATCCGAGGAGGTCCGCCATATCACCCTCCAGGTGGTCGACCCGGCTTTTCAGTTCGTCGAAGGCCAAAGCATCGGCGTGGTCGTTCCCGGGCCGCATCCGTTCGGCAATCCCCACCATGTCCGGCGCTATTCGATTGCCAACGCACGCAGCATTCCGGTCGACACCGGGGTCGAGCTCGATCTTCTGGTGCGCCGCTGCTTCTATGTCGACGAGGTCAGCGGTGAACGCTATCCGGGTATCGCTTCGAACTATCTTTGCGATGGGAAGCCCGGTGCGTCGTTGACCATCAGCGGCCCCTACCTCAGTCCGTTCAAGATGCCGTTGGATAATCGCGCGAACCTGCTCATGATCGGGACCGGGACCGGCATTGCCCCGTTCCGCGCCTTCTCACAGTTGATCTACGAGCGACGCGGCGATTGGAAGGGGCAGGTTCGGCTTTATTACGGCGGCCGCACGGGCCTGGATCTGATGTACACCAACGACGAGACTACGGATCTCGCCAACTACTACGACGAGAAGACCTTCAAGGCGTTCCGGGCACTCGGCACGCGTCCTTTGATGTCGTCCTCGCAGGCATTGGAGCGCGGTCTGAGCGACAATGCCGACGACGCATTGCATCTCATCAATGAGCCCAATACGCATGTTTTCCTATCCGGATTGGGCAAGATTGCAGCGGTCTTCGATAAGGTGATGGCGGAGCGCGTAGGGTCATCGGAAGCCTGGTCGGCGATCAAGGAGAAGATGATCGACGAGGGACGTTGGTCCGAGCTGATTTATGATTGATTGATGCGGGGGGGGTTGACGGACGGGTCCGTAGGGCAAGCACAGCGAAGTCCACCGGCGCCAGCGCCGGGCTTCGGTGGACTGCGCTGTGCTTGCCCTTGGGAGCTTGTCCGGCCTTTAGGCTCGCTTGGGCGTCCGCGTGGGGAGGATGGGTTTCGCTTCGCTCTACCCATCCTACGGCTCAGGTCGGCGGATTCCGAGGAGATTTTGCGGGATTCGGCGCGCGCGAGAAGCTGTTGAGGTCCAAGCTGACCCGAACCTGCGTTTGCGGTTTGGGACCCTCGGGACGTGTTCCGAGCCAGAGTGCCACCAAGCCCAGAATGGCCGCGACCGTCAGTGCCAGTGCCGGCCCCGGGCTGGCGAGTCCGTACCAGACCGACCAACTGATGGCCATGCTGCCGATGGCCGCGGTCTTGCCGGTCCGGCACATCTCGCCGCGCTCCAGAAAGCCGCGGATCGATGCGCCGAAGCGCGGGTGCTCGACCAGAAAGCGCACCCGTTTGGGGGAGCTGCGCAGCCACAGCCAGGTCGCGCAGATCCAGAAGACCGTTGTCGGCATCAGCGGCAACACCATTCCCAGAAAGCCCAATCCGAAGCATAACCAGCCCAGCAGGTTGTAAACCCGTCGGCGGCTTTGGCTTACGCTTGCGACAAGAGGGTCTTGCTCGGGAATATTGCCGTGCATCGGGTGCTCCAGGCTGAGGGTCGACTTCCGAAGGGACACCGAGGTTCGACTGCCTGAATCCGGTAAAGATTCGCCTGCGGCTCCGCGCCAACCAGGAGGACCCCGCAACGGCCCAACTGACTGCGAGGTCAAGAGTATAGCGGCTCCCGCCCGATACGCCCATCGGCCGGAGGAGGAAGCGACAATTGACCGACACCGGCGTGCTCACAATCCCGGGCGGTCGGGTGGAGCAGCGAGCACAACGACAGGGAGGGACTGTGGCGGAAATCGCCTAAGGCGTCGGCGAGACGGTGATTCCGCGCGCGGCGAGCCACTGAGTATCCAGCTCCCACTCAACGGATTCGACCTGCGGTTGCGCCAGAATCAGACCTTGAGCACGCTTCTGATGATCGATCAGCTCCTGCTGAGCGGCGATCACCTGAGGATCATTGTCTGCCTTGTTGGTCAGATTCGGGTGGATAATGGCGAGAAACCGGTACGCCGGGACGTCGAACGAGCGGGGTGTCGAAATCGTCGCGATCCCGTCGTCAAACGAGACTACCCGGAACCGATAGGGGTAGGACGAGACCAGCGGGTCGGCCTCCAACACCTGATCGAGCTCCCGAACCTGCGGCTTCCAGGCCGAGCTGATCCAAACGGCCAAAGCGCCGATGACGATGACGCCGATTGCGATACTGTAGATGCGGGTAAAACGATCCATCCGGGGATGTCTCCTGAGGTCGGTGCGTGGTATGAGACGGGGACGCTCCGAGACATCCCCGAAAAACCCAGCTTGCTCCGTTCGGAACAATACTCCCATGAAAAACGTCAATCACTCCCGATGTGTCGCGGTGCCGTGCGAGATCAGTCGGCCGACGGGACCGCGCCGAACGTGTGCGGACAACAAAGATCCCGAGGCGAGGGCTCGCGCGCAACACACCGGATCCACAGCGGCCGACTTTTTTGTCCCACCTTTGTTCAACCTGTGCCATTCTTGGTGGTAGGGATCTAGAGGCAGTCTCGTCCAATGCAGCACAGAGACAGGCAGTCGTTGGTTGCGGGCATCTCCGGCTTGGCGCAACAGGTCTACGAAACCGAGGCACCGAACCGACAAGAAGAGGCGATGATCGAGCGGCTCAACCCGCTGCTCGATGCCTTTTTACTCGAATCTCAGCCGATCGAAGCGGTCGAGGCGACCATCCTGATCGCCGATATCCGCGGGTTCACCGCGCTGACCGAATCCCATCCGCCCCAAACCATTATTCGATTGCTCAATCGATACTTCGCGCGAATGGTGGAGCTGGTCCACCGTCACGGAGGCGTCGTCGACAAGTTCATGGGCGACGCAGTGATGGCGCTCTTCGGCGCGCCGGTCCGCCGCGACGATCACCTCAAGTGCGCGCTCTCCTGTGCAGTCGAGATGCAGCAGGCGATGCTCGAGCTCAACGGCGAAAGTCAACTGATCGGAGAGCCCAGCATCTATGCCGGCATCGCCGTGAACAGCGGCAGCGTTATGGCGGGCAGCTTCGGCTCACGGTTCTACAACGAGTACACCGTGATCGGCGACACCGTCAATCTGACCGCGCGGATGGAGGGCTACAGCTTGCGCGGGCAGGTGCTGCTCAGCGATGCCAGCTACGCGTCCGCGCGCGATTACATCGACATCGGCAGCGCCAACTCCCTTTTTGTGAAGGGCAAGGCGCGCGAGATCACGCTCTACGAGCTGCTCGCCGTCAAAGGTCAGCGCCTACTGGTCGTACCGCAGGTCGAGATCCGCCGCTCGCCGCGGGTGCTGGTGGATTTTCCGATCGCCTTCCGTCGGGTCGAGTCCAAATGCATCCTGTCGCAACGCTTTATGGGCAAGGCCAACGATCTCAGCTATTACGGGATGAATGCGGATCTGCCCCTGATTCTGCCGCCCTATTCGGAGGTCATCCTGACCTTCGTACCCGAGTTCGGCGCCGATCCGGCGACCGAAGTCTATGCGCGGGTGCTGCGAACCCAGCCGAGCGATGGATTCCACCGCACCAATCTTGAGTTCACGACGATCGACACGCCCGGGCACAGACTCGTGAAGCGATACGTCGATCAGCTCCTTTGGCGGCGTTGAACCTAAACCGCGCCCAGCGCGGTGTGCGATATTTTTGGATGGGATCGGGCGACTACCAATTGACCGGCAAGCGGGCAGCGCTCCCATGAACCCGAGCCTCGTCGCCGATGGCCTCGTCCTGCTGCACGCGCTCTTCATCGCCTTCGTCGCGCTCGGCGGGCTCCTGGCGTTGCGTTGGCCGGCCCTGGCCTACCTGCATCTGCCATGTCTGTTCTGGGGCATCGCCATCGAGCTCGGCGGCTTCGTCTGCCCGCTCACGCCGCTCGAGGTCCAATGGCGCCTTGCAGCAGGCGAGGGCGGTTACAGCGGCGGCTTCATCGACCATTACATCATGCCTCTGATCTACCCCCCCGGCCTGACCCGCGGGACCCAAATCCTGCTCGGATTCACCCTCTTGATCGGCAACGGTCTCCTCTACGGATACCTCTGGCACAAGCGCAGTCGCCGGAGCAGCCGACGCCCGTAGGGAAGGTTGGTGACGATTCAGAAACAAGGTGAACGACTTGATGAGCCGGTAGGATGGGTAGAGCGAAGCGAAACCCATCCTCCAAATCACCGGGTTGCCGGGTTTCGGTCCGATGCGCTCGGCGCGGGCCGGATGGGTTTCGCTTCGCTCTAACCATCCTACATGTTTCGGTTGTTTTTTGAATCGTTTCTTCGGCGGTCGCGGCGAGCAGAGTTCCCGCTCACGACTCACTCATCCCCCTCGCCGCGATGCGACAAGACCTGTCGCGTCATGAGTGCACTCTAGGTCCATCGCGCACGCCTGCCGAGCGAAAACGTCTCGGATCTCGGCGGGCGCGACTTCCCAGAACAACGGACCGGAGTCTAAGGATCATGACTACTCGCCAGCTATCCAACCCCACTTTCCCGCGTGCCATTGCCTTTCCGCGCCACTATCTGCGCATCGGCATCCTGGACACCCCGCCGACGATGTCGAGCGGCGTCCAGCCCTCGGAGCCAATGCCGTACCAATGGTCGTGCCACGTCGAAACCGAAAGCGGCCTGTTCGAGCAGTATGGATTCCTCGATACCCGAGGACTCGACCCGCGCCGCGAGCTGGTCGAAACGCTGCTCGCCGTCATCGCGCGCACCGGAGCGATCCTGGTGCCCTCCGCCCGCGAGACGGCGCTCCTGCATGGCTTGCAACACCGCCTTGCAGATTCGACAGGGACACTTGGCGCTGCCCTGAGCCGACTGGTGGAGGTCGATCGATTCGCCGATCAGCGAGAGAAACCCGCTGCACCTCGGTCCGTGTCGGCAGACCACCCGGCGGCGTCGGTCATCTGGCCGGAGGATGCCTTTGATCCCTCTCCCGATCTGCGCGACGATCGGGCGGCCCAGGCCGCCTACCGCGAGCTCATCGATGCCCGGACGCAGAACATCCGTCGGCGCCAGCTCACCCGTGCGCTGGTTCGTTACGGGGATCGTCAGCTCTCTGAGCTGGTACACGCCTTCGGCGAGCATACAGGTGGTCATCCGGCCTCGATCGCGCCGGGTCCGATGCCCAATTGATCCGACTCCAGCTCTATCGTGACGAAGGCGTCACTTGGTACGTTCTGGTCTATCCATCGGCAGCAAAGGCAAAGGTCTATCGACTGGTCGACGGCGAGTACCGCAAGGTCGGCGATTTCCACGACGAGCAACATGACTTCGCGCTGTCGCGATGCCGCATCGCGTTCGATTTCGCACGTCTGTGGCAGGATCGCAGGGCGTCGAGCTTCTGAACGACCGTTCGGGTCCGCCAGCCTGGTATGATTCGATCCGCCCCGAGCGCAAGCCTCGCCATTGCTGCCCCATCGTTGTCGACAGGACACTCGACGCATCTGGAATGAATACGCTCTGGAAGCAGATCACCCCCTCGGATTTCGCGTGGGAACGCGAGGCACTTGAGTTTCTAAAGGCTCGGTTGCCGGATCACGAGCCCTACCGGGCCTGGGCCAACTTCGAGTTCATCGCCCTGGACGGGTCCATCAACGAGGTCGACACACTCGTCCTCACCCCGAAAGGGCTCTTCCTCGTCGAGATCAAGTCCCATCCCGGCGAGATCGGCGGCGACGCCGGCGCCTGGATCTGGACCCATGAAGGGCGTCGCCGCGTCTTCGACAACCCCCGTCTGCTCGCCGAGCGCAAGGCCAAGAAGCTCAAATCCCTGCTCGAGAGCCAGCGCTCGGCCCATGTCGGCGGCGGGCAGTCGAAAGAGCGCTTGCCCTTTATCGAGACGCTCGTCTTCCTCTCCGCGGAGAACGTCGTCAACAAGCTCCAGGGTCCGGCGCGTCTGCAGGTCTGCACGCGCAAGACCGTGATGGACGCGCTGTGTCGCATCGACAGCACCCGGACACATCGCCGGCTCGATCGCCCC
>NZ_JAABRP010000299.1 GCF_011390875.1 Thiocapsa sp.
GGCGCCATCAGGTTGCGCAGACGGATGTTGGCGAAGGTGCCGCGCATCATCACCTCGTGGTTGCCGCGCCGCGAGCCCAGGCTGTTGAAGTCCTTGGGATCCACGCCTTTCTCGATCAGATACTTGCCGGCCGGCGAGTTGGGCTTGATGGAGCCGGCCGGGGAGATGTGATCGGTGGTGATGGAGTCGCCGAGCACGGCCAGGCAGCGTGCGCCCGCGAGGTCCTCGGCCGGGGCGACGTCCAGCGTCATCCCGTCGAAATAGGGCGGGTTGCGGATGTAGGTCGAGTCGGCCGGCCAGGCGTAGGTCTGGCTGGCGGCCACCTCGATCGACTGCCAGCGCGCATCCCCGGCGTAGACGTCCGCGTAGGCGGAGGTGAACTCGTCGACGGTGACGTTCTCGGTGATGGCCGCGTTCACCTCGTCCTGGGTCGGCCAGATGTCCTTGAGATAGACCGGTTGGCCGTTCGGGGCGGTCGTCAGCGGATCCTTGTAGGGATCCAGATCGATCCGCCCGGCGATGGCGTAGGCGACGACCAGCGGCGGGCTCGCCAGATAGTTCATGCGCACCTCGGCATGGACCCGGCCCTCGAAGTTGCGGTTGCCCGAGAGGATGGACACGGCGCAGAGGTCATTGTCTGCGATGGCCTTGGAGACCGGCGCGGGAAGCGGGCCGGTGTTGCCGATACAGACCGTACAGCCGTAGCCGACGTTGTGGAAACCCAATGCCTTGAGCGGCTCGGTGAGCCCGGCGCGATCCAGATAGCGGGTGACGGCCATCGAGCCCGGGCCGAGCGAGGTCTTCACCCAAGGTGCGGCCTTCAGACCCAGCGCTGCGGCCTTCTTGGCCACCAGGCCGGCGGCGAGCATGACGCTCGGGTTCGAGGTGTTCGTACAGGAGGTGATGGCCGCGACCACGATGGATCCGTCGGAGATCTCGACCTCCTGCCCGTCCATGACCGCCTTCGCAGGACCCTTGCTCGGGATGTTGCGCTCCTTTTTGAGCGCGGCCAGCGCGGCAGGAAAGTGGCTCGCCATCTCGGTGAGCGGCACGCGGTCCTGCGGGCGCTTCGGGCCGGCGAGCGAGGGCACCACATCGCCCAGATCCAGCGCGAGGGTCTCGGAATAATCGGCCTCGGCGGCGTCGGCCGTGTGCCAGACACCCTGCGCCTTGCAATACGCCTCGACCAAGGCGATCTGCGCCTCGTCGCGACCGGTCAGACGCAGATAGTCGAGCGTGACCTGATCGACCGGGAAGAGACCGCAGGTCGCCCCGTACTCGGGCCCCATGTTCGCGATGGTGGTGCGCTCGCCCATCGGCAAGGTCGCGATCGCCGGGCCGTAGAACTCGACGAACTTGCCGACAACCCCGTGCTTGCGAAGCATGTCGACGATGGTCAGGACTAGGTCGGTCGCGGTGACGCCTTCGCGCAGGGTGCCGGTCAGCTTGAAGCCGACGACCTTGGGGACCAGCATCGAAACCGGCTGGCCCAGCATGGATGCCTCGGCCTCGATCCCGCCCACACCCCAGCCCAAGACGCCGATCCCGTTGACCATAGTGGTGTGCGAGTCGGTGCCGACACAGGTGTCGAAATAGGCTTGGGTGCGACCGTCGAGCGGATTCGGGAAGATGACGCGCGAGAGATACTCGATGTTGACCTGATGCACGATGCCGGTGTCCGGCGGAACCACCTTGAAGCCGTCGAGCGCCTTCTGGCCCCATTTCAGAAATGTGTAGCGCTCCTGATTACGCCGGAACTCAAGCTCCGCGTTGAGCGCGAACGCATCGTTCGAGCCGAAATGGTCGACCTGCACCGAATGGTCGATGACCAGCTCGGCCGGCTGGAGCGGGTTGATCTTGCGCGGATCCCCGCCGAGCGCCTTCATCGCATCGCGCATCGCGGCAAGGTCGACGACCGCCGGCACGCCGGTGAAGTCCTGCATCAGCACGCGCGCCGGGCGGTACTGAATCTCTTTGGACGGCTCGGCCTTGGGATCCCAGTTGGCCAGATCCTCGATGTCCGATCGGGTGACGGTGACGTCGTCCTCGTTGCGGAGCAGATTTTCCAACAAGATCTTCAGCGAGAAGGGCAGGCGCGCGCTGCCGGGGACGGCGTCGAGCTTGAAGATCTCGTAGTCCGTACCGGCGACGTCGAGTGTGGCTTTGGCGTTGAAGCTATTGGTCATGCGGTGCTCCGGGTTCGGCGAACAGGTTGGGCCCGATTCTAGCGGCCAAGCCGGTGCGGCGCTATATGCTGCGGTGCAGTATGTTCGGGCGGGGCGAGGCTGGAGGCTCAAGCCGCTAGCCTCCGCCCTCCGCCCTCCGGCCTCCAGCCGCCAGCCTCCAGCTATCAGCGATCAGCGATCAGCTTTCAGACTTCGGATTGGCGGTGCGGTCGGCGAGGCTGTTGAGGTAGCGGCGGGCGTCGGCGAGGATTTGCTTGTTCTTCAGGAGCAGTTGCCAGCGGGTGCCGCCGACCTGCCGCCACAGCATGGCCGAGCGGATGCCGGCGAGCAGGAGTGCGCGCACCCGGTTCTGGTTGTCGGGATTCTGCAGATGCAGCGGGTCGCCGCGGACGATGATGCGTGGCTCGAGTGTGCTGAGGGTGTCGGTGTAGATCGCGGCGAGATGGGCCAGCATGTTCGGGTGCAGGAGTGCAAAGTGCTCCTGCTTCGCCTGTGCCGCCTCGATGCCTTCGCCGACGCGCGCGAGGAGATCGGGGCGCGCCGCGAGGGCCCGCTCCAACTTCATCAGGAGCACCACGTAGCGGGTCAACTCCAGGTTGCGCTCCGGCTTGCCGGTGAGCTGCGCAATGATCTGTCGTGCGCCGTTCGCGACCCGTCCCGGCTCGCCGAAGACCGCACCCACGTCGTCGGCATTGACCTGCAGGAGGCTGTAGATACAGGGCTCCATCGCGTCGGTGTCGGCCGAGCCGGAGCGGGCGACGCGCATGACACAGTTGACGGCCTGATAGATACCGGCGAGGGCGATGAGGCGGTCGAGATTGTCGTGGGGCATTCGGCTGGTGATCTCCTGAGGGATGTGACGGTCATTTGAACCCGAACCAGGCAGTTGCGCCAAGTGCCGGTTCCAAACCGCGTCCCCGCTAAGGGCCGAGGATGCATCAAACGTCGAACCCACGCGAAAGTTAGCATCTCGCTCTGGACGCGGTTTAAACGCGGCTCAGCGCCAACCCGCGTCGATGATCGCGCCGCCGAGGCAGACGTCGTCGCGGTAGAGCACAACCGATTGACCCGGTGTCACCGCACGCTGCGGTTGGTCGAACCGAATCCGGCAACCCGACTCTCCGGCCTCCACGATCTCGCAGTGTTGCAGGGCCTGGCGATGGCGTAGACGCGCCAGGCACCGAAACGGCGGCTCTTGCGGCGGTGCTCCGGCGATCCAATGCGGTGCCGCCGCACGCAACCCGGAAGACATGAGCAGCGGATGGTGCGTTTCTTGAACCAACACCAAGGTGTTGCGCTCGGCGTCCTTAGCGGCGACGAACCAGGGCGCCTCGCGTCCGCCGTGAATGCCGCCGATGCCGAGGCCTTGGCGTTGCCCGATGGTGTAGTAGGCGAGACCCCGATGCTCCCCGATCAGCATTCCGTCGGCGGTCTCGATGGGGCCGGGCTCGCGCGGGAGGTAGCGGGCGAGGAAGTCACGGAAGCGACGCTCGCCGATGAAACAGATCCCGGTGCTGTCCTTCTTTTCGGCATTGGCGAGTCCCAGACCCCTGGCGATCTGCCGAACCTCGCGCTTGGTCAGGTCATACAGAGGGAAGAGCGCGCGCTCCAACTGAGCTTGATCGAGCAGATGCAGAAAATAGGTTTGATCCTTGTCGGGGTCGGCGCACAGGCGCAGACGGGCGCCATGCGCATCGCGCGTAACCCGTGCGTAGTGGCCGGTGGCGATGAGGTCGGCGCCAAGCCCCAGGGCGTGCTCGAGGAAGGCGGCGAACTTGATCTCCCGGTTGCACATGACATCCGGGTTGGGGGTGCGCAAGGCCCGATATTCGCTCAGGAAGGACTCGAAGACGCGATCCCAGTACTCGGTGGCGAAGTTGACGGTATGCAGCCGGATCCCGAGCCGTTCGGCGACCGCACGGGCGTCGGCCAGATCCGCCGCGGCGGCACAGTAGCCGGGGTCGTCGTCCTCTTCCCAGTTCTTCATGAAGAGTGCCTCGACCCTGTGGCCCTGCTCAAGGAGTCGATAGGC
>NZ_JAABRP010000300.1 GCF_011390875.1 Thiocapsa sp.
GTCATCAATCTCAACGCCGGCATTGCCGCAACCCGATCGCTCGACCCGGAGCTCATGGAGCGAACGTTCGAAAAAATGAGCCGACGACTGCCTTACGACATGCCGGGTTTCCTTGCCGACGGCATGCGGCAAGCGGCCTTCCAAAACGTACCGGATGCGGTCAAGGACGTGATGCGCAGGTACATGGAAAGGTGGCCGGCCAACGCGCTCCACTAGCGGCAGGCATCGGCATCCCCGCAGCGCATCATCCTGTCCATCGCGCGCGGCACGATCTGCCATGACAGGCCGAAGCGGTCCTTGCACCAGCCGCAGGCCTCGGCCTCGGGGACGGTCGAGAGTGTGTCCCAGTAGCGATCGATCTCGGCCTGCGTCTCGCAGCGCACGACGAAGCTGATCGCCTCGTTGAACCTGAACTCATCAGCGCGCCGCGATTGATCTTGAGCTGTGCATGGATCAGCCTCGGCGTGCCGTCGGCGAAGGATAGGCGGCCCAGCTCCCTCGCACCGAAGGCGCGGGCATAGAAGTCACAGGCGTCGGCTGCGCGGCCAGCCATCGCGATCTAGGGCATCACGCCGTACATCGCGGCCGGGCCGGGTGGATGCGGGGCATCGCTCAGGGTAGGTCTCCTTCGGGTGGGTGGAACGGCTGTGTGTACCTGCTGGTCGATCGGCGGGTAGCCAAATCGACATCTGTTCGCCCGCTCGGCATCCGGATTCCAACGTGACGGCCCGCATACGCGCACGGTGGCTGCGGTCCACCGAATGCGAATTGGTATGTCCGGCCTCGGGATACTCGACCGCCCCCCTGCAACCGACCGAAACCCTCCGACAACAATCCGGATACACACGGGAAGCCGGCACGTTACAGCACCGGTCCAGACTCATCTGCAACCGGAGCGGACATGGTGCCTCGCCATCCCGACCGGGAAACCTCGATCGCCGTCTTTCGACCCACTCGGCGGTGATCCATTGCAGATCGATCGGAGGAAACCCGCATGTTCAAACGCGTGACTGTCTTTACTTACGGGGTCGTCAGCTACCTCGTTTTCTTTGCCAGCTTTCTCTATGCCATCGGCTTCATCGGGAACATCCTGGTACCCAAGTCGATCGACTCGGCGCCGACCGTTCCCTTCTGGTCCGCTGTGCTGATCAACAGCCTGCTCCTCGGGATCTTTGCGGTGCAGCACAGCGTCATGGCCCGCCCGGCCTTCAAGCGCTGGATCACCCGCTACATCCCGCGCGAGGCGGAGCGCAGCACCTACACCTTGACGGCCAGTCTGCTGTTGATCGCGCTGTTCGTCTGGTGGCAGCCCATGGGCGGGGTGATCTGGAACGTAACCGACCCGGTCGGTCAGGCCGTGCTCTATGGTCTCTATGGCTTCGGCTGGACCACGGTGCTGGTCGCGACCTTCCTGATCAATCACTTCGACCTGTTCGGCCTGCGTCAGGTGTGGCTGCAGCTCGTCGGCAAGCCCTACACGCCGCTGCGCTTCAAGACCCCCGGCCCCTATCGGTTGGTGCGTCATCCGCTCTATGTCGGCTGGCTCTTCGTCTTCTGGGCGACCCCGACGATGACGGCCGCACACCTGCTGTTCGCGCTGCTGACCACGGGCTACATCCTGATCGGCATCCGGCTGGAGGAGCGCGACCTGCTCAAGGCCCACCCCGAGTACGCCGGCTATCGCAAGCATGTGCCCATGTTGATCCCCCGCCTCGGCGGCAAGGGTCGCGGCGGCGGCCGGATCGCTGCGGTCGGCGACGGCAACTGAGATGACAGCGCAGCCCCGGTCGGCGGATCGGCGATCGTGCCGACCGGGGCGACCGAAAGACGACGGACCGAAACATCCACCCGATACGAAACAACCCGAGGAGACATCACCATGGCCGTTATGAGCCCCATCGATTTCGACGCCGAATATCTGCGCCACAAGGTCCGCGAAACCTACGACCGGGTCGCCCGCGACCCTTATGCGACCTACCACTTCCACCGCGGTCCCGCCTACGCCGGGGACTACCTCGGCTATGACCCCGCGGAGCTGGCCGCCCTGCCGCCGATCAGCGTCGATCGCTTCGCCGGTGTCGGCAACCCCTTCGCCGCGGGCGACATCCATCCGGGCGAGACGATCCTCGACCACGCCTGCGGCGCCGGAACGGATCTGCTGATCGCGGCCCGCCGCACCGGGCCGGAGGGTCGGGCCATCGGGGTCGACATGACCCCCATGATGCGCGAATGCGCCGAGCTCGGTGCGCAGCTCGCCGGGCTCGCCGATCGAGTCGAGATCCGCGACGGACGCTACGAAACCCTGCCGGTCCCGGATGCGAGCATCGACGTGGTCATCTCCAACGGCGTGGTCAACCTGGCCCCGGACAAGACACGGGTGTTTCGCGAGATCTACCGCGTGCTCAAGCCGGGCGGGCGCCTGTATCTCGCGGACGTGGTGGTCGCCCGCGAGCTCACGCTCGACGCGCGCGCCAATCCGGACCTCTGGGCCGCCTGCATCGCCGGTGCCTTGGTCGAGGAGGAGCTGCCCGCGATCGCGAAGTCGGTCGGGTTGCGTCGGGGCCGGCTGATCGGCTGCTACGACTGCTTCCGCAACACCAGCGCGGCGGACAAGGTCGCCAAGGACCTCAAGGTCCACGGTGTGACCTTCTTTGCCGTGAAGTAATCGGATTCAACAGATCGGAGAGACGACATGAACCAAACACGCGACACGGCATGGTGGTACTGGCTGGCGAGCGCCGTCCTGCTCGTCGAGGCACTCGCGGGCTGCCCGCTCGGAGTGTTTCGGCCCCGAACTCCCTCACGATTGTCGGTGACGGCATAGCCGGCCCGGTTGCCGAAGGCGTCAAAGCACGCTCCGCGCGGGCTCGACAGACTGGTCATGTTTTGTGCACGACCATCCCGATACACGCGGGACGCCGGCGCGTTACAGCGCCGCTCCGGACTCATCTGCAACCGAATCGTGCGGGTCGGCTATCTGGCCTGGAACCGGCAGAGCGCCTTCAGCATGGATCTGATCATCCGAACCTTCCTGCAGACACCGACCAAGAGCAGCATCGTCGGCCACTCCTGATGATGAGGGTGATGGTGGCGGTGCGCAGGGATGCGCACCGCGAGGGTCACATCGGTCGCTCGAAACTCAGCAGCGATTCCACCTCGCGCACGCCCAAGATGTCGCCCGCCAGCGCCTCGGCGACCTGACGCTCGGCCAGCGAAGTGACGGTGCCGCGAAGCAACACCACCCCATCGGTCGAGCTGACTTCGATACTGCGCGCGTTGACGGTGGTGTCGTAGCGCAGGACGGCGCTCACGCGATTGGTGATCCAGGTATCGGAACGCTCGACCTCGCCGGCGGCGGCCTGTCTCTCGCGCTCCGCAGTCAAGATATCCGGGTCGACGTTGATGTAGTTGAAGACCTCGCGAACCCCTTCTGTGGTCCCGACAAGGGTCGCCACGCGATCGGACGCTCCGGTCGATCCGACGCGCCCTTGGAGGCGGGCAATGCCCCCGTCGATCTCGACGGAGACCTCCAACCCGCTCGTACTGGTCTGCCAACCCAGGCGCTGTCGGATCCGGGTCGCTAGATCCAGGTCTTCAACCTGAGCAGTGAGCGGCCCCGGGCTCTCCGCGAAGGCGGCATCCAGGTCGAGCGCGTTGTCCACCGGCACCCCGTTCGCGACCAGGTTTGCCAGATCCTCCGCCAGGGCGCGCTCGATGACGCCCGGCACGGACCCCTCGATGCGCAGGCGCCCGTCCTGCGAGTGGACCTTGATCGCATAGCCGCTGAGGTGTTGGTTGAGCGCGATGATGGTCTCGACCTTGGCGGCGATCCCGGCATCGGAATCGGCATCGGCCCGCAGGGGCGACGCCGAGAGTAGGATCAGCAACGCCGAGGTCATCAAAACCCGATCGAGTCGTGTCGGTTTCATTCGCTTTGATCTCGTTGTAGGGAAGCCGGGGTCCACGCGCTTGCGCGGCGCGAACCGAGATGCGGAACCGCAATGCCAATACTATCGACCTATGCTCGCTGCAGCACCCCCCGGAGGTCGATCGGGTCGGCCGAGGGTGTGCCACGGTGCCCGAGCATTGGAGTCACGAAAGAAGCAGTCAACTGCCGGATCCACGGTAATGCACCTGCGGTGTACCGATGACGCCATCGCGAATCCGGTATTGCTGGCTGGTGACCTTGCGTCTGAAGCGGGCGTCGTGGGAGACGACG
>NZ_JAABRP010000301.1 GCF_011390875.1 Thiocapsa sp.
CCGTGGGCCTTCTCGAAGAGATCCGAGACCTGCTCGCGGGTCTTGTGCACGGCCGGGGCGATGATGTGGGAGGGCGCCTCGCCGGCAAGCTGAATGATGTACTCACCCAGATCGGTCTCGACCACGGTCAGACCGGCGTCGATCAGCGCCGTGTTGAGACCGATCTCCTCGGACACCATCGATTTGCCCTTGGTGACGGTGCGCGCATCCACGCGTGTGCAGATGTCGAGGATGATCCGGCGGGCCTCGGCGTCGTCCCGTGCCCAATGGACCTGACCGCCGGCCGCGACGACGGCCGCCTCGTAGCGTTCCAGGTAGTGATCGAGATGATCGAGGACGTGGTCCTTGAGCGTCTTGGCCGCCTCGCGCAGGGCCTCGAACTCGGACAGCTCGGCGACCTGCACTGCGCGTTTGGCGACGAAGCCGTCGCGGGCCTTGTCCAGTGCCTGTTGGAGGCTGGCGTCATGGAGCGCGGCGATCGCGCGCGGCTGAAACTCGTGTGATCGGATGTCCAATAACCGTGCCCTCGAAGCCCCTGGTTGGATGTCGGTCGGATGGGCGCAGGGTCATCCGACGTACCGTTTCGCGATCGCGTTGTCGCTCACCTTATTTCACAAAAAGCCCTCAGAGTCGCACCACCGATTTTTCCGGACGGTTCCGCCGTTACGAATCCAACGAGCGGATCCACGATTCTCGTTCGGATTGCGGTTTTCCTTAAGCCCGGAATCGACCGGAAGCTGCCGCTCAACCCGATCCTGCCGAGTGGTGGATCGACGCGCGTTGTGGTCACCCACGGCGCTGAGCCTGGGTGGTGCTTACGACCCGATCCGGTCAGTTGCTCCATTTTCACGAGCGACCCGGAAGGCATCCAAAGCGGACACTTTCTCCGCCTATCATTGAGAGGAAGGAGGTTTTTCAGGCGACCCGGTCGAGAAACAGTTCGCGAAGAACCTCCGGGCGTTCCTGTGCCACACGAATGAGCGATCGCGCCGCACCGCTCGGCTCGCGTCGACCCTGCTCCCATTCCTGCAGCGTCCTGACCGACACGCCTAGGAGCCTCGCGAACTCGCTTTGGGACATCTTGACGCGATAGCGTGCGAGCGCCACCGGGCCGTGGATTGCGCCCACCTTCTCAGAGTTCATCTCGCGGATGGACTCGAGCAATTCAGCGCCGATATCACGATCGGCGTCTCTTGCGAGCAGCTCTTGTTCAGTCTTCGGCATGATCCAGCATCTCCCGCGCAGCATTGAGCACATGCGCTGGCAAGTTGTCTCGCGCGCTCTTGGCGTAAATCAAGAGGAGCCAGATGCGCCCGTCTGCCAGCCGGTTGTAGTAAATGACCCGAACGCCTCCTTGTTTTCCGCTACCGGACCGGAACCAACGGACCTTGCGCACGCCACCGGTCCGCGGAACGACATCACCTGCAAGCGGGCTGCCCGCAATCCAGGCGCAGAACTCTCCACGCTCGTCCTCCGTCCAGTAGTCGGGCCAAAGGCGCGTAAAGGAGGGCGTTTCCACAACGGTCAGCATCGCATGATTATACGTCACTGCCGCATAAAGCGCTTGGGTGCCTGCTTTGCATCGATGGGCAGACAGTCATCGAGACTGCAGCTGTTACCGCTATTGGACGTCCAGAGTCACTCACGGTGTTGACTGCGACTGTCCACTACGCGTCCGGACCGGTCGTTCAGGACCTGGTGGTGAGCGGCACTTTCGGGACGCGAACGGGTCTCTCCGCATCCTCATAAGCCGATGTCGATTCGCGGCATCTGGAACGTCCTCGCGTCGCGTTGCGGCGTCTCAACCCGGCCCGTCCCCGATACCTGGCCCGTCCGCCGTCCCGGCCAGCACCTCCGCCGCATGATAGACCCGCACCGGCGAGCCGATCCGGCTCAGCCGCCCGGCGATGTTCATCAGACACCCCAGATCGCCGCCGATCAGCGTATCGGCTCCCGTGGCGAGGATGTTGCGGATCTTGTCGTCCACGATCTTGACCGAGATCTCGGGGTATCCGACGCAGAAGGTCCCGCCGAACCCGCAGCAGACCTCGCTGTCGGTCATCTCGCGCAGGGTCAGCCCCTCCACACCTGCGAGCAGTTGTCGCGGCTGACCTTTGATGCCGAGTCCGCGCAGGCCGGAGCACGAGTCGTGATAGGTCGCGATGCCGTCGAATCTGGCGTGAATCTGTGTGATGCCGAGGGTGTCGACCAGGAATGACGTCAGCTCCCAGCTTTTTGCAGCAAGGGCCTCGGCGCGGTCGCGCCAATCGCGGTCTGCGGCAAAAAGGACGGGATAGTCGTGCCGGATGGTCGCCATGCAGGAGCCCGAGGGACCGACGAGATAATCGTAGTCCTCGAAGGCGGCGATGACCTGTTTGGCGAGTGCGCGCGCGGAGTCGTTGTCGCCCGAGTTGTAGCCGGGCTGTCCGCAACAGGTTTGGTTTTGCGGCACGCAGACGGCGCAGCCCGCGTCCTCGAGAAGCTTGGCGGCGGAAAAGCCGATGTTCGGCCGGAAGAGGTTCATGAGGCAGGTTGCGAACAGGCCGACACGCGGGGAGGTCTTCGGGTCGTCGGTCATCTCAAAAGGGGCTCCGGTGGGTCTTGAACGTGATCCGTGGTCGGTATCGATCCGGCATCGTAAATCTCTCGGGGACGCAACGCACCGCCGATGGATCCGTCGAGACCGAGGCCGGCTCTTCGGGCTATGCTATACCGAGTGCACGCGATTTTTTCGGTAAGCGGGATGCGTCCCGCGTGCGTCGGGACAAGGCGCGCCGACGAAGCATAGCGGCCCCTACGGCCAGGAGGCGCAACGCCGGCCCGGCGTGCGCGGGGCGTGCAGTGCGGCGGAAAACCTGCGTGCCTCGGGATGTACCTTGTGATGCCGGCCGCGGTTTAATCGGGAGTGATTCGTGGATATCGCCGAACTACTGGCTTTCAGCGTCAAAAACAACGCCTCGGACCTGCATCTCTCGGCCGGCCTGCCGCCGATGATTCGTGTCGACGGCGACATGCGTCGCATCAATGTCCCGCCGCTCGAGCATCGTTCGGTGCACTCGCTTGTCTACGACATCATGAACGACAAGCAGCGCAAGGACTACGAGGAGTTTCTGGAAACGGACTTCTCGTTCGAGATTCCGGGGCTGGCCCGGTTCCGCGTCAACGCCTTCAACCAGAAGCGCGGTGCGGGCGCCGTCTTTCGGACCATCCCCTCAAAGGTTTTGTCGCTCGAAGAGCTGAATGCGCCCGAGAGCTTCAAGGAAATCATCAGTGTTCCGCGCGGCCTCATCCTGGTGACCGGGCCGACCGGCTCGGGTAAGTCCACGACCCTCGCCGCGATGGTCGACCATCTCAACGAGACCGAGTACGCGCACATCCTCACCATCGAGGACCCGATCGAGTTCGTGCACAGCAGCAAGAAATGTCTGGTCAACCAGCGCGAGGTCCACAAGGATACGCTGGGCTTCAGCGAGGCGTTGCGCTCGGCGTTGCGTCAGGATCCGGACATCATCCTGGTCGGCGAGATGCGTGATCTCGAGACCATTCGACTGGCGATGACCGCGGCCGAAACCGGGCATCTGGTGTTCGGGACGCTGCACACCACCTCGGCGGCCAAGACGATCGACCGCATCATCGACGTCTTTCCCGCGGCGGAGAAGGAGATGATCCGGGCAATGCTCTCGGAGTCGCTGCGTTCGGTCATCGCGCAGACGCTGTTGAAGCGGGTCGGCGGCGGGCGGGTCGCCGCACACGAGATCATGATCGGCACGCCGGCCATCCGTAACCTGATCCGCGAGGCCAAGGTGGCCCAGATGTATTCGGCGATCCAGACCGGACAGGCGCACGGCATGCAGACCCTGGATCAGAACCTCAAGGAGCTGGTCCAACAGGGGTTGGTGTCGCGCAAGGACGCCCGGATGAAGGCTCAGAACAAGGACGGCTTTACCTGATCCCGCTCCGGCGAAGCTTGCCGGGCCGAGCGCTGGTCGAGGGCGCCGCCCTGCACGACGCCGATTTTGCAGAGGATGACGATCGTTCGCGAATCCTAGGTCCGGCCGAGCATGGATGGCTGCCGCCCTGGAGCGTCTTTCTTAATACCGAGGTCTCGTATGGACCTGAATCGTGCGATCGAACAATTGCTGAGCATGGTGGTCGAGCGCAAGGCGTCCGACCTCTTCATCACCGCAGGTTGGCCGCCCAGCGTCA
>NZ_JAABRP010000302.1 GCF_011390875.1 Thiocapsa sp.
AGAAGTACTGAGCCGGGTCGCGGGTTGCAGCACCGACCGCAACCGCATACACAACGAGCAGGATGAACAGCAGTCGAAGCTGTCGCCGACCATCACGCGAAAGCGTTTGAGCCATTTTTGTCGTGCCTCCTCCCAAGGTTTCCGAAACCGGGTCAACACCGGCGCGGGGTCGGCTGATTCTCGCCACTTCGGCTCGACAGTTCAATGCCGACGCATCCCGGTTTTGAGCGGGCGACGTACATCGACGAAACATCGGTCTTCATCACGAACGCGGTTTAGACTAGCCGCGGACCCACGTCGTCAACATCATGCCGAGCGCAGGTCCAACCCCAATCTGCGCATCCGAGCCTGCCTTTTCGGAGACTGATCGTTCATGAGCTACATCCTCGTCCTCTATTACAGTCGTTACGGCGCCACCGCCGAGATGGCCCATCATGTCGGACGCGGCGTCGAGGCCGGCGGCCTGGAAGCGCGCCTGCGAACCGTTCCAGCAGTCTCGACCGTCTGCGAAGCGAGCGAGGACAGCATCCCGACCTCCGGTGCACCCTATGCCGACCAAGACGACCTACGCGGCTGCGCCGGCCTTGCCCTCGGCAGCCCCACTCGATTCGGAAATATGGCCGCCCCGATGAAGTATTTCCTCGACGGAACCAGCAGTCTGTGGCTCGCCGGGGCCCTTTCCGGAAAACCCGCCGGAGTCTTTACCTCGACATCCAGTCTGCATGGGGGTCAAGAAGCCACCCTGCTCAGCATGATGATCCCCTTGCTTCACCACGGGATGCTGTTGATGGGGCTCCCCTACACCGAGGCTGACCTGCTGCACACCCGTTCCGGCGGCACGCCCTACGGTCCCTCGCACCTGGCCGGACCGGACAGCGCCCTCCCGGTCACCGACGAGGAAAAGCGTCTTTGTCTAGCCCTGGGCCGTCGGCTCGCCGAGACCGCCGCAGCACTTTCGCGCCGGGCTGGCTGACGCGCCCGGCCCGCATACCCGAACAGGCGGAACCGTGACCGACCATCCCGGGCAACTGCATCTGCCGATTACGCTGATCCGCGAGCCGACGCTCGCGGACTACCGTGCCGGCCCGAATGCAGAGGCACTCGCCGCGGTTGCGACACTGGCGTCCGGGGCCGGCGAGCCTTACGTGTTTCTGTTCGGAGGCACATCGACGGGCAAAACCCATCTCCTGCAGGGCGCTTGTCATGCGGCGATCCAACGGGCCCGAACAGCTCAGTACATCCCGCTCGGCGAGACCGGACTGATGCCATCGATCTTCGACGACCTGGAGAGCCGCGAGCTATTGGCGATCGACGATGTGCAGGCCATCGCCGGCAAGCCGGAGTGGGAGGTCGCCTTGTTCGATATGTTCAATCGGGCGCGCGCGAAGGGTTGCGCGCTTCTGATCGCGGGGAGCTCAGCCCCGGACGGCCTGGGACTTGGCCTGGCGGATCTATGCTCGCGCCTTCAATGGGGGCCGCGCTACTGTCTGCTGCCGCTGAGCGACGCGGATTGCGAGCGCTTGCTCACGGAGATCGCCGCGGAGTTCGGGATGCGGCTGGGACAGGAAACCGCGCGCTACATCATGAACAACTATGCCCGCGATCCCGGCTCGCTGGTCGCCCTGATTGAGCGAATCGATGAAGCTAGTTTGCGCGAGCAACGCCAACCAAGCATTCCGCTGGTGCGTCGCATCATGCGCGGTGGGAACTGACCGGCTATGCGCTCGCGGCATCCCGATCCGGCCCGGCGTAACGACCCGGCGAATCGACGACCGACGGTCTGAATCGCAGGTCGCGAGTCGCCGTCGGGCGACATCGCCGCTGCAGGCCCGGACAGGCCTTCGAAGGCATCACTCCCTACAGATCAGACGACCGAACCGCGCCCGATCGATCGTCGCCGGCTGTGTGCAGACCCTCCTCAACCGTTCAACAAGCGGTCCTTCCGGATCAAAGATCAGAACCCAGGACGTCGCGGCCATGCTCATGCCCTCGAAGCCATCCTCGCGACAGGCCGCATAGACCTGCTCGTAGAGGTCATCGCAAAAGGCCGGCCCGATGCGTTCTGAGCGATAACCGCATTGTTCGATGACCGCCTGGAGCGCGCCCGTACCGGTCGCACCCGTATAGGCGCTCACATCCCCGAAATCCCGCAAACCGGCGGCCTCGAGGTTCGCGATCACGCGATCGCGGCATGCATCCCAATCCGGCCCCGAAAAAGCGGATGCGCCGAGAGCGGCATGAGGAGGAGGAAGGAGCAGGAAGAACCCGGCAGCAAGTAAACCGTGAAGCCTTGGGCGGGAGACATGAAACATGTTGAACTCCTGTCCGGAGGACGCAGGCGACGCCCTCTGGCTCGGCGATGAAAATGAGCAGGGCGCCACTCACGACGACTCCGCAGATCTCCGTATCGAGGGTGCGCGCCCGGTATCGGTCCCGTCGTTCGCAACGCGCTCGAGGGCATGAGTGTGTTCTCTTCAGTCTATGCCAAGACCGTCGGTCCCGCACCCGAGACCGCCGGATCGCGGGCAACTCGCACAAAAAGAGATGCGTCTCGGCTGGAGCATTTGGAAAGGCAGGCCGACGCCATCATTTTCCCCACTACTGAACGCTGTGCGCTGACGACGACCGGACAAGGTCGACGGTTCGGGCGCAATCTTCCAATCCGTATCGGAATTCGACAGACGTGCTCACGACCCTGAGTCTCTTCGCCATTTTGGCCGCTGCCGCAATCCCCGCCGGGGTGCACTTGGGCTTTCGCGCACCGCGGCTCCGCGAAATCGGCACGCCTGCGGACGCCGGCCTCGACTTCGAGGCGGTTCGCATCCCGACGGTACGACGCCGATCCCTCTTCGGCTGGCTGATTCCGGCAGCGGACTCGACACGGACCCTCGTTGTCCTGCACGGATGGGGCGGCAACGCCGAGCTGATGCTGCCTCTGGCATCCCCCTTTCAACAGGCTGGATTCAACGTCTTGCTCTTCGATGCCCGCAATCACGGCGAGAGCGACGCCGATACCTTCTCCTCCCTGCCGCGGTTTGCCGAGGATCTCGGGATGGCCATCGCCTGGCTCAAGCGGCACCACCCCGGCCGGGCGGGCTGTGTCGCCGTGCTCGGACACTCCGTCGGGGCAGGTGCCGCCCTGTTCGAGGCATCGCGCAACCCGGACATCGCGGCCGTGATCAGCATCGCCGCATTCGCCCATCCCGCCCGCGTGACCAAGGCATCGGTGCGTCACCTGCACCTGCCTGCTCCGATTGTCTACGGGGTCATCCGCTACGTGGAATGGCTCATCGGACACCGCTTCGACTCGATCGCACCCATGAACACGGTTACCCGCATCTCCTGTCCTGTCTTGCTGGTGCACGGCCGAGCCGATCGCGTGGTTCCCGTGGACGATGCACGCTTAATCCATGCGCACTCCTCCGGGACGCATGTGGGTCTCCTGGAGATCGATGGCGCCGATCATGATTCCGTCGATCGCATCGAGGACCATGTCGGCGCCTTGCTGGGGTTTCTCGAGCACCAGTGCGCCCTCGCGGTTCCGGCACCGGGATAGGCGATCCCAAGCGCGCCGCCCGCGGCGAACGGCGTCCATCACGAGCATCCGGGGGGAACGCACATGCTCCACCCCTTGCTGCGAGCGCGATTCGAACGGCTCGTTCGATACTTTGCTCGAGCGCAGCGGCGTTCACGACGGGCACTGTCTATATGTGCTGGAGGGCGGTCGGAATCGAGTCGGCGATCCGGTGACGCGGGAAACATGCCCCCGATAGGATCGGGTCGGGCTGACGCAATTGCACCCGTCAGCCCTCCGACACCACCGTACGCGTGGTCTCCACATCCGGCGATTGGATCCGGCTGCCCTGGCGGAATCGGTGGCAGTCGGACAAAGCGCGGATTATCTCTTCCCCAGTCGGCAGAGCGGCTCACCGCACTTGTCCGCCCGTCAGTACGCGCGCATCGTCAAGCGATGGATCGGACTCATGGGCGCTGATCCGCAGGAGTAAGGGGACGCACTCGCTGCGTCGGACCAAGGCGACATTGATCTACCGTCAGACCAAGAACTTGCGTGCCGTCCAGCTGCTGCTGGGGCATCGCAAGATCGACAATCTCATCTGAATTCCTTTAGCTCTCAATCAGAGCAGGAGGATCAGGAGCGAAGCCCGCTTCCGAA
>NZ_JAABRP010000303.1 GCF_011390875.1 Thiocapsa sp.
CATGCGCGCCCGCCAGGCTCATCGCGATGCGGACGGTTCGGTCGGTCAGGCAGCGGCTCGGGGTCTAGGCGTCCCCGCATTGGTGCAACCCTCGACCCGAAACGGGTCGAGGGTCCTATCGACGTCAGAGCGCGCGGCAGTCCGCGAGGACGACTTCGGTCTTGGTTCCGCCGGAGCGCGAGCCTTGGGCTTCCATCGCCTCGACGACATCCATGCCCTCGACGACCTTGCCGAACACGACATGCTTGCCATCTAGGAAAGGTGTCGCATCGACCGTGATGAAGAACTGCGACCCATTGGTATTGGGCCCGGCGTTCGCCATCGAGACGATGCCCGCCCCGGTGTGCTTGAGCTCGAAGTTCTCGTCGGCGAACTTCTCGCCGTAGATGGACTCGCCGCCCGTGCCGTTGCCGCGAGTGAAGTCCCCGCCTTGGATCATGAAGCCCGGGATGATGCGATGGAACGGACTGCCGGCATAGGACAGCGGCTTGCCGCTCTTGCCCATGCCCTTCTCGCCGGTGCAGAGCGCGCGGAAGTTCTCGGCCGTCTTCGGGACGACGTCGGCGAACAGTTCGATCGTGATGGTGCCGGCGGGCTCGCCGCCGATCGTTACGTCCAACGCGACCTTGGGGTTGTCAGCAAGTGCGGGTGTCGTCATAGCAGCTAAGAGTACCGTGGTGAGATAGAGGGATGGTTTTGACATGGTCAATTCCTGTCGTGGTGAAACGTTGTGAGGGATCGTCGGAAAAAAGTCGGGGAAAGCCGGGTGTCATGCGACCGGCGGCTCGGTCTCGCTCCCGATGAGCCCGTCCGGCGGAGGAAATCGTGCGACCAACGTCTCGGGCAGCTCCCCGCGTCCGGCTTGGTAGAGTGCGCCGGACTCAAGCATGATGGTGACCATGACGGCAAGCAACAGGGGCACCACGCCGATGCGGGCCCAAATGGCGCTTGCCATGTCCTGAGACTCGATCTTATGCCGCTCCATCTCCTGCATCGCCGGCGGCAGGGTCTTGAGCTGTGCCGCGATCTCGGTCTCGTCCGTCCTGCCGAGCAGGGCAACGCTCAGGATCGCGGCACACACCAGATAGGCGATCAGGATCAGCCGATAGCGGCTCGCGGCCAATCGCCAGTGGGTTGCGGCAAACCAGCTCATGTCCTTGCCGGGTCGCCGAGACTTGATCCAGGTGACGCCGATCAGCAGCAAGGAGAGGGCGAGCGGAATCGACACCGCAAGCCACTTGTAGCGCCCGATCACGGAATCCGGCTCCGCCATCGAGCCCGCGAGCAGCGCCACCCCGATCAGGAGGTTGAAGACGATCAGGTTGACCATCGCCAGCTCATGCGGCGTCTTGGCCTTGCGGCGGGTTGTGTCGTCTACGGGGAAGAACATGGCTGTCGCGTCCGTGGAGGTCAATCGGAACGTTCGATCCGGGCCGCGCTTAAACCGCACCCGGAGCCGCCGCCATTTTGGAGCCTCTGCTCCCGAGAACGCAAACCCGACCGGTCCGGACCTGCGCGGCGGCGCGCTCTGGTTTATGCGATCATTTGCGCGACCGTCACGACAACGACATCATGAGGAGCCAGGACGAGGATGCCCGAGATCACCCCCTACGCCGACAACAGCGCCGAGGCCATGCTGCGCGTCATCTCACTCTTCATCATCGGCGATGGCGAGGTGAAGGACGAGGAGATGGACATGCTCGAGGAGATCGGTGTCTTCGAGCGCTTCGGCGTCGACCGCGACGACTTTGCCAAGGTCTTCGACGGCTACTGCGACGACCTCATCGCCCATGCAGGTACCGCGCGCTTCGTGGGACTCGCCGACCCGGATTGGGTCGACACCGTCCTGGCGCCGGTCACGGATCGTATCTCGCGTCGGAACTTGGCCCGGATACTTCTGCTGCTGGCGCGCTCGGACGGCTTTTTTTCCGACGCCGAGCTTGTGATCTATCGCCAGATGCTCGACCGCTGGGAGATCGATATCGACTCACTCGCCGAGCCGGACTGAGCGGCGGCCGGTACGGGGCCGTCCGGCGCGTGCCGCACGCGGCCCGGCTCAACAGCGCGGACAAGGTTCCACCGGCTGTCGCTCTTGAGTCCAGCCGGCCCCGGCGCGGCTTCCGACCATCCCTTCGCCGACGTTGTAGACGTTGGTGAATCCGCGGTCGATGAGCGATTTCTGCATCTGACCGCTGCGGTTGCCGGTGCGACACTTGACGCCCCGACCGCTCGGCACCGTACCTCTGCGCGTTGCCGGCCGCGGTTCCTCTGATCAACGCCATCGCCACACACGGAGTGCCTGTCATGACCCAGTCCATCCTCGTCGGCAAAGGAACCGAGCCGGTCTCGATCCTCTCGCGCATGGCCAACCGGCACGGGCTGGTCGCGGGTGCGACGGGTACGGGCAAAACGGTGACTCTGCAGCGGCTCGCCGAGCAATTCAGTCGCATCGGCGTACCTGTGTTCCTCGCCGACATCAAGGGCGATCTGGCGGGCATCAGCCAGCCGGGCGGCGGCAACCGGCGTGTCGTCGAGCGTGTCGCCGAGATGGGCCTGGAGCAGGAGGAAGGCTTCGCCTTTGCCGGCAATCCGGTGATGTTCTGGGACATCCAGGGCGAGCAGGGTCACCCGGTCCGCACCACCTTGACCGAGATGGGACCGCTGCTCCTGTCGCGTTTGCTCAATCTCAACGAGGTGCAGGAAGGCGTCATCAACATCGTCTTCCATGTCGCCGACGAGAACGGCTGGCTACTCCTGGATCTCAAGGATCTGCGCGCCTTGTTGGCGCATGTGGCGGAGAACGCCGCGGAGCTCCAGACCCGTTACGGCAACGTCTCGTCGGCGAGCGTGGGCGCAATTCAACGCCGCCTGCTGGTCATCGAGAAGCAGGGCGGAGACCTGCTCTTCGGCGAGCCCGCGCTCACGCTGCAGGACATGATGCAGACCGACGAGCAGGGCCACGGCTACATCAACATCCTGGCTGCGGACAAGCTGATCCACACCCCGGAGATCTACTCCACGTTCCTGCTCTGGCTCCTGTCCGAGCTGTTCGAGGAGTTGCCCGAGGCGGGCGATCAGGACAAGCCCAAGCTGGTCTTCTTTTTCGACGAGGCCCATCTGCTCTTTAAGGATGCGCCCAAGGTCCTGCTCGACAAGATCGAGCAGGTCGTGCGCCTGATCCGCTCCAAGGGTGTCGGGGTCTATTTCGTGACACAGAATCCGATGGATGTCCCTGATACCGTCCTCGGACAACTCGGAAACCGCATCCAGCACGCCTTGCGTGCCTTCACGCCGCGCGACCAGCGCGCGGTGCGGGTCGCCGCCGAGACCTTCCGGCAGAATCCGGCGCTCGACACAGCGGCCACCATCACCGCACTCGGCGTCGGCGAGGCGCTCGTCTCGACCCTCGACGAGCAGGGGATTCCGGGCATCGTCCAGCGGGTCAATGTTGCGCCGCCCGGAAGCCATCTCGGCCCCATCGAGCCAGAGGTTCGCAAGGCCGTCATGGATCAGTCGTTGGTGAAGGGTATCTACGACGTCACGGTCGACCGAGTCTCCGCCTACGAGATCCTCGAGCAGCGTGCCGAGCAGGCCGCCACGGCCTCGGCCGCGCCCGAGATCCCGGATTTGTCCGAGTACTTCGGCCGCAGCGGCAAGACCGCCCAGACGTCATCGACCGGCAAAGCCCCCGCCCGACGCTCCAGCACGCGCCAGACCCCGGTCGAAGCCTTTGCGACCAGCGCCATGCGCTCGCTCGGCAGCCAGATCGGCCGTCAGCTGATCCGCGGGATCATGGGCTCGCTGACCGGCGGGAGTACGCGCGGGCGCAGGTGACGCGGACGAGACCGAATCACAGCGTCGATGGGCGCCGGGCGATTTCCGTCGAGGGCAAGCAAGAGGGTTTCGCTATGTATGTCGTCACGAATCGGAAGGTCAACGCTCGCAGGGAAGGTCTGGATCTCTTCGGCGATACGCCGAATACCGTCGGCCCCAACGAGCTGCGGCTCGTGAAGGTCACCACGCAAGGCTCCCATTACACCACCGAGCTGCTCACCGATAAGCTGACACAGGCCGAAGTGCGAGAGCTGAAGCGACGCCACGCGCTCGACATCGACGAGCGTGAGGATTGGTACGCGAGCCTGCGGGTCGCCTGCGAGTTGATGGAGCAGGCGG
>NZ_JAABRP010000304.1 GCF_011390875.1 Thiocapsa sp.
AGGCTGTCGCGGCTGGTGTGAGCCGCCGCCAAGGTTTCGGCATGCAGCTCGGGGTAACCGCCGGGCAACCACACCGCGTCGCACGTGAGCACGGGCTCGTTGGCCAGCGGCGAGAAAAACACCACCTGTGCTCCCAGCGCGCGCAAGGTGTCCAGGTTGGCGGCATAGATGAAGCAAAAGGCCGCGTCGCGCGCGACGGCCACCGTTTTGCCTGCCAGCAACGGCGCCACGGGCGGCCCCTCTGGCGGTGGTTCAAATTCGACCGCCCAGCGCGTGAGCGCCGCCCGGTCCATCTGGCCCAGCGGCGTGCTCAGCAAAGCGTCGGCCGCGGCATCCAGCCGGGCAAGCGCATCGGGCAGCTCGCTGGCCATCGTCAGGCCCAAGTGGCGCTCGGGCAGCGTGAAGGCCGGGTCGCGCATCACGGCGCCCAGCCAGGTGGACGGTGCATCCGCGTCGCCAGCGGGCAATGCCGCCTGCAGCATCTGCGCATGCCGCTCGCTGGCCACGCGATTGGCCAACACACCAGCCCAGGGCAAGCCTGGGCGGTAGTGCTGCAAGCCAAACGCCAGCGCGCCAAACGTGCCCGCCATGGCCGACGCATCGATCACCGCCAACACGGGCAACCCAAACCGCCGCGCCAGATCCGCCGCACTCGGCTCTCCATCGAACAGTCCCATGACCCCTTCGACGATGATCAGATCGGCATCCTGCGCTGCGGCGTGCAGGCGTGCCCGCACATCCGCCTCGCCGGTCATCCACAGATCCATGTTGTGCACCGGCTGGCCCGTGGCCAGCTCCAGCCACATGGGGTCCAGAAAGTCCGGCCCACATTTGAACGCCCGCACCCGCAGGCCGGCGCGCGCTTGCAGACGTGCCAGCGCAGCGGTGACGGTGGTCTTGCCTTGCCCGGAAGCTGGGGCAGCGATAAGGATGGCGGGGCAGGACGCAGCAGTCACTGCGCTTCCTTCGTGATCATTGGGGCGCCCATTTCAAGCCCACAAAAACCGTTCGCCCGGCCATGGCATAACCCAGTGCGGTCTGGTATTCCTTGTCGCCCAGGTTGTCCACACGCCCCAGCAGGGTCCAGTCGCTTGCCAGGGCCGTGCTGGCATACAGGTTGACCAGCCCATAGCCAGCCAGACGCTGGGTATTGGCGGCATTGTTGAAGCGCGCTTCCACCAGCTGAACCTCGCCGCCCGCGGTCCAGCCGTCCAAGCGCGTATCGGCGGTGATTGTGGCCATCCGTTGGGGGCGCCGCGCCAGCTGCTTACCAGTGAGCAAGTCTTCCGGACGTTGCAGATCCAGCGACGCGCCCAGCGCCACACCACCCAGGCGGGTGGCCCCTGCCAAGGTCAAGCCCTTGTACTGAGCGGACCCGGTGTTGCCATAGCAACCTGGGTAAAGTCCGGCACCATTGACGCAAGCCCCAGCACCAGACACATAGTTGATGAGTTCAGACACTTTGTTGCGGTAGAGCACAGCGCTGAAGCTGTCACCCTGCGATTCGTATTTCACACCAACCTCCACGTTGCGTGCGGTCTCCGGCTGGAGGCTGGGCACACCGTATATGCTGAAGCGCTGAAACAACGTTGGCGCGCGAAAGGCGGTGCCCGCAGCTGCCGTGGCTCGCCAGTGAGGCCTGAAACTGTAGGCGTAGGCCGCTCCACCCGTGGTCTGGACGCCAAACTCGCTGTCGTCGTCGCGACGGACATTGAGCTGCAAACTGTGGTCCCCACTGCGCAAGCCGTAACCGAGCGCCAGTGCATTTTGCGAGCGGTCGGTGACCGCCGGCGACGTACTGGCGTTGTTCAGTTTGTCCTCACGCCGCTCCAGCGCTGCCGTCAACAGAGTCGAGCCCAATTTCCACTCATTGTGAAAAAGGTAGCTCGTCACGCTGGTATCCGTCAGGTAGACCGACGGCGTGGTTTCGTAGCGGTCCTTGCCGCGGCTGATACTTAACCGGGTTTTGTGGACATCGCTCCAGCTGGCCGTCCAGTTCAGCCCAAGCGTTTGCAGCGTATGCAGACCGTGGTCATCGCGGCCCGGCGTGAATGCATCGTATTGAGCGTCCAGATCGCTGCTCAGCAGCGTTGCTTCAAGGCGGTGGGCCGGGTTGATCTGCAATCCCAGCCGCGCTGACGCAGCTGTGTTGCGGTAACCATCTTTATCAGGGTTGGCAGTGGGTTGCGCATTGAAGCCATCGCTGATCTCACGGCTCAATCCCACCGAATAATCGACAACGCCCTTGGCACCGCTGAGGGACATGGCAAGTTTCAACGTGCCCTGGCTTCCCGCTCCAAACTCAATCACAGGAGCGAACCCGGCTTCGCCCTTGCGCGTGAAGATCTGGATCACGCCGCCCAAGGCATCCGAGCCGTACACCGCCGCTGCCGGGCCACGCACCACTTCAATGCGATCGACCTGCGACAACGGGATCGCATTCCAGGTGGCGCCGCCGGTGGACTGTGAGTCAACACGCACACCATCCACATACACCGCTGTGAAGCGGCTCTCAGCGCCACGCATGTATACGCTGGTCGTTGATCCAGGACCACCGTTGCGGGCAAAGGATATGCCGGGAACGCGCGCCAGTAAATCCGCCAGGCCCGTAGCGCCACCGCGCTCAATGACCGAGCGGTCAATGATGGTGACGTCGGCAACCACATCCGTCAGCGGTTGCTGGACCCTTGTCGCCGTGACCACCGTCTCGGGCAGATCGGCAGCGCCAACGGTTTGGGCGTGGGAAGAGAATGTGGCCAGAACAGCCAGCGGCAGCGCGGCCAGGGGCGCACGCAAGTTACGATTTTTCATGAAAGTAAAAAACAACGGATGTGCCGTCACCGCCTTCCCCGACGGTGCATGAGCGTCACGGCGCTGCGTCCTTTTCAGACGCACCGCCACCTCGTTGGCCGGTATCCGGGCTGGCAGAGCGACCTTCATCACCTTCCCAGGCGCTTGGCAGCGCCCAGTGGTTGTGAGATGAAAGCGGAGTCGCCTGAAATGGCTTCAGGGTTCTCGTCTGCTTACCGTTGCGGGGGCAGCGCAGGTTAGGTCGGTTCATGTGAACTTTCCCTCCTGCTTCCCGTTGAACTGCGGCATGTGAACCACACCGCGAGCACCAACAACGTGCATTCTAAAGCGTGAGAACTTGCGACAACCCTACAATGTGAAAACTTCGAACCGACACCATGGCAGATCCCAAGCACCTTGACCAGATCACCGAGCGCGTAGAGCGCTTGCTGCTGCGCCATGAAGAACTGCAACGCACCAACGGCCTGCTGCACGAGCAGGTGCAGGCTTTGCAGGCCGAGCGCGACTCGCTCAAGTCGCGGCTGAACGCAGCCCGCGCCCGCATCGATGCGCTGCTTGACCGCCTGCCGCACCCCCCTGCCAGTGCGCCGCAAGCCACCGCAGACACCCCCAGCAAGGACCGCACATGAACAAGCCTGCGAGCAAACAGATTGAAGTGCAGATCATGGGCCAGAGCTACTTGTTGGCCTGCCCGGTGGGTGGTGAGTCCTCGTTGCTGGACGCTGTGGAGCGTGTAGACACCGCCATGTGCCGCATCCGCGATGCTGGCAAGGTGAAAGCGCGCGACCGCATTGCGGTGCTGGCATCGCTCAACCTGGCGTTTGAGCTGTCGCAAAAAGAATCCTCCAGCGCCCAAACACCAGCGCCCGCCACAAGCAGCGGCGCGGTGCTGAACGGCGCACCAGCCGAAACCTCGCCGCACAACCAGACCCGCCTGGACGACCTCATGCGCCGGCTGGACCAAACCTTGGGCAGCGACGGCCAGCTGCTCTGACGTTGGCGCGCCGCACCGGCCAGCAGCGCCAAAACGAGCGCTCGTCGGCCCGTATTTTTTAAATGTCCCGGCACCGCACACCAGCCCCGTTCAGGGCCTACAATTTGGCTGTCTGCAGTGCGCGTCGGGCTTTATATTTCCTTGAACCAATGCTCATAGAGCCCGGGCTTGGTACATTGCGTGGCGGGTGTGAGCATCTCGCGTCAGATGAACACGAAGTCACGCTGCCCTTGCCCACCTGAACCCCGGTTCAGGATGCCGGTCCGG
>NZ_JAABRP010000305.1 GCF_011390875.1 Thiocapsa sp.
CGGCGAGATGGCGATGTCGATGGCCCCGGATTGCACCAGCTCGACATAGGACGGCCGGTTGATCAAGGCCATGACCTTGCGCGCGCCGAGCCGCTTCGCGAGCATCGCCGAGAGGATATTCGCCTCGTCGTCGTCGGTGACGGCGCAGAAGACGTCGGTGTTCTCGATATTCTCTTCCAGGAGCAGATCGCGATCCGCCGCGTCGCCGTGCAGCACGATCGTCTTCTCGAGATTCTCCGCGATGCGCTTGCAGCGTTTCAGATCGCGCTCGATGACCTTGACCCGATAGTTGACCTCCAACGCCCCGGCGAGCCGGGTGCCGATATTGCCTCCGCCGGCGATGATCAGACGCTTGTAGGGACGATCCAGACGCCGCAGCTCGCTCATGACCGAGCGAATGTGCACGGGGGCGGCGACGAAGAAGATCTCGTCGTCCGCCTCGATGACCGTATCGCCTTGGGGCTCGATGGCCCGATCCTGACGGTAGATGGCCGCGACCCGCGCCTCGACCCTGGGCATGTGCTCGTGCAGGGTGCGCAGCTCGTGCCCGACCAAGGGTCCGCCGTAATAGGCCTTGACCGCGACCAGCCGGATCCGCCCGCCGGCGAAATCGAGCACCTGCAAGGTCCCGGGGTTCTCGACCAGACGCAGGATGTACTCGGTGACCAATGCCTCCGGACTGATCGGAAAATCGATCGGCAGGGCATCCGTCCCGAACAGCTTGGGCTGATCGAGAAAGCTCTGCGCCCGCACCCGGGCGATCTTGGTCGGGGTGTGAAACAGCGTGTAGGCGACCTGACAGGCCACCATATTGGTCTCGTCGCTGTTGGTGACCGCGATGATCATGTCGGCGTCTTCCGCGCCCGCGCGGCGCAGCACGTCCGGGTGCGCACCGTGACCCAGGATGGTGCGCAGATCGAAACGATCCTGCAGCTCCCGGAGCAGATCCGGATTGTGATCGACGACGGTGATGTCGTTCGCCTCGCTGACTAGATTGGCGGCCACCGAGGTCCCGACCTGGCCTGCGCCGAGGATGATGATCTTCATTTAAACCGCGTCCGGAGTTTTCGTTTTTGTGGAGTGGGGGCTTGCGTTCTCGTCGCTCCACGGAGCGATTGGCGCGACGCGGTTTAAAATAATAAAAATTAAATACTTGAAGTGCGTCAGTGCCAACGTCTGTAGGTACGCCGGAACTATGTTGCAGGTGCCGAGCTGGACATGCCCCGCCTGACGCACTTCAACGCCGCTCCTTGATCTCGATTCCCAGCGAGCGGAGCTTGCGGTAAAGGTGCGTACGCTCCATTCCGGCCTCCTTCGCCATCTTGCTGACGTTGCCGGTATGCTTTTCGAGCTGGTAGTCGAGATAGGCCTTCTCGAACTGCTCGCGCGCCTGCCGCAGCGGCTGATCGAAGGAGACCAGACCTTCCAGCGCCTGCCCCTGGGAGGGCGGCGGTGCGCCGAGTGCCGATTCGACCTCCTTCTGACTGATCTCGTCGCCGGCACCCAGGATCAGGACCCGTTGCACCAGGTTCTTGAGCTCGCGCACGTTGCCGGGCCAGGTGTAGTTGCGCAGATAGTTCTGCGCACCCACGCTGAAGCGACGATAGGGCAGCTTCTCGTGGGTCGCGAAATAGTCGAGATAGAAGTTCAGCAGATCCGGGACATCCTCGGCGTGATCGCGCAGCGGCGGGATATTCAGCGGGACGACGTTCAGGTGATAGAAGAGATCCTCGCGGAAACGCCCGGCACGCACCTCCTCTTCGAGGTTGCGCTGGGTCGCGGCGATGATCCGCACGTCGATGCGCACCGGCTCGGTACCCCCGACGCGAATGAAGGCTCCGGTGTCGAGCGCGCCGAGCAGCTTGGCTTGTGCATCCAGCTCCATGTCGGCGACCTCGTCGAGCAGCAGCGTCCCGCCCGCGGCCTTTTCCAGATTCCCGTAATGGGTGTGCTCGCCGTCTTCGGCCCCGAAGAGCTCGAGCGCGGCATTGCCCCCGGCGAGCGTGGAGACGCTCAGATCGACGAAGGGGCGCTCGCGGCGCGCGCTCTGTGAATGAAGATAGCGCGCAAAGGTCTCCCGACCGCTGCCCGCGTCCCCCGTGATCAGCACCCAGGTGTCGTGCTGAGCAATCCGCTTCACCTGCTCGCGCAGCCGTTGCAGCGTGGCACTGCGCCCGACCGGCTCGTGCACCTGAGGTGCGCGACGTTTCAGCCCGATGTTCTCCTTCTGAAGCTTGTCGGCCTCGAGTGCCCGCTCCACGGTGAGCAGCAGCTTGGCCATCGAGAGCGGTTTTTCGAGAAAGTCGTACGCGCCGAGCCGAGTCGCCTCCACCGCGGTCTCCACGGTGCCGTGCCCGGACATCATGATGACCGGGCAGGGCAGGCCGTCTTCCTCTTCCGACCATTCGCGCAGCAGCGTGATGCCGTCCAGATCAGGCATCCAGATGTCGAGCAGGATCAGATCCGGGCGGCGCTCGCGCAGCGCGTGCCGGGCGGACTCGCCGTTTTCCGCGCTCATCACGGCGTAGCCCTCGTCCTCGAGGATCTCTTGGACGAGACCCCGGATGTCGGGTTCGTCGTCGACGACCAAGACGTGCGTTGCACTCATCGTTTTTCATCCTGTTCTCGGCCTTGGGTCGCGTACCTGGTCCCCTGCCGGATCGGCAGGCGGATCCGAATCAGCGCGCCTTGACCCGTATTCTCGACCTTGATGATACCGCGGTGTTCCTCGATGATCTTCTTCACGATAGCCAAACCCAGACCGGTTCCTTTGGCCTTCGTGGTGACATAGGGCTCGAACAATCGCTCGAAGAGGTGCTCCTCGAACCCGGGCCCGTTGTCGGCGACCTCGAGTTCGACGAACGGCATGCCGTTCTCGCGTGCGACCCGCGTCGTCACGGCGATGCGCGCGCCGGGACGTCCGTCCATCGCCTCCTGCGCGTTCTTGATCAGATTATGAACCACTTGGCGCAAGCGCAACGGATCGCCGCGTACCTGCACCCCCGGCGCACCCAGATCGACCTCGAGCGCGCTCGTCCCGGCGCTGCGATACAGGTCCAGCACCTCTTGGGCGAGCCGGTCGAGCTCCAAGGGCTCGGCGCGGATATGCGGGGTGCGGGCATAGTCTGAGAAATCGTTCACCATCGCCTTCATCGCCTCGACTTGTTGGACGATGGTTCGGGTCGAGCGATCGATGATCTTCGCGTCCGCCTCGTCGGCCTTGGCGAGCAGCTTATGGCGCAGGCGCTCCGCGGAGAGCTGAATCGGCGTCAAGGGGTTCTTGATCTCGTGGGCCAGGCGCCGGGCCACCTCGCCCCAGGCCGCGTTGCGCTGTGCGGTGATCAGGGAGCTGACGTCGTCGAAGACCACGACATGACCCCGTTGCTCGCTGTCCGGCAGGGGCAGCGGGCTGCCGCGGCACATCAGGGTCTGACGGGTCTCGCCGCGATCGAGCTCGACCTCCGCACGCCAATCCTGCCCGGCGACGATATGGCTGCGCACCGTTTCGGTCCAGGGTGTGAGCCAGGGCAGCTCGCGCTCCACGCGCGCGAGCTCCGGTTGCTCGTCGTCGGTGAAGGCGAGGGAAAGGATCTGCCGCGCCGCCGGGTTGGCGGTCCTCAACCGCTGATCGGCATCGAAGGCGATGACCCCGGACGACAGACGCCCGAGGACCGTCTCGAGATAGTTGCGCTGGGTCTCGACCGCCTGTTGGCTGCGGTTCGCGGCATCCCGTGCCCGGGCGATGCGCCGCGTCATCGCGTTGAACGATGCGACCAGGAAGGCGAGCTCGTCGTCGTGCTTGGGCAGCGGCAGCTGTTGCTCGTAGTCACCCTCGGCGATCGCGCGGGTGCCGCGTGCGATATCCGCGACCGGCGCGACGAGACGCCGTGCGATATGAAAGGCGGCGATCACTGCGGCCATGACGCCGAACAGGAGCACCAGGGAAAGGGTCAAAGAGAAACTCAGCTTCAACGACTGGCGCAGATACGCCAGCTCGGTGTAGCGATTGTAGGCGTCTTCCAGGCGCTCCGAGAGCTCGGTAATGCGCGCCGAGGTCGGGAAGATCGCC
>NZ_JAABRP010000306.1 GCF_011390875.1 Thiocapsa sp.
CGGGCGCGGCCAAACCAGTCCAACGCATGACGCATACCGCACCGGGCGCGGTTGAATGAGCGAGGCCCGGAAAGAGTCTTTATAGCCATTTTCCGGCGGCGATGATGAGCGCGGCGATGGTCGTGATGAAGCCGATCAGCCACATGAACTGATGGTCGTGACGCTTGATGAGATCCTCGATGCGTTTGTCGCTTTGTTCGAAGCGCCTATCCATTTGCTCGAAGCGCTTCTCCATCAGCTCGAAGCGCTTCTCCATCTGCTCGAATCCCTGCCGCATCAGCTCGCCCTGATGTTTGAGCGCCTCCTCGACCCGCACCATGCGCTCGCGCAGCTCGATCTCATAGACGATGGAGGGTTTGCCGAGGCTCTGCTCGGCGAGCCACTCGCCCATGTGGGCTTTGATGAATTGGATATCGTCCTGGGAGAGGGCCATGGTGACCTCCGTTGCAGCACCGCCGGGCTTGGCCTGAAGACATGATCCA
>NZ_JAABRP010000307.1 GCF_011390875.1 Thiocapsa sp.
CGACATCCGCCGATAGGGCGGACAAGCGCAGCGCAGTCCACCAACGTCGGCGCGGGGTTCGGTGGACTTCGCTCTCGCTCGTCCACCCTACCTACGGCGCTTGTCCACCCAACGGTTTTCTCATGGACAGGGATCCGCGGTACCGCGGAGAATCCTCGTGCCCGGCCGTTGTGTCGACGAGACTCCGGCGGGTTCGCTTGTGACTCGGGCCAAAGTTTGCGCGTGGCGCAGAGCGCCACGGGGCATGCGTGACACTGCGCAGCGGGTGTCACGAGTCCTCTTCAGGTTTGGGGGGCGGTCTCATGATCGACGCCACCTCTGGCCTTCGATTGAATTCTTAAGGTGAATGCGCGTGCAGAAAACGGAAAACCTCAACGTCAGCGGCTTCGATCCGATGCCTTCGCCGCTGGAAATCCATCGTGCCGTGCCGATCTCCGATCAGGCTTCGGCGACCGTGCTCGCAGGTCGCGAGACCCTGCAGGCGATTCTGGATCGGCGTGATCCTCGGATCTTTGTTGTCGTCGGACCTTGCTCGATCCACGATCCGGTCGCCGGTCTGGATTACGCCCGGCGGCTCAGGGTGTTGGCCGATGCGGTTTCGGACCGCCTGGTGTTGGCGATGCGGGTCTATTTCCAGAAGCCGCGTACGACCACCGGATGGAAGGGCTACATCAACGATCCGAACCTGAACGATACCTTCAGCATCGCCGAGGGCATGGAGAAGGCGCGGCAGTTCCTGCTCGAGGTCACCGAGCTGGGTTTGCCCACCGCGACCGAGGCGCTCGATTCCATCGCCCCGCAATACCTGTGGGACCTGATCTGTTGGACGGCCATCGGTGCGCGGACCTCGGAGTCTCAGACCCATCGCGAGATGTCCTCCGGTCTGTCGACCCCGGTCGGCTTCAAGAACGGTACGGACGGCTCGGTCGACACCGCGATCAATGCGATCCTCTCGGCGGCCCAGCCGCACAGCTTTCTGGGAATCAACGCCCGAGGCTTGACCAGTGTCGTCAGGACTCGCGGCAACCGCTACGGTCATCTGGTGCTGCGTGGCGGGGGCAATCGCCCCAACTACGACACGGTGAGCGTCGCCATGGCCGAGGAGGCGCTGACCAAGGCCGGCCTACCCGCGAACATCGTCATCGACTGCTCTCATGCCAACAGTTTCAAGCGACCGGAGCTTCAGCCGCTGGTGATGCACGATTGTGTGAATCAGATTGCCGGCGGAAATCGCTCGATCGTCGGCTTGATGGTGGAGAGCTTCATCGAGGCCGGACAGCAATCGATCCCCGCGGACCTCGAGCAGTTGCGCTACGGCTGCTCGGTGACGGATGCCTGTGTCGACTGGCCGACGACCGAGCGCATGATCCGCGATGCGCATGCCGCGCTGCCCGACGTCGTGCTGTCGCGGCGGATGCTCGATTTGTGACGGTTCCGAGACAGGGTGAGCACGTTGGTTGACGGGTCGTGCCGCCGTCCGGATTGGGCGTTGGAGCTGTAAGGATGGGTTTCGCTGCGCTCTACCCACGTTGATTGAAGGGTCGTGCCGCCGTCCGGATCGGGCGTTGGAGCTGTGAGGATGGGTTTCGCTGCGCTCTACCCATCCTACGCGTTTTGGTTTTTTTGTATCGTCGGTTGGAGAGTTGCGATCATCCCTTGATGAACGACATGAACTCGGAGCGCGTGCGCGGGTCGGTCTCGAAGGTGCCGCGCATGGCGCTGGAGACGGTCGAGCTGCGTTGTTTCTGCACGCCGCGCATCATCATGCAGGTATGACTGGCTTCCATGACGACGGCGACACCGTGCGCGCCGAGGTGCTCCATAAGCGCATCGGCGACCTGGCTGGTCAGGCGTTCCTGGACCTGCAGGCGGCGTGCGAAGACGTCGACCACACGGGCGATCTTGCTCAGGCCGACGACCTTGCCGTTGGGCAGATAGCCGACATGCGCATGACCGAAGAATGGCAGCATGTGGTGCTCGCACATCGAGTAGAACTCGATATCGCGCACGACCACCATCTCTTTGACGTCTTCCGCGAAGAGTGCCTTCTTGATGATCTCCTCGGCGGACATGGAATAGCCGCTGGTGAGAAAGTCCATGGCCTTGGCGACCCTCAAGGGCGTGCGGCGCAGCCCCTCGCGATCGGGGTCTTCGCCGATCTCGCCGAGCATGCTCTTGACCAACGCCTCTTTGCGCTCGTCGTAGACCTCGTCGTCGGATTCGGCCTCGAAGCTGGTGGCGTAATGGCTGTGCGTGAAAACCTGAGTGAGCTTGGGTTTCTTTGCCATGGTGTTGCCTAAATGGTCCTGGTGAGGTGATCCGGGAAATGTCTTTGGGCACGCTCCCGGACAGCGACTTGAACAGATTCTGGACAAGAGGGTGGGGCCGCGCCGGACAAATGGAACCTGGCCACCCGCGGCGTCCGTTCGACCGGTCTGCCGACGCTCCGTGGTGGTCGCGCGGTGGCCAGAAGGCGCCGCATTCGGTATCATCTATGCGTGTTCATCGTGAAATTCGAGATCCGCGGACGAACGACGATGCCGATTCCGCAGATGTTTACCCCCCGCTTTCGCATCGCCTTCACTCGGCGCCGCACCTGTGTTTCGGACCCCTGCGTCGGGTTCGATCCCTAGGCGCCTCGCACCAAAACCCCCGCCCCGCCCGAATCGATTTTCGTACCATCCGAGTGCAGCGGCCGAGCCAGGGCGACGCCGGCGCACGACCCCGTGCTTTAGCGTCTGCCAGCCCGTCACATCCCGTACTTCGGACCTTCAGGAGACCCTCATGTGTGGACTTTGCGGTGAGATCCGCTTTGACGACAACCCGATCGACCTCGGCGCCTTGAGCGCCATGAGTGCGGCCATCATCCCGCGCGGCCCGGATGGCGACGGCCTCTGGCAGCAGGGACGGGTCGCGCTTGCGCATCGCCGCCTCTCGATCATCGACCTGAGCAACCATGCGGCGCAACCCATGGTGGACAGCGAGCTGGGTCTCTCGATCGCCTTCAACGGCTGCATCTACAACTACAAAGAGCTGCGCGCCGAGCTGGAAGGCAAAGGCTATCGGTTCTTCTCGCACGGCGACACGGAGGTGGTCCTGAAGGCGTTTCATGCCTGGGGCGATGCCTGCGTGGATCGTTTTCACGGCATGTTCGCCTTCGCCGTCGCCGAGCGGGACTCCGGTCGCCTGACCCTGGTACGCGACCGTCTCGGGATCAAGCCGCTCTATTACGCCGAGGTGCCGGGCGGTCTGCGCTTTGCCTCGACCTTGCCGGCCGTGCTCGAGGGCGGCGGTGTCTCGACCGAGATCGACCCGGTGGCCCTGCATCATTACATGCACTTCCACGCCGTGGTCCCGGCGCCGCACTCCATCCTGAGCGGCGTGCGCAAGCTCGCGCCGGCCACCATTCGGACCATCGAGCCGGACGGACGCCAGCGCGATCGCTGCTACTGGGATATCAGCTTCGTGCCGCGCCCCGAGGAACGGGATCTGTCCTTCGAGGATTGGCAGGAGCTCACCCTGTCCGCGCTGCGCACCGCCGTTGCGCGCCGTCTGGTGGCG
>NZ_JAABRP010000308.1 GCF_011390875.1 Thiocapsa sp.
GCGCGACATCGCGCGCGGTCACAGCGTACAGATCGGCGCCTGGGTCGATGGCGCCATGCCGGTGCGCGCCGAGACGGTGCGGGGCTATGTGCAGGGGATGCACCAGGGCTGGCTGCTGGAGCAGGCGAAGCATCGGCTCGGCCAAGACGCCGCGACCGGCCCGGCCAGCATCGAGACCCGCTTTCGCTACAACCCGGACGTGCGCAGCCTGCCGGCGATGGTGCCGGCGGTCATCCCCATGCTGCTTCTGATGATCCCGGCGATGTTGACCGCGCTCGCGGTGGTGCGCGAAAAGGAGCTTGGCTCGATCATCAATCTCTATGTCACCCCGGTCACCCGCAGCGAATTCCTGCTCGGCAAGCAGCTCCCCTACATCCTGCTGGCGATGCTCAACTTCGCCCTGCTGACGCTGCTGGCGGTCACCGTCTTCGGGGTGCCATTGAAGGGCAGCCTCTTGGCACTCACGGCGGGGGCGCTGCTCTTCGTCACCTTCTCGACCGGCTTCGGGCTCTTCGCCTCCACCTTCACCCGCAGCCAGATCGCGGCCATGTTCGTGACCATCATCGGCACCATCATCCCGGCCATCCAGTTCTCCGGCATGTTGAATCCGGTGTCTTCGCTCGAAGGCGTCGGTTACGTCATCGGCCAGTTTTATCCGGCCGCGCACTTCCTCACCATCACGCGGGGCGTCTTCAACAAGGCGCTGGGCTTCGCCGGCCTCGAAGCCTCCTTCTGGCCGCTCGCGCTGGCGGTGCCGGTCATCCTGGCCCTGTCGATTCTGCTGTTGAAGAAGCAGGAGCGCTGAGCATGGCGCATCTCGCCAACATCTATCGACTGGGCATCAAGGAGCTCTGGAGCCTGGCGCGCGACCCCATGATGCTCGTCCTCATCGCCTACACCTTCACGGTGTCCATCTATGTGGCGGCCACGGCGATGCCGGAGACCCTGCACAAGGCGCCGATCGCCATCGTCGACGAGGACGCCTCGCCGCTGTCGGCACGCATCGCCGGCGCCTTCTATCCGCCGCGCTTCGATCCGCCGGCAATGATCAGCCTCTCGGAGATCGATGCCGGCATGGATGCCGGGACCTATACCTTCGTGCTGGACATCCCGCCCGACTTCCAGCGCGACGTACTGGCCGGGCGCTCGCCCGCTATCCAGCTCAATGTCGACGCCACGCGCATGAGCCAGGCATTCACCGGCAGCAGCTTTGTCCAGCAGATGGTGCTGGGCGAGGTCACGGAGTTCATGCAGGGCTATCGCGGCAGCGCCCCCCTGCCGGTGGAGCTGGCCCTGCGCACGCGCTTCAATCCCAACCTGGAGCAGTCCTGGTTCGGCGCGCTGATGGAGATCATCAACAACGTCACCCTGCTGTCGATCATCCTGACCGGCGCGGCGCTGATCCGCGAGCGCGAGCACGGCACCATCGAGCACCTGCTGGCGATGCCGGTCACGCCCGCCGAGATCATGCTGGCCAAGGTCTGGTCGATGGGGCTGGTGGTGCTGTTGGCCGCCGGCATTGCGATGGTCTTCGTCGTACAGGGCGTGCTGCGTATCCCGATCGAGGGGTCGCTCGCGCTCTTTCTGGTCGCCGCCGCGCTGCATCTCTTCGCCACCACCTCGCTCGGCATCTTCATGGCGACGCTGGCGCGCTCGATGCCGCAGTTCGGGATGCTCGCGGTGCTCATCCTGCTGCCGCTGCAACTGCTCTCGGGCAACTCCACCCCGCGAGAGAGCATGCCGGTACTGGTGCAGGACGTGATGCTGGCCGCGCCGACCACGCACTTCGTCACCGCCGCCCAGGCCATCCTCTACCGCGGCGCCGGCCTCGACGTGGTCTGGCCGCCGTTCCTCGCGCTCGCCGCGATCGGCGCGGTGTTCTTCGGGATCGCGCTCAGTCGCTTTCGCCGGACCATCAGCGCGATGGCCTAAACCGCGTCCAGAGCGAGATGCTCATCTTCGAGCGATCTCGATGTTTGGTGTATCCACGGCCCTTAGCGGAGACGCGGTTTTAAATGATATGTTTTTTAATAACCTAAACCGCGCCAGCTCCAGCGATTGTCAAGTCTGCCGGGGCCGATCCTATCCAGAAACATCGTATACCGCGCCGGGCGCGGTTTAGCTTCGATCCTGCAACGGGAAAGACCAATGACTCGGACAATCGCGCCATGAAGACCTATCTCGACTGCTATCCCTGTTTCCTGCGGCAGGCCCTGAGCGCGGCCCGCCAGGCCGATGCCTCGGTGGAGCTGCAACGTCGCATCCTCCTGGAGACCATGGACCAGCTCCGTGCCCTGCCGGCGCAGGCGACGCCGCCGGTCATGGCGGAGATCATCCACCGGACGGTCAGGCGCGAGACGCACACGCCCGATCCCTATGCGCGGAGCAAGCGGGACGCCACGGCGCAGGCCATGGCATTGCTGCCGGGCCTGCGTGAGCGCGTGCGCGGTGCCCCGGACCCACTGGAGACCGCCGTGCGCATCGCCATTGCCGGCAACATCATCGACGACGGCATGGCGGAACCCTTCGACCTGGAGGCGACCTTGGCACGGGTCCTCGAACAACCCTTCGCGATCGACGGCTTAGCGCGCTTGCGCGAGGCCCTGAAGGACGCCGACAGCATCCTCTATCTGGCCGACAACGCCGGTGAAACGGTCTTCGACCGCGTGCTGATCGAGTGCTTGGCCCTGCCGGTGATCTATGTGGTCAAGGCTGGCCCGATCATCAACGATGCGACACGCGAAGACGCCCTGGCCGCGGGTCTGGATGAGGTCAGTCACATCATCGACAACGGTTCGGATGCGCCCGGCACCTTGCTCGAGCACTGCTCGGCGGCGTTTCGCGAGCAGTTCGCCAAAGCACCGCTGATCCTGGCCAAGGGCCAGGCGAACTACGAGACGCTCAGCGAGACCCGGGCGTCGGTGTTCTTTCTGCTCCAGGCGAAATGTTCGGTCATCGCCGGCGATTTGGGCGTCCCGGTCGGCAGCGTGGTGCTGAAGGCTCCATCATGACTGACGCGCTCGGCATCAACGCGGAGGAGAGGCGGAGCAAGCGGCATGATGGACGTCGGACCACAGCGCCCGTCAGTCCGAGTGACCTTCATGAGCCGCCTTGGCCAGTACCCGCGCGGCCCATTGATTAAGGCTGGTGCGACTGCGCTTGGCGGCCTTGAGCGCGGCCGCATGAATGGCCGGATCGACACGCAGCATCAGCCGGCCCGAGGCGGGCTTGCCGGGCTCTTGGTCGAGCTTGGCGCAGGCTTCCAGGTAACTGTCGATCGATTCGCGAAAGGCTTGCTCGAATTCGCTGACCGATTCGCCATGAAAACCAATGATGTCGTCGATATCCAATACGCGCCCGACGATGATCTTGTCGTCCGGGTCAAAGGTCATGCTGGCCTGATAACCGCGATAGTGCATCACGTTGGTTGCGCTCATGGAGTTATGCCGAGTTGTGTGAGGTATTCGCGCACCTGCTTGACGCGGTATTTAAGCGCCTCTTTGCGCGGGTGCGGCCGATGGAAGTTGGCTTTACGGCCGTCTTTCTCGAAGGTGACGGCCGATCCGCTGCCTTTTCGTTGTCGTTGTCGTATCGATGGTCGACAACGACAACGAACGGCCCCGACACATCTGCCGTGCTGCACGAGGCGCTCAAACGGTCTCGGGATTGCTACTGGGGACCACTAGGCCCAAGCCTCCACGTCTTCAACCCGCACGATGGCCGACGTCCGTCAATGACGCCCTACGCACGCTGTTCATGAAGCCGCCGGGAGCCTGAACCCGGCGGGCGCGGGGCGTCAGCCCACCACCCGGTAACGATCGTTCGCGCGCTCGACCGTGCCGAGATCCTCCAGCGCGGCCAGGGCTACGATGATCAGGGGAGTGGTTTTCTCGGAATCCCTGAAACGGGCGGACAGGTCTGCCAGCGTCAGCGGCGGCGAGCGGCTCGGGGGCGTGGCCGTCT
>NZ_JAABRP010000309.1 GCF_011390875.1 Thiocapsa sp.
AAGCGTTGCGGCGAGTGCGGAGCGACGCGACAGCGTTCAGGCCACGGCCCTGATCGAAAAGGCCGAGCGCCTGATGGAGACCGCCAATGCGGAGGACCGCGAAGACCTGGTGAACCTCATCGAGACCCTTCGCGACGCGGTCGCGGCGCATGACGATGTCGCCATCCACGAGGCGATGGATGGGCTCTCCGATCTGATCTTCTATCTGGAATCCTGATCCGGGCGCGGCGAGTCGTATGGA
>NZ_JAABRP010000310.1 GCF_011390875.1 Thiocapsa sp.
ATGGACCGTTGCCCCAATTGTCGCGCCCGTCTCGACGGCGCCGAGCAGTGTCGCCGCTGCGGCCTGGAGCTCAACCTGCTGCACGCGGTTGATCGGGCCGGCGATGCCGCCGTCGCGCGCGCGATCCGTCGTCTTGCCGAGGACGATCGGATCGGCGCCATCCGCGATCTCAAGCAGGCCCGGGCCTTGTCCGGGGGCGTGTTCGTCTCCGCCCTGCTCGCCTTTGCACGTTCGAGACCCTCTGCCGAGTCCGCCCATGACATTACAACAGGCCCTCTGGCTCCTGACCGCCGAGCAACTGAAACAGCGTCGCAACCTGCTGTTGAGCGGGAACCGCTCGACCCGCAAAGCGGAGATGGTCGAGGCGATCTCGCATGAGCTCTTGTCGGCGGATCTAAGCCAGTACTGGGGGCGCCTCTCCGAGCTCGAGCAGAACGCCGTCGCCGAGAGCGTTCATCGCTGGGGCGGATTCTTCGACCGCGCCGGCTTCAAGGCACGCTACGGCTCGCTTCCGAATCTCGTCGAGCCGGTGGCCTATTCCTATTCGCGGCCAGAGCGCGACCGCCAAGAGCGGCGTCCGCTGCTGCCGCTCTTCTTCTACGACGGATCGATCCCCGAGGATCTCTGCAAACGTCTGGCGTCGATCGTTGCGGTGCCGACGCCGCTTGAGATCGTCAGCTTAGCCGACGAGGACCTGCCGACGAGCATGGCCTCGGCGATCGTCCTGGAGCCCGAAGAGGACGCCTCCGAGCCGCTGCGGCGTCTCGCCACCGAGACCCTGATCCATCATGACCTTCCGGGCGTGCTGCGCCTGATCGGTCAGGGCCGCATCACGGTCGGCGCCAAGACGGGTCTGCCGAGCAGCGCCTCGATGACTAAGCTGGAGAGCGTCCTGCTCGGCGGTGACTGGTACACCGCGGACGACGACCTGGACGAACCACGCTCGGCCGGCGGTCCGATCCGACCCATTCGCCCCTTTGCCTGGCCGCTTCTGCTGCAGGCCGGCGGACTGGCAAAGGCCGACGGCAGCAAGCTGGTCCTGACCGCCCGCGGCAACAAGGCGCTGTCTCAGCCGGTCGAGGAGGTGGTCTCGCACCTGTTCGCGCGCTGGCAACAGAAAGGCACGCCCGATGAGCTGCGTCGCGTCGACCTGATCAAGGGGCAGACGGCAAAAGGCGTGCGACTCAGCGCGGTCTCGGAGCGCCGAGCCGTCATCGCCGAGGCGCTTCGGGACTGCTGCCCCCCCGGCCGCTGGGTAGCCATCGACGAGCTCTTCCGACAGATGCAGTTCCGCGGCCGCCGCTTCACGGTGACCGAGAACGCCTGGGGGCTGTATTTCGTCGAACAAAACTACGGCAGCCTGGGATTCAACGGGGCCGACGGATTCGAGATCCTCCAGGGACGCTACATCCTCGCCTATCTGTTCGAGTATCTCGCGACACTCGGCATGCTCGATGTCGCCTATACCTCGCCCTACGAGGCGAGATTGGATTATACGGATGCATGGGGTGCCGATGAGTTTGCCTTCCTGAGCCGTTACGACGGACTCAGGTACATCCGGCTCAATGCGCTCGGCGCCTACTGTTTGGGGCTCGCCGAGACCTACGAGCCCGTGCTCCCGAAACGACCGCCGCTGTGCACGATCGGGGCCGATCTGCTCCTAACCCTCAAGCGTGAGCCCGAGCCGGCCGAGCGGCTGGTGCTGGAGCAGATCGCCAAGCCGCTCTCGGCCACACTTTGGCATCTGGATCCCGATGCCGTTCTGCGGCACAGCGCCGACACCGGCGAGCGAGGACGCATCCGCACGTTCATCGAGTCGTCGACGGACGAGACCCTGCCGTCCGAGGTCGTCCAACTGCTGCGCGACGTCGAGGAGCGCGCGACCGCACTCGCCGATGCAGGAGCGGCTCGGCTCGTCAAGTGTCGGGATCCAGCCATCGCCGTCATGTTGATCTCGGATCCCGTCACGGCGCCGCACTGCACCCGCGCGGGCGAGCGCCTGGTGTGTGTCCCCGAGCTCAAGCTCGCCGCCTTCCGAAAAGGGCTTGCCAAGCTGGGCTTCGTGCTCCCGGAGACCGGCAATGGCTGATGCGCTTGCCGCCTATCGCGCCCTGCCGACGGACGAGCAACGGATCCTGCGTGTGCTCTCGGTGATCTGCGAGCCGGTTGCCCGAGAACGGCTGCAGCAGATTCTGGACGCCTTGGATTGGCGCGATCGGGCGGGGGCGCCTTTGAGTCGGCATGTCGACGAGGCCCTGATCCGGCGCTTGGTCGGGTCCGGCCGGATCCAATCGGAGCGCAGCGCGCTCGCCTGTCACCGCGATCTGCTCGAGCCCCTGACGCGCGAGACGCTCGCCGACGGCACCTTCGAGTCGATCGTCGCGGCGGCCGAGCGGGTCATTCCGGTCGTCCCCGCGAACGCACCCACCTGGCTCGTGCCGAGTCCCGAGCGGCGTCTGCGGATGGTCCGCGTTGCCCTGTATGCAGGGCGTCAGGACGAGGCTCTGCGGATGTTCGCCTTGAGCGATCAGGTGTCGTTGAGCGGCTTGTCCGCGGCCCATGTCATGCCGCTGACGCAGGTCTTGACGTCCTCGACGGACCCCGCCTGGTTGGAAACGCTCGACCCGCGGCTCAAGATCGCCGGTCTCGTTCCCCCGTTGCGCTTGGCGGCCCGCGACATGATCGAGCGCGCCGGCACCTATGCCCTGATGGAAGAGCTCTTCGTCCCGCTCGTCGGAGCCCATCCCGAGGTCGCCGACGCCCTGATCGAGCAGAGACTGCAGCGCGGCCGGCTTGCCGAGGTTCCGTCCTTGCTGGACGGACGCGGCGATCCCGCGGCCTTGGTTCAGCGCGGTTGGCTGCAGTTCCTCTTCGGCCACTACGAGCAGTCACTCGACGTCTTCGATGCCGCACGGGAGACCATCCGCAAGACCACCCGCAAGCGCAAGGTCTATCTGCCCGGAATTCCGGGTGTTCTGGCCTTGCTGACGCGGCTGCGGCGTGGCGAGCGGGAAGACTTCGAATTTGTTCAGCAGCAGGTCGCAATCGCGCTGCGCGCGGATGTCACCGACCCCGTCGAACCCGTGTATCGCCTGCTCGGCGAGTTGACGGCCGTCCTGTCCGGACAGCGTCGGGTTGAGGAGTGCGCCTGGCTGGAACAACGCCTTGGGTTGCGCGGCGCCTTCGTGCTCCTGTTCCAATCCCTGATGCTGCATTGGCTCGGCGAGCGGCCGGCGCCCGAGGCACTCGAAGTCCTGGCCGGCTGGGCTGCGAAGGCGAATCAGGCCGGTTTCCTCTGGTATGCCCACGAGGCATCGGCACTCCTGGATGCCTTCGGTTTCGAAGGCGAGCGCCCGCAGCTCGGCAAGCCGCCCGCGGGTCTGGTGTCGATGACCGATCTGCTCGCACGCAAGGCGGCCTGGGAGATAGCACTCGATGCGCTCAAGGGACTCGGCGTCCAGGCCGCACCCGGTGTCGATGCCCATGAGGGCACCGACCGGCGCATGGCCTGGCAGATCCGTTTCATCAAAACGACAGGCATGCTCGAGCCGCGCGAACAGAAGCACACGAAGCGCGGCGGTTGGACCAGCGGCCG
>NZ_JAABRP010000311.1 GCF_011390875.1 Thiocapsa sp.
GTTCTGCTCGCGGTTGCGCGCCGTGATGCCCCAGACGCCGTGGCGCGGGATGCGGTAATCGTCGACCAGCTCGATGACGGCCTCGGTCTCGGTGCGTTTCTCGCGCACGATCGCCTCGAAGGCGCCGTCCTCGCCCAGATAGAGACACTCGGCGGGATACCAGTCCGCGATGTCCGGCCCGGCGATTCGGTACAGCGTGCGGCCCTCCTCCTTCCATGCATCGAGCGACTTCTCGTGGTGCTCCCAGAAATCCTCCGGGAGCGCCTCCATGCCCGTGTAAAGCAGGTTGACGTCGTCGAGGACCTGATCGTTGGAGTAGTCCTCCGCCGGGATGCCGAGCACCGCCGCCTTGATGCGCAGGTTGATGTCTTTCGAGACGATGATGACCTGGCGATCGGTCCGTAGCTTGCTCAGCGCCTGAGCGGTGCCCAGGATGTTGTTGTCGGCTCCGCTGCCCGGCAGCGACGCCGGCAGCTTCAGATCGAGCAGCTCGGTCTGAAAGAAAAGCCGACCGGTGGACGGGTGAGCGATGCCGCCGCCTGCCGAAACCGGGCCGATCAGAAGGCCCGCGTCGATCTCGTCCTTGTCCGCGTCGGACATGAGCTGATCGAGAAACCGACTGACCTGGCGGACGTTGCGCGCCACCTCTGACAACCCCTTCTTCCCGTGATCGAGCTCCTCGAGCACGATCATCGGCAGAAAGATGTCGTGCTCCTGAAACCGAAAGATGGCCGTGGGGTCGTGCATCAGCACGTTGGTGTCGAGGACGAACAGGCAGGTCTTGTCGTTTTCGCGTTTGATCATGGATGTCGGCTACCGGAGCGCCGCGCCGGAGCACTCGGCAGCGGCGATCGATCAGGTGGGGGAGGGGATCTGGGCCTCTCGGCAAGGCAGCTCGGCAGCGGTCGGCATCGCCGGGCGACGCGCGGGCCGGGTTCGATCCTGTGTGGATACGGGGTGCCGCGACCTCCGCACGGATGGCCGAGGCACCGCGAGGCGCGACCTAGCCGGCGTTGAGTCGCTGAGCCGCGGCGAGCACGGCGGCGACGTGGTCCTTCACCTTGACCCCGCGCCATTCCTCGCGCAGCACGCCCTCGGCGTCGATCAGGAAGGTACTGCGCTCGACCCCGAGGCTCTCTTTGCCGTACATCTTCTTCATCTTGATGACATCGAAGGCCTTGCAGAGCGCCTCGTCCTTGTCGGAGAGCAGATCGAAAGGGAAGGACTGTTTGGCCTTGAAGTTTTCCTGGGCCTTGATGCCGTCGCGCGAGGCGCCGAGGATCTGCGTGTCGGCCGCCGCGAAGGCATCCGCCGCATCGCGAAAGTCCTGGCCTTCCTGCGTGCAGCCCGGCGTGCTGGCCTTGGGGTAGAAATAGAGGACGAGATTCTTGCCGCGGTAGTCCGAGAGCTTGACGCTCTTCTCGCCAGTGGCGGGCAGCTCGATATCCGGAATGGTTTCGCCGATCGCGACGCTCATGCTGGGTGCCTCCACACTCAAGTGATGATCAAGTCACGCGGACTTGGTGGCGGCCGGAGATGTTTTACAGACACCGTCCGGCGCACCTGTACGGCGGATGGGGCTCAGCCCTTGATCGGCTCGAGCACGGCGTCGAGGTTCAGCCCGTCGCAGTAATCCATGAACTCCTCGCGCAGACCGGCGATATGCATGTCGGACGGGATCCCGACCGTCATGTGCACCGCGAACATGGTGGTTCCGGTGTGGGCGGCGGCATAGGTGGAGGTCGACATGTCCTCGATGTTGATCTTGCGCTCGGCAAAGAAGCCGGCGAGGTTGTTGACGATCCCCGGATGGTCCATCGAGATGACGTCGACCGCATACGGGAGCAGACTTCGGCCCGTGGCGCGCTCGCCGGTGCGTTTGGAGATGATCGTCATCCCGAGCTGGCGCTCGAGCTCCGGGAGGGCATTCTCGATCTTGGCCAGCGTGTTCCATTTGCCTTCGACCAGGAGGATCGCCGCAAACTCGCCGCCGAGGACCGTCATCCGGCTGTCCTCGATGTTGCAACCGTGCTCGAGCACGGTTTTGGAAATCTGGTTGACGATACCCGGGTGGTCTTCGCCGAGTGCCGAGATCACGAGGTAGGTCTTCTGCTTGGTCATATCCTTGCCGAGGTTCGCGGGTTACAAGTACCGCTCGGAGTGTAGCATGGGGCATCGGACCCCTGCATAGGGCGGGCCCGGCGCCGCGGTCCTCAGGAAGGCGACCCGCTCCGCGAATCCTCCGCTGGAGCCTGCAGGGGGTACCAGGTGTCGTCGCGTGCGGCCGGCAGGAGATCGCGTCTCAACTGCTTGAGTGCCTCCGAGGTCCGTGAGGCCCCGCCTGCGCCGAAAGGATCCTCGGAGTCGAGCACGTCGCCGAGCTCCGCGTCGATCTGATCCGGATCCTCGCCCGCCTCCATGCGGCGGATCGCCTCGGCCATCCCGTCGCCGAGCTTCAGGCCCGTCGCCTCGAACAGCTTACGCATCGTCTGCGCCGCCTGCTTCGGGTCGTCCTGATCAAGATTCTCCAGCTCGCCGGCCATCGAGGCGAAGGCGTTCATCAACTTCGCCTCGTCCATGCCTGCGGGCAGATCGTCGTCTCCCGCGTCCTCGCCGCCCTCCGCGCGCCCGCGGCTAATCGCGAACAGGCTCGCTTGGCGCCCGAGTTCCGGCCGTCCGCAGCGCGGACACGCCGGATGCGTCGCGGTATCGACCCGACGCGAGAAGAAATTGAAGATGGCATGGCAGTCGGGGCAGTAAAACTCGTAGACCGGCATGGTGTTGTCTCCGTCGAATGGCTCGGCGCATTCTATACCGAGCGCGCGTGTGTTTTTCGGAAAGCAGGGTGCGCAATGCGGCGAAAAACCAAGTGCCCTCGCTATTCACGCGATATCCGCCATGGCGGCGCCGTGCCTTCGTCGTCGTGTCCCGAAGCGACGTACGCGATCCCGACGCATCGGGACTTCTATTGGTGAGAGTTGACGCCCGATGTCTATGATCAAAAAGAGTTACGGGTTGTGTTCCCTTCTGGCTGCACTGATCTTGTGCGCGCCGGTAGCCCCCGCTGCAGCAGCGCCCGGCGGTGCCGAGGAAGCGCATCCGGGCGAGCGCAGCAACTTCGATAACCCCGGGGTGCCGCAACAGCATCGACACATGCGGCGTCTGCTGAACAACGCCTTCAGCTACATCGATCCGGCGCACCGCATCATCGAACCGGCTTCCGGTTACCCGGTCGAGGGCTGGAATCAAGAGCCGGCAAACGGACTCTTCCTCCGCGACTTCACGCAACTCACGGCAATCGGCGCCTGGATCGAGCTGCTGGCCAACATCGCCGCAGGTCACGCGAACAATCCCTATCTCTCCCGAGAGGCTGCTTTAGAAGGACTCGCGCGCGCGGTCGCGACACTTCGCGCCGATCAACGCGATCCTAACCTCGCCGCGAAGGGATTGCTTTCGAATTTCATGGGGTTCGACGGCGGGCAGCGCCGCGGCCCGCTGCTGGAATCCATCGAGCGACGCCGCGTTATCGACACCTTCGGCGAGCGTGACGGTCAGGCGATCTGGCAGGCACTCCTCGAGAAGGGATGGCTGAAGGAGGAAGACAACGGCCGAAAAGGCAACATTCTCCGTCGCGATGGCTACGGGGCGCTCCATTTCGACGGGGCGCTTGCCCCCTATGCCGATCCGTCTCGGCAAGCCGCCATTATGGGGCTGCTCGATCAACGCGTGGTCACCATCATCTTCGGCGACAACGCCAACCTGACGGCCGCCTTGGCGAGGGCGATCGGCGCGCTCCTGCAGCCCGAGATCCGCGACGTCCCGCAGGCCGTCGCCCTGCGGGACGCGATGGAGCGCTTCATCGAGGCCCAGCGAGAGGGCTACGCCCATCTGTTCGATCCGCAGACCGGCACCTTCGTCTTCGG
>NZ_JAABRP010000312.1 GCF_011390875.1 Thiocapsa sp.
CGCTTTCGCCCGCCGGCAGCAGGTTCGGTCGTCACGCCGCTCGCGCTTGTCGGCGGCCAGGTGCGTTTCGGCGCCGACATTCCGCAAGACCGGCTCCGCGGTGGCGCGATTGACCAGGGCGAGCACGAGTACGCGAGCGAGCCCGGTTCAAGCGCCGTAGGCCGTGGTTCGAGTGGTGGGCGGGGCGGGGGGCGGTTGCGGTCGAACCAACTTCGGTGAGCGGGTTGTCGATCGGTCGATCGAGCGTGATTGGCGGAGAGGGTGGGATTCGAACCCACGGAAGGCTTGCGCCTTCTCTTGATTTCGAGTCAAGCCCGTTCGGCCACTCCGGCACCTCTCCGAGATTGTCGGTCGTGCGAATTGCTCGCTTTCGACAAGCTGTTAAGTGTAAGTCGCGGAACCTTACTTGTCTATCGTCGGGATCGTCTGTCGCTGGCGCCTGGCTTGGAAGAAGCCGCGCAGGGTCTCTGCGCACCCATCGGCGAGGATGCCGCCGCGACATCCGGTGCGATGGTTGAAACGTCCGTCCGACGGCAGGATGTCGAAGAGGCTCCCGCAGGCGCCCGCCTTCGGATCCGCCGCTCCGAAGACCACCTCGCCGACGCGGGCGTGGATGATGGCGCCCGCGCACATGACGCAGGGCTCGAGGGTGACGTAGAGGGTTGTGCCGGGGAGGCGGTAATTGCCGAGGCGTTGCCCGGCATCGCGCAGGGCCTGGATCTCGGCATGCGCGGTCGCGTCGTGAGTCCCGATCGGTCGGTTCCAGCCTTCGCCGATGAGCTCGTTGTTCAGGACCAGGACCGCGCCGACCGGGACCTCGCCCTCGGCCGCGGCGCGGTCGGCGAGGGTCAGGGCCAATTGCATCCAGTGGTCGTCGGTCTCTTTCGAAGGATCCATCGATGGGTCAATCGAAGCGGCTTCTTGACCATTCGGCGAGCCGCTCTTGCAGATCCTTGATCTCGGGGCAAAGACCAACCAATCGCGACCAGTTTCCAGGCAGCGCCCGCATCGCCTTTTTGCGGCCCTTTCCCGGGCCGTCGCTGCCAAGCGCATCGAGAAAAGGATCGCTGTACCGCTCTTTCGGATCGCAGTCCGCGCGCACCTCCGCCCAAGCTCCACCGATTTGTCCCGAGTGCAGTGCAAGCAACCAGACTTCGACTTCCTGCACGGCGAGGCAGGTCAGGAGTCGGCCGCGGTGTTCTTGCTCGCGAGCATCGGCGCGCTCCCTGTTGTGATAGCGGTTGCAGTCGAGATCGACGATCAATAGGAAGATGTCGATCATCGGGTTGTCGTCGATGATTGTCGTGATCGTTTCGCGATCCAGCGCTTGGTCGACGCCCCGAAGATGCGGGTCGCCCAACACATCGATACGCACTTTTCGTCCGATCTCTTGGAAGATCCGTTCTACGACGGGTTTGAGAACGTACTGATCGTGGGTTGGGTCCTCGGGGATGATCAAGACCTTCACAAGGCTCGCTCCAGCCAGCCGGTCGAGAACAGGCGGTCGACGGCGGTTCGGTCGGCAACCGCTTCGAAATCCTTCAAATCTTTGAGGCGACGCGCGATTGTGCCTTCCTCTTCGGGAACGCGGCCGAATACAACCGCATTGCCGAGGCTCTCGTCGCAGAGGTGCTGGAGCAGCCACGGGGAGTGGGTTGTTGCCAGCACCTGGATACCGCGATCTCTTGTGACTTGCTCCAAGAGCTCGACCAGAAGATGAATGCGTGTCGGGTGAAGGCCGTTTTCGATCTCCTCGATCAGGACCATCGAACCCTCGGGAGCCGTGATCAGGGCGGCGAGAACGCCGAGGAAGCGGAGTGTCCCGTCGGATAGGCTGCGAGCGGTGATCGGCATTCCGTTCGTCTCGACCACCTGGAGCATGACCTCCTGCTGCGCATTTTCGTCGAAACGGATATCGGTGATCGCCGGTCCGCAAAGCTCGGAAAGCCAATCGATGAGGTCGGCTTTTTTGTCGCTGTCTTGGCAGTATCTGCGAAGTACCGGGGAGATATTTTCTCCTTGTTCACCCAGGTCCCGGGCCTGAAGGGCTTGATAAGAGCGCATGCGCGCGGGACTGATATCGAGGAAGAGGGAGCTCCTCATGGTAATAGCCAATCTAGCGCAGTCTCTTGCAACGCGATCGTGCACACCGTCAAGTCTCAGCGTCACGATCTGACCGAGGGCACTGCGGGCGGCGTCACAAACTGCAGTAGGGCGTTTTCCGGGGTTCTCCGGCATGAGGTCGGCCGAGATCGGGAAAATGCTTGTGCTGCGGGCCTGTCGCGATGGACTGGAGCCGCCCGTTGCAAAGAGCTGGTTGCCTTCGTCGGTATCCGTCAGGCGTTCGTCGATCAGAACGACCTGGTCCTCGGTTCGGCACTTGATCCGATGGGCGAGCCGCACCTCGGGATCGTCGAAGACCCCGACAAATCTCTGGGCCTCTGCCTTCCGCATGAGATGGTCACGACGACAAAGGCTCCAATCCGTCGAAAGGCCGAAGCTGTCGCCGTGACAGAATGCGACCTCATGAATCCCGCCCCGTATCCCCGGCCAGACTTCCCGTCCGCCCTCATAGCGAGGAAGGAGTATTTCGGTGAAGAGGTGACCGAGGCCGACGCCCTGAAGAAACCGAATCGCATCGAAGAGATTGCTCTTCCCCGAGGCGTTTGCGCCAACCAAGAGGGTCAGCGGCGCAAGCGGGATCGTCTGATCTCGAAAGCTCTTGAAATCGTTCAGCTGTATGGATGTCAGCATAGTGGTCTGCGGGATCGCGTCGACTGTTTGGTCGGATGATCGTTCGTTCTTGTCGAGGGCTAAGCAGAACTCGAATCACGATCCCTTGCCGACGGCCGGGCACGATGCGGAATGTTTGACACATCTCTCGTGCGTCGCAGCGGGGATGATGGGTTTCGCTGTGCTCTACCCATCCTACGCCGGCCGGTCTTGTTTGACTTAGATCCTTCGACGTCCCGCGGTCATTCCCACTCGATCGTGCCCGGCGGTTTGCCGGTGATGTCGTAGACGACGCGCGACACGCCAGGCACCTCGTTGACGATACGCCGGCACACCAGATCCAGGAAGTCGTAGGGGAGGTGTGCCCAGCGCGCGGTCATGAAGTCGAGCGTTTCCACCGCACGCAACGCGATGACGTGCGCGTACTGGCGGTTGTCGCCGACGACGCCCACGGAGCGCACCGGCAGGAAGACGGCGAAGGCTTGGGAGACCTGATCGTAGAGGTCGGCCCTGCGCAGCTCTTCGATGAAGATGTGGTCGGCCTTGCGCAGGGTGATCGCGTCGTCCTTGTGGACCTCGCCAAGGATGCGCACGCCGAGCCCGGGCCCCGGGAAGGGGTGGCGGTAGACCATCTCGGAGGGCAGGCCGAGCTCGATGCCGATCTTGCGGACCTCGTCCTTGAAGAGCTCGCGCAGGGGCTCGACCAGCTTGAGGTTCATCTCCTCCGGCAGGCCACCCACGTTGTGGTGTGACTTGATGACGGTGGCCTTGCCCGACTTGGCCCCGGCGGATTCGATCACGTCCGGGTAGATGGTGCCCTGGGCGAGCCACTGAACGTTGGCGAGCTTGCTCGCCTCGTCGTCGAACACCTCGATGAAGGTGTTGCCGATGATCTTGCGCTTCTGCTCCGGGTCGGTCACGCCCTTGAGACGGCCGAGGAAACGGTCTTCGGCATCGACCCGGATCACCCGCACGCCCATGTGGCGCGCGAAGGTGCTCATGACCTGATCGCCCTCGCCGAGCCGCAGCAGTCCGTTGTCGACGAAGACGCAGGTCAGCTGGCTGCCGATCGCGCGATGAAGCAGCGCGGCGACGACGCTGGAATCCACTCCGCCCGAGAGTCCGAGCAGGACGGCGTCGGTGCCGACCTGATCGCGCACTTTGGCGATG
>NZ_JAABRP010000313.1 GCF_011390875.1 Thiocapsa sp.
TCGTTTAGCGGTTCCGTTGCGGGGCGATCCCGAGGCGCGTGTCTGCCGGATCGCGCCCCTGAGCAGCGCCGATGCAACCGATCTGACGTTTCTCGGCGACGGGCGCTTCAGGCGCCACCTCGAGCATACCCGGGCCGGCTGCGTGGTCCTCTCCTACGCCGACGCCGATGCCTGTGGGGCGCCGGTCCTACTGAGCGAGAACCCTTATCTGACCTTTACGAATGCGGCTCGGATACTGTACCCGGAGCCTGCGGTTGTCGGCGGAATCCATCCAAGTGCTGTCGTCGATCCGACGGCACAGGTCGATACGACAGCATGGGTCGGTCCGACCTGTGTTGTCGAGGCCGGCGCGGTCGTCGGTCCGCGCGTGTTCCTCGGACCCGGGTGCATCCTTGGTGAAGCGGTTCGAGTCGGCGAGGAGAGCCGTTTGGTGGCGCGCGTGACGCTCTGTCCGGGAACGCTTGTCGGCAAGCGCGCTCTGCTTCATCCCGGCAGCGTGATCGGTCGGGACGGCTTCGGATTTGCGCGCGACGGCGATCGGTGGGTGCGCATGCCGCAGGTCGGGCGCGCGATCCTGGGCGACGATGTCGAGATCGGTGCCAACACGACGGTCGATCGCGGTGCGATCGGCGACACACTGATCGGCGACGGGGTGAAGCTGGACAACCATATCCAGATCGGCCACAACGTCGAGATCGGCGAGAATACGGCGATGGCCGCGAATACCGGCATCTCCGGCTCGACCCGAATCGGTCGAAACTGCACCATCGCGGGCGCCGTCGGGATGGCGGGGCATTTGGAGATCGGCGATGGGGTCCACTTTACGGGGATGGCCATGGTGACCCGATCGGTCTCGGAGCCCGGCTCCTACAGTAGTGGGATTCCGGCCATGGCGAGCGCGGATTGGCGACGCAACGTGGCTCGCTTCAGGCATCTGGACGAGCTGGCGCGACGCATCAAACAACTTGAGATACGTATCGATACGATGAACGAAACAACTGGGCGGGAGGCTACCTAACATGGAGGGATCGCATCCCACGCCGACGGATTCTGATTTGCGTCTTGATCGCTCGGAGGACGTCGTGAGCACAATGGACATCCATAAGGTGCTGAGCCTCTTGCCGCACCGCTATCCTTTTCTATTGGTCGACAAGGTCATCGACTACAAGGTGAACGACTATCTGATCGCCTTGAAGAACGTCTCCTACAACGAACCCTTTTTTACCGGCCATTTCCCGGTGCGTCCGGTGATGCCCGGCGTCTTGATCATCGAGGCGCTGGCGCAGGCGACCGGATTGCTGGCAATGGCCTCGCGCCCGGACGAGGTGGGCAACAAGCTCTACTACTTCGTCGGAATCGACAAGGCGCGCTTTAAACGTCCCGTCGAGCCGGGCGATCAGTTGATTCTGGATGTGAAACTCGGGCCCGTGCGTCGGGGGATCTGGAAGTTCGACGGCGAGGCGCGCGTGGACGATCGCCTTGTGGCCAGCGCCGAGATCATGTGTACGGCCCGAGACTTCACCGCTTGATTCACCCGACCGCCTTGGTCGATCCGGGGGCGGCGCTGGATTCCGATGTCGAGGTCGGCCCCTTCGCCGTCATCGGCCCGAATGTCGAGATCGGCGCGGGGAGCCGCATAGGCCCCCATGCCGTGATCAAGGGTCCGACCCGGATCGGGCGCGAGAACCGGATCTTTCAATTCGCGAGTGTCGGTGAAGACCCCCAGGACAAGAAGTACGGCGGCGAGACGACGCGCCTCGAGATCGGGGATCGCAATCAGATCCGCGAGTTCACGACGCTTCATCGCGGCACGGTCCAAGATAGGAGCGTGACCCGAATCGGCAACGACAATCTCTTCATGGCCTACGTGCATGTGGCTCACGACTGTCGCATCGGCGACAACGTCATCATGGCCAACGCCGCTTCTCTGGGCGGCCATGTCGAGATCCAGGACTGGGCCATCCTCGGCGGCTTCACCATCGTCCACCAGTTTTGCAGGATCGGCGCCCACGGTTTCTGTGCCATGGGTTCGGTTCTGAGCAAGGACGTCCCTCCCTACGTCACCGTCGGTGGGCACCCGGCCGAGCCCCGGGGAATCAACGCCGAAGGCCTGCGGCGCCGCGGATTCTCCGACGTCGCCATCCAAGCGATCAAGCGCGCCTATCGCACACTCTATATGGGAAATCTGAAGCTGGCCGAGGCGATCGCCGAGCTGTCTCGCATGTCCGTGGACGTCCCGGAGCTCGGACTCATGGCCGAGTTCATCGCCGACAGTAGTCGCAGCATCGTGCGCTGATGTTGCGCATCGGCATCGTTGCGAACGAGGCGTCCGGCGATATCTTGGGTGCCGCGCTGGCGCGTGAGATCCGCAAACGGGTCCCCGAGGTTCGCTTCGTCGGCGTTGCCGGACCCCGGATGCAGGAGGAGGGTTGCGAGACCCTCTTCGCCATGGAACGGCTCTCCGTGATGGGGCTAATGGAGGTCCTCGGCCAGCTTCGCGAGCTTCTCGGGCTCAGACGCGAGCTGGTGCGCTATTTCGTCGAGACTCCCCCGGACGTCTTCATCGGCGTGGATGCGCCCGATTTCAATCTAGGGCTCGAGCGCCGACTGCGCGACGCAGGGATCCGCACCGTCCACATGGTCAGTCCCACCGTCTGGGCTTGGCGTCCGGGTCGGGTCAAGTCGATCCGCCGCTCCGTGGATCTCATGCTGAGCGTCTTCCCGTTCGAGGAGGCCTTCCTGCGCGAGCACGGCGTGCCGGCACGCTATGTCGGTCATCCGCTCGCCGACGAGATCCCGTTGGACATCGATCGTGTCGGTGCGCGACGTACCCTCGGTCTGCCGCAGTCAGGATCCATCGTCGCCCTGCTGCCCGGCAGTCGGATGGGCGAGGTCCAACGTCTGGCCGGGCCCTTTATCGAGACCGCCGCGCGTTGTCTCGCCGCCCGCCCGGACCTGCAGTTCGTCGTCCCGCTGGTCAGTGCCCGGCTGCGCGAGCGATTCGTTCAGGTCTTGGCGCAGGTTGCCCCGAATCTCCCGATCAGCTTGGTCGACGGGCGCAGCCGCGAGGTCCTCGCCGCAGCCGATGTCGTGCTGACGGCCTCGGGAACGGCAACGCTCGAGACCTTGCTGACCAAACGCCCCATGGTCGTCGCCTACCGCGTTCATCCGATCTCCTATCACCTGGTCAAACAGCTCGGTCTGGTCAAGGTGCCCTATATCGCGATGGCCAATCTTCTGGCCGAGAAGGAGCTGGCGCCCGAGTTCATACAAGGCCGCTGCCGCGCCGACCTATTGGCGCCGGCCGTCCTGGCGTTTCTCGATGATGCGGAGCGCGTCGCCGAGATCCAGGCCGAGTATCGGCGCATCCATCTTTGGCTCCGAAAGGGTGCTGCCGCGAGCGCGGCACAGGCGGTCCTCGATTTGGTGGCGTATTGAATCGCGTCCGATTCGGTCCGTGCAGTCTTGCCTTGGATTCACGCGAGAATATACAGGCAGCCTCGGTGGAGACGCGATTCAAGAAATTTTTGGTTTTTTCACTAGACCGCACCGGGCGCGGTTTAATGAGCAACGCCGGTAGATCCTTTCCCGGAAATCACCAAAAACCGCGTCAAGGAAAAGGCCATGGGTATTCTCGACGATTCGGAAACGAGGCAAACGCGATTCATTTCTCCGGACGCGGTTTTATGGGTCGCGGGCGTCGACGAGGCGGGGAGGGGGCCGCTTGCCGGTCCGGTCAGTGCCGCGGCGGTGATCCTGGATCCGACCTGCCCGATCTCGGGCCTCGACGATTCCAAGAAACTGACTCCGGCTCGGCGCGACGCCTTGGATCTCGAGATCCGCGAACGCGCACTGGCGTGGTCCATCGCGTGGGCCAGCGCGGAGGAGATCGACCG
>NZ_JAABRP010000314.1 GCF_011390875.1 Thiocapsa sp.
GTATCGGTGTCAACAAGGTCGCCGAGGGGCGCCCGCACGTCGTCGACATGATCAAGAACAATGAGGTCGACTTCATCGTCAACACGACCGAGGGCTCTCAAGCCATCGCCGATTCGGCGGCGATCCGCCGCTCCGCGCTTCAACACAAGGTCAGCTATACCACGACCATCTCCGGCGCGGAAGCGACCTGCCTGGCACTGAAACAACTGGACATTCTGAGCGTCAATCGGTTACAAGATCTCTCCTGACCGATCTCGCGGGCGCCCCTCGGCGCCCGCGACTTTTTCTATGCGACACCCCTAAGATCCGACCCGCAGCGGGCCTTCGGCCTGACCCGCGAATGTGACGAAGGCGGTGCATTCAGACGAGGAAACCACCCATGAACCAGGTCCCTCTGACCGTCAGAGGCGCTGAGCAATTGCGCGAAGAGCTCGAGCGGCTCAAGCGCATCGAGCGCCCCCGGATCATCGAGGCGATCGCCGAGGCGCGGGCGCACGGCGATCTGAAGGAGAACGCCGAGTACCATGCCGCACGTGAGCAGCAGGGCTTTGTCGAAGGGCGTATTCAGGATATCGAGGGCAAGTTGGCGAACGCGCAGATCATCGATGTGACGCAGCTCGCCGCCAACGGGCGCGTCGTTTTCGGCGCGACTGTGCAGGTTCTGGAGCTGGATAAGGATGTCGAGCATTCCTTTCAGATCGTCGGCGAGGACGAGGCCGATCTGAAGCAGGGCAAGATCTCGGTCGGCTCGCCGATTGCCCGCTGTCTGATCGGCAAGAGCGAGGGCGATGTCACCTCGGTGCAGGTGCCGGGTGGGGTGCGGGAGTTCGAGATCTTGGAGGTGCGCTACGTTTAAACCGCGTCCGGCAGTCCATGCGATGGCTGTCTGTAGGGCTGGCCTTGGCTGATTTCCGCAGCGTCGGCGGGACGCGGTTTAAACGGATGTTTTTTCGATATCTTTAAGGTGATTTCCGGAGGAGCGAAGCGTCGCCCCCGGGATAGACGACTTGCAGTCGTCCTCTTCCACCGTCCTGACGGCCGACGGGGTCGCGCTCATTACGATGATCTCGGGAACCGCGCTGAACGCGCTTCGGCCGGTCGTGCAACCGAGGTCCGCCGGGCGTTCTTTCCCGGAAATGATCGAACCACTGACCACCATAGACAGAGCTGCAGGGTCGCGGGCCATTCCGGCGGCTGTCGTGCCTACCCGGCGCCGCCGCGTGAGATGCGTGCGATGACCCAGTCCAGCACGCTGTCGGGCAGGATCCGGGTGAGCACGCCGAAGAGGTGGGTGGGGAAGGTCACTGCATAGCGAATCCGCGGGCGTGGGCTTTCCAGGGCATGGATGAGCTTTTTCATCACGGCCTCGGGCGGAAGGGTGAAAGGCTGGACGGGGCCTGCCTTGGTGAGCCGTTCCTCAGCACGCGCATAGGCGTCATGGTGGACACTCTGCTGGGTGTCGATGTTCGCCTTCAGTGCGAGGTAGGCGTTGTCTCGAAAGCGACTCAGGATGGGGCCGGGCTCGATCAAGGAGACCGAGATCCCGCTGCCGCGTAGCTCCAGACGCAGGGTGTTCGTAAGCCCTTCCAGCGCATATTTACTCGCGACATAGGCGCCGCGAAAGGGTAGCGGGATAAAGCCCAGGATGGAGCTGTTCTGCACGATGCGGCCGTGACCTTGCCGGCGCATGATCGGGATGACGCGGCAGGTCAGATCATGCCAGCCGAGCAGGTTCGTCTCCAGTTGGGCGCGCAGGATGTCTCGGGTCAGATCCTCCACCGCGCCCGGTTGTCCGTAGGCACCGTTGTTGAAGAGTGCGTCGAGCCGTCCGCCGGTGATGTCCAGGGTCTGCGCGAGGGCATTCGCGATACTCTCCGGGTCGTCCAGGTCGAGTTGAACCGCCGTGAGACCTTGCTCCTTCAGACGGGACACATCTTCGGACTTTCGCGCGGATGCGATAACCAGCCAGTCGCGCTGAGCCAGACCTAGCGAGCAGGCGAGTCCGATGCCGCTGGAGCAGCCGGTGACAAGGATGGTTCGCTTGATCGAGGATGTCATCGGTGTTTTGAGGCGGCGCTCAGTATGGTCGGGGATGGTCACTCTCGGCGGACTTGAAGGGATTCCACACCCGCATGGATCCGATCGTCCATCCGTCCTGAAGGTCTTCCGTAATCAGCAGGTGAGCCTTTTCGGCCAGTGCGGTCTCCACGATCAGGCCGTCCCAAAAGGAGATCCGCGAGTCAATGCTGCGGCTGATTCCCCGAGTGACCAGGTCTTGGGTAATCACCGCGACAGGATAGGTCCTGAGGTGTTGCACGGCGGCCAAGCCTTGCTGCGGCGACATCGGACGCCCCAATTTGCGGGTGACCGTGACGTAAAATTCAGCAAGGACCTGGGTGCTGAACCTGATCCCGGAATCGTCGCGAAAGATCCGCTCGGCAATGGCCTGTTTCGCCGGCTCATCACCGTCGAAGAGATAGACCAGCACATTGGTGTCGAGAAAACGGATCTCACCGCTCATGCAGATCCTCGCGCTTCCAGGTCTGTCCGCCGCGGCCGCAGCCGCACTGCTGCGCCAACGCAAGGAGCGCGTCGAGCGCTTCTTGGCGCCGCTGTCGCGCCGCGTCGGCTTGCGCGTAGTCCTGCAGATAGCGCCCCAGTATGGCGTTGACCGAGCTGTTCTCTTCCAGTGCGCGCATTCGCGCCTGCTTGAGGATCTCGTCGTCGACGGTGATTGTCAGATTGGCCATGAAGGTCTCCGCACGAGTACACTGGATCAGTGTAGCACGAGACCGATGAAGGGGCTGTTCGAGCCGCCCCGGCCGGTTGTGTCCCGCGGTATCCATTCTCTTGGAAACGCCTGATAATTGGCGTCAGCTTGCTTTTGTCGAGGAACGAACGATGCCGATCTACGAGTACCGCTGCGAGGCCTGCGGTCATGAGCTTGAGCAGATTCAGAAGATCAGCGATCCGCCCCTGGTGGACTGCCCCGCGTGCGGTCAGCCGACGCTGCGCAAACAGATCTCCGCGGCTGCCTTCAGGTTGAAGGGCGGCGGTTGGTACGAGACCGACTTCAAAAAGTCGAATCAAAAGAATCTGCACGACACCGGCGAGAAGAAGGAGACTAAGTCGGGTGACAGTGCGGCTTCCGGCTCGGGCGCTGGCTCGGGCGACAAGGGCGGCACCACCACGGCGAAGCCGGACGCGAGCGCCACGCCAAAACCGAAGCCGGTCGAAAAAAAGCCCGCGGCGTGAGCCGGACGCGGCGACCGATCTTTCCCCACCCCATCACGCAATCAACCTGATCGAGCGACGCGCTTTTGCGTCGCTCGATGCGAAGACACGAGGCGAGACGACGATGCGCACGCAGTACTGTGGAGAACTGAATAGCCGCCATGAGGGCCAAGAGGTCGTGCTGTGCGGTTGGGTGCATCGGCGTCGGGATCATGGCGGGGTGATCTTCATCGATCTGCGCGACCGCGAAGGTCTTGTGCAGATCGTCTTCGATCCGGATCGCCCCGAGGTTTTCGCCCGCGCCGAGCAGGCGCGCAGCGAGTACGTGCTCAAGGTCACGGGCCGGGTGCGCGCGCGTCCGGCGGGGACCGTCAACCCGGATCTGCCGACCGGCGAGATCGAGGTGCTGGGTCTGGATCTGGAGATCCTCAACGCCTCCGAGACGCCGCCGATCCAGCTCGACGAGCACGGCGCCGACGCCTCCGAGGAGCTGCGTCTGCGCTACCGCTATCTGGACCTGCGCCGCCCCGAGATGCAGGCGCGCCTGCGCACCCGCAGCCGGGTGACACAGGCGATGCGCTACTTCCTCGACGCGCAGGGTTTTCTGGATATCGAGACCCCGATCCTGACC
>NZ_JAABRP010000315.1 GCF_011390875.1 Thiocapsa sp.
GATCTCGGCCGACTGCGCGATCCCAACCCCCTCTGGTCGGCGGCATGGCGACTCTGCTGCCAGTGGCTCGGCAACAGTAACCGTGGCTGGCTGCCCAATCCGGTGGGCGAAGAGGCGGTCACGCTGCGGACCTATCTGGCCTTGCTCAACCTCAAGGCCAATCACCGCAAGACACTCATAGCCGATGAAGGCGATGACTGGGTGGCCCTGGTGACGTCGGCCAATCCACACGACGCGAGCAGCGCCCATGTGAACACGGCTGTCGTGTTTCGCGGCCATGCGGCACTGGATCTCCTGGAAACCGAAACCTCCGTGATCCGCTTTTCCGCCGGGCCGGTTCCGTTCGAAATCCCGGCCGATCCAGAGGCGCCGTCGCAGGGTCGACTGCAGGCACGGATCATCACCGAAAGCCGAATCCGAAAGGCGGCACTCGACACGATCGAGAGCACGGCACGGGGGGATCGGCTCGATATCGCCATGTTCTACTTTTCCCACGAGACGCTGATCCAAGCCGTCAAAGACGCCGCCGGTCGAGGCGTCGATGTCCGAATCCTGCTCGACCCCAACCGGGATGCCTTCGGCCGGGAGAAGAGTGGAATCCCCAATCGTCAGACCGGGCGGCATTTCCACGATGCCGGAATCCCGGTGCGCTGGTGTCATACCACCGGGGAGCAATGTCACGCCAAGCAGCTTGTTCTGGAACGCGCCGATGGCCAGGCCGTACTCATGACGGGGTCGGCGAATTTCACCCGACGGAATCTGGACGACTTCAACCTGGAGACAAATGTCCTTGTCGTGGGTCCGGCGGATGATCCCTTTCTCCGCGCTGCGCTGACCTGGTTCGATCGGCGCTGGCGCAACGAACCGGGTTGGCAGGTTTCCGATCCTTACGCCACCTGGGAAGATCGCTCCGCGGTGCGGTCTCTTCAGGCATGGATCGGCGAGCATCTCGGCTGGTCCAGTTTCTAGTGCAGCACGGCAAATGTGTCGAGACCGTGAGCCTCAAGGACGGCTCTCGCCGCGCGAGACGGTCTCGGGCTCCCGGCCTGACCCAAGGCCTGAATCGCAACGGACTCGGGATGCTCCCTCGCCACGCCTGCTGTATAACGCCATTTTGGTTCACCGTGAGGATGCTTACCCATGCCGCTTGATCGAATCCCGCACGGGCTCTCATGGCCGATCGCCCTGCTCTCCTGCCTGATGCTCGCCCTCGCCTTTCCCGCCCTGGCCGAACGTGGCCCGGACCTGCCGGACTACCCGGCGGACCAGGTCGCTCCCGGTCTCTATGTGATCCACGGACCGGTGGACTATCCGACCCCCGAGAATCAGGGGTTCATGAACAACCCGGCCTTCCTGGTCACGGAGAGCGGCGTGATCGTCGTGGATCCGGGGTCGAGCGTCCAGACCGGGGAGATGGTCCTGCGCCAGATCCGCAAGGTGACCGACAAACCGCTGCTGGCGGTGCTGAACACGCACGTCCACGGGGACCATTGGCTCGGCAATCAGGCGATGCTGGCTGCCGCCCCGCAGGTTCCGATCTACGGACATCCCGAGATGTTGAAGCTGGTCGCCGAAGGTGCCGGCGAGGAGTGGGTCCAACGCATGATGAGCGCGACCGAAGGCGCCACCGAAGGGACGGTGGCGGAGGGTCCGACGCATGCGCTCGAGGGTGGCGAGACCCTTTCGATCGGAGGGCTTACTTTCAAGACCCACTATTTCCCGCACGTGCACAGCACCTCGGACCTGATGTTCGAGATCCCGGAGCTGGACGCGCTGTTCCTGGGCGACAACGCCTGCAACGGGCGCATCGTGCGCATGGACGACGGATCCTTCATCGGCAGCATCAATGCGTTGGATGGGGTCAAAGCCACGGTGACGGCGAGCGTGCTGATTCCGGGACGCGGCCAAACCGGCGGCTGGGAGATCGTCGATGCCTATCGCGAGTATCTGACCGGGGTCTACGACGGCGTCGCGGCCTTGTACGAGAGCGGCGGAAGCGACTTCGAGATGCGTCCGATCATCGCGGAGCAGCTTGCCCGCTTCAAGGACTGGCCGGGCTTCGAGGAGGAATTGGGCAAGCACGTCTCGCTCGCCTATCTGGAGGTCGAAGCGGACGCGTTCTGAGCGGATCGGAGACGCTCGGACCGTGTTTCCGATGGTGTCGCCGAGGTCGACCGATGCGAGCACTGCACACCAAGCTCCTGCGCGATCTCTTCGACCTCAAGGGACAGGTCGCCGCCATCGCGGTGGTGATCGCCGCGGGCGTGATGGTGCTGATCCTGTCCGTGACCACGCTCGATGCCCTGCGTCTGTCGCAGGCCCGGTTCTACGACGGCCATCACTTCGCCCATGTCTTTGCCGATCTCAAGCGCGCCCCGGAAGGGCTCGCGGCGCGTCTGCGCGAGATCCCGGGCGTCAACCAGGTCGAGACGCGGGTTCAGGCACCGGTACGCCTGGAGGTGGCGGGTTTCGACGAGCCGGTCCGCGGTCTGCTGCTCTCGATCCCGGACGGTCGTCAGCCGGGGCTGAATCGGCTGTATCTGCGCGAGGGCGCACTGCCCGAGCCGGACCGATCGGACCAGGTGGTGTTGAGCGAGCCGTTCGCCGAGGCGCAGGCACTGCGGGCGGGCGATCGGTTGGAGGCGATCATCAACGGCCGTCTCCAAACCCTGACCGTCAGCGGTGTGGCCCTGTCGCCCGAGTTCGTCTATCAGGTGGGGCCGGCGGACATCCTGCCGGACTACAAACGCTTTGCGGTCCTCTGGATGAACCGCCGAGCACTGGCCCACGCGATGGACATGGACGGTGCCTTCAACAGCGTCCTGCTCTCGCTCCAGTCCGGGGCCGACGCGGAGACGGTCATCGAGACCCTGGACCTGCATCTGGCCCGCTACGGCGGGATCGGGGCCATGGGCCGCGAGGACCAGATCTCGCATCGTTTCCTGTCCGAAGAGCTCGACCAGCTCCGCGTGATGGCCATCGTGCTCCCCGCCATCTTCCTCTCGGTCGCGGCCTTCCTGCTGAATCTACTGATGGGGCGGATCATCCAGACCCAGCGCCAGCAAGTCGCGATCCTCAAGGCATTCGGCTACGGCAACCGGGACATCGCCGCGCATTACGGCCTGCTGACCGGTCTCATCGTGGTCGTGGGATCGCTGCTCGGGATTGCCCTCGGCGCTTGGGCGGCGGAAGGGATGGCCGGGGTCTACGCCGAATACTATCGTTTCCCGGAAACGAGCTTCCGCCTCCAGCCTCGGATCGTTGCTCTAGCCCTTCTGGTTTCCGCCTGTGCCGCCGCATTGGGCACCGTTCGCGCCGTGGGCCGTGCGGTCGCGATGCCGCCCGCGGAGGCGATGCGTCCGCCCGCACCCCGGCGCTTTCATGCCTCCTGGCTCGAACGCTCCGCACTCGGTCGGCGACTGGACCAGCCGACCCGGATCATCCTGCGCAACCTCCTGCGCCATCGCACCAAGGCCCTGCTCTCGATGATCGGGATCGGGCTGTCCGGCGGACTCCTGCTCCTCGGGAGCTATCAGTTCGGCGCGGTCGACCACTTGCTCGACATCCAATACCGGCTGGTCATGAACATGGATGTCCATCTCAGCTTCACCGACCCCACACCCGAGCGCTCGCTGGCCGAGCTGCGCACCCTGCCCGGCGTGGCCTATGTGGAGGGCTATCGCAGCGTGCCGGTGCGCCTGATCAACGGGACCCGAGACTACCGCACCAGCATTCAAGGCATGGAGCCGGAGCCGCGTCTGCGCGGGTTGCTCGACGCCGACCATCGTCCGATCCGCCTGCCGCCCGAGGGTC
>NZ_JAABRP010000316.1 GCF_011390875.1 Thiocapsa sp.
GAAGGCGGCACGGTAGAGAGCCTCTTTGACCTCGGCGGTGGTCGTCTTGACGAATCCGGTGTGCTCGAGGGTGCTTCCGAACAACATCCGTCCGTCGCGCCGCGGAATAAGATACTGCTCGCGGTGCAGGGTGATATGGTTGATCTGACCTGGCTTGCCGTAGAAGAGGATCATCTGACCGCGCACCGGCGCGATGTCCGGGGTTTGGCCGAGTTGCTCGAGCAGCTTGGCGGTCCAGGCACCGGTGCAAATCACGACCTGGCGGGCCTCGATGGCGCCGTCCGGGGTCCTTACCCCGGTGATCCGACCGGCGTCGACGAGAAGCTCCAGCACTTCCTCGTTTTCGCGCAGCTGGATCCGCTCTTCAACCGAGCGGCGAACCGCCTTGGCGAGTCGCGGCGTGCGCACCTGGGCGATACGCGGCAGCAGGAGGCCTCGCGTGAGACCGGGTCCGAGCTGAGGCTCGAGCTCATGCAGGTGCGAGCCTTCGACCATCTCGATGGGATGGTCGTGGCGCTTCGCCCAGGAGACGGCGATCGAGTGCTCATCCATGTCCAGCACCAGCATACCGCTCAGCGTTAGCTCGGGATCGATACCGGTCTCCTGCAGGAGCGCCTCGGCGAGCCCCGGATAGACCTGCTGGCTCCAGCTCGCCAGGGCGGTCACCGCGTCCGCGTAGCGCCAAGGGTAGATCGGGGAGATAATTCCGCCGCCGGCCCAGGATGACTCGCGGCCGGTCTCGCCCATCTCGATCAGAGTGACCTCGGCACCCGCCTCGACCAGCTCGCGCGCCGTGAGGAGACCGATGATGCCGCCGCCGACGACCAGTACATCGCTCATGGTGTTGCCCTTGCGCCGAGCTCGCGCGGTAACGGGAAGACGACCTGCTCGCGGATTCCGTCCTGCTCTTCGACCCCCACGACACCCCAGGCTTTAAGCTGTGCGATGACTTGATCGACCAGGACCTCGGGGGCGGAGGCCCCGGCGGTGAGTCCGACCCGCGGCGAGGCGCTGAGCCAGTCTCGGCGGATGTCCTCCGGGCCGTCGATCAGGTAAGCGGTGCAGCCCTGTTTCTCGGCCAGCTCGCGCAGCCGGTTGGAGTTGGAGCTGTTGGCCGAGCCGACCACCAACAGCAGATCGCAGCGCGCCGCGAGATCACGGACTGCGTCCTGTCGGTTCTGCGTCGCGTAGCAGATGTCGCTTTTTTTCGGTCCCTGGATCTCGGGAAAGCGTTCACGCAATGCGTCGATGATGCCGCTCGTGTCGTCCACCGAGAGGGTGGTCTGGGTGACATAGGCAACCCGCGATGGGTCCTTGATCTCGAGCCCGCCGACGTCGGCGACCGACTCCACGAGATGCATCGACCCACCGTCGCTCAGACACTGGCCCATGGTGCCCTCCACCTCGGGATGGCCGGCATGACCGATCAGGATGACCTCGACACCGTTCTTGCAGTGCCGTGCGACCTCGAGATGGACCTTGGTGACCAAGGGGCAGGTCGCGTCGAAAACGCGCAGGTTTCGCCCCTCCGCCGCACGTCGCACCTCTTGAGCGACGCCGTGGGCACTGAAGATCAGAGTCGCCCCGTCCGGGACCTCGTCGACCTCCTCGACGAAGACGGCGCCGCGTCGTTTAAGACCGTCGACAACGAAGCGGTTGTGCACCACCTCATGCCGGACATAGACGGGTGCGCCGTAGAGCTCAAGCACGCGATCGACGATCTCGATTGCGCGGTCGACGCCGGCACAGAACCCACGGGGATTGGCGAGGAGGATGTTCATAGTCTCGAAGAATAGGGGATCGGTCGGGAAAATTCACGCCTCGGGGTCGGGCCTGAGCCGGGGCTTGGTTCAGGGCTCGGCCACGGACAAGACGCGCACGCGGATCGTCAACGAGCGTCCGGCGAAGGGGTGGTTGAAGTCGACCCGCACACGCTCTGCATCCAGATCCAGGACGATCCCGCTGGTCTCGTGCCCGCCGGGTGTCTCGAAGGCGACGACCAGACCGGGAACAGGCGCGATCTCGGGCGGAAAATCCTCGCGCTCCATCCAGTGGATGTTGGCGTCGTCATAGGGCGAGAAGAGCTCCGAGCCATGCGCCACGACATAGGTCTCGCTGCCGGGGGCGAGGCCCAGAAGCGTGGACTCGAGCTCTGCGGTCAGGGTGCCGTCGCCGATGGTGCAGGCGATCGGCTCGGCGTCGAAGGTCGAGAGTGCGACGAAACCATCCTGAAAGCGGACCTCCAAATGCAGCTCCACGGCGCGACCGGGGGCGAGGAGGGTGTCCGTCTCGGTCTCGTTGATGGCCTCGCTCGCCTCCGTGTTGGTCGATGGGGTCTCGGGTGGGTTGGCGTGGGTCACGGCGTGGCTCGATCCTGCTCGGCGGCGATCGCGTGCAGGACCGGCAGGTCCAATCCGTGTGTCTCGCCGTTGCGGATGGCTCGGGCGAGGCGGGTCGGTGCGCTGCGCCCCATGCAGGCGTGCTCGGGATCGCCCGCGAAGGCGGCGCCGAGCGCGGCGAAGAGTGCATCGCGATCGAATCGACACCCGGTCATGGCCTCCTGAAGATCGATTACCTCATGGCCGACCTCCTCGGCGAAGGCGCGATGCTGCGACCACAGGGTCTCGACCGTCCCGCCCGTGCGCAGCCCTGCGATATTGGTCGTGAGGATGAAGAGATTCTTGAGCACCAGCTCGAAGAGGAGATCGTCCGTACTCTTCAGGCGGTGTGTGGGAATCGCCAGGGTCGCCAGAGCGTCCGCGAGCAGGTCCGCCCGAGGGCCATACACCGGCGAGGGGATGATGACCTTGTGGTCGCGCCCCGGCTTCTTCTCGAACCAGACCGAGATCACTGTCGGGTCGACGCAGTCGGCCCAGTCGCTCGGCAGCAGCTCGTTCTGGAGGAGTCCGAGACGCCCTCGCCATTGCGCAGGAACGGTGGCGAGGGTCGCGGCCAGGTCGGCCTCTCCGACCGCGATCAACACCAGCTGCGGCTCGGGCAGCTCGGCTGCGGCCGCGACCAAAGAGGTCCCGCGCAACACGGGGAAGACGGGATGGCCGAGCATGAGAAGGCCGCGCGCGAAAACGCCGCCCATCTCGCCGACACCGACGAGCACGACAGGATCTTTCATCGTTCGGGAGAGCCTCCGACCGTCGGCACCCGGCCGCCGGCCTTCATCATCGACAGGTGATACCGGCCCTTGTCATCCCGCGCCATCACAGCAGCTCTTGCGTCACGAACAGATAGCCGAGTGCGGTTACCACCACGAAGATGGCGGCATAGATGATCAGGATGCAGACCCCGGGGAGACCATTGCAGACCGTGCTGTATCGACAGAGCTTACATCCTCTCATCCGGCACCTGTTGCTTTGTCTCGGCAGGGCGCCCCCTCGGGGAGCGGGCGGGCCAATGATCGAGTTTCTCAATCATGAGTATCCTCACCCAGATCGGAGGCATGATCAAGGCGTCTCGAGGGGTGGTGTGAACCGACTCTGCTGCCGGACCTGAAATCGGGCGACTGCGGACACCTCTCCACGCGCGTCGCCGATTTGGAGGGTGATCCAATGCGATGCGGGCACGTCCGCAGAACGTCGGAAGAACGTCGGATCGGTGGACGGTTTGGTCCCCGCTGCGCGCTCGCGTAACATAGCGAAGCACTGGGGCAACGTCGTGTCCCCGGCGGGGCGGGATGTCCGAGCCGCCGTTCGTTTATCGCGCGACACACGAGAATATCCAGACGCTTGTCGTGGAAAATTCC
>NZ_JAABRP010000317.1 GCF_011390875.1 Thiocapsa sp.
CTCGAAAGGGTGTTTCAGGGTGCGAATGCCCGAACCGCTACCGTCCCAGACACCGATGCTGCGCAAATCGCTCATCAGGTGGATCGATAACAACGTGCCCAAATCGTCACCGATTGCGGCCAGGGTCAGCGGCCTATCGAACGCGATGGCCGGATCGATCGAAAACCAGAGATCCAGGCTCACGGCCTCGGGCACTCGGCGGTCGGTCTCGGCCAGTCGAAAGTCTATTGGCGGCAGACGCGGCCGAAACTCTCGGCCCTGCAGGCGAAGCTTGATGTCCGCGTTGTCCCCGTTCCAGAGTCCTCTCGGATCCGGATCCACCGGCAGCGGACTCGGCGCCGGTTCGTCCAAACTCGCGGTGACCGGAGCT
>NZ_JAABRP010000318.1 GCF_011390875.1 Thiocapsa sp.
CTTGGGTCGGTCGACATTGGCGAGAAGCAGCTGGACACCGCTGCGCTCGCCGCTCGTGACCCCATCGACCAACAGACCGTCGGCAAAGCGTGGCTCCAGCGATGCCAAAAGGCCCGAGCGCTCGGCCGGTTGGGCACCGACGGCGAGGACGATCTCGTTGCTCCAGGCATTGCAGCGCTCGACCTTGGCCTCGGGCGAACCGTCGACATAGCAATTCATGATCAGACGCTTCTGCTTCCCGCCCAGACCGGCCAGCTCGCTCAGCATTGCGCTGACCTCGTCCAGCACGATGCGAGGCTCGAAAGCGTCCTCCGGGATCGTCGCGGCGAGCACTTCCTCGTCGGATTTCATTGATGCCAGCTGGTCGGTCAAGGGGCCCGCCAGCGACGCGGCTACCGAGACGGTCAACCCCAATGCAGCGATGGTCAGGCGAATCATCAACCGGCACATTGCGTCCATCTCGCGACCCCTCGACTGAATTTCGGGACAAATTTCAGGCTGCGACAAACCCGATCGGGAAACAACCCCCCAATTCTTCGAGAATCATGCCGTGTCGAGCGGTCGCCAGGGTTGCACACATAGGCGGGAATGCTTCCGGCTGAGTGGAAGCTCAAGCAAGGAACGCGCAGACCGGGTAAACCTTCGCAACCCGCCGTGATCGCGAGCGGACTCGGCGCGATATCGGGTAGCTTGCGCGGGCGGATCTTGCGGAGGAAAGGACCCTGAAAGGACCTGGAGCTAATCGATGTGGATAGCGCTGTGCTAACGATCTGTTTTTTTGGTGCCCAGGGGCGGAATCGAACCACCGACACGAGGATTTTCAGTCCTCTGCTCTACCAACTGAGCTACCTGGGCGCTTTGAGTTCCGCTCCCGTTGCGGGTAGCGGAGCCGCATATTAAAGCCGCAAGACGTGGGTTCGTCAAGGCGCGCGATCGTGCGGTCGTGCGATGAAGCTTCGAGGGCGCATCCGTCGCCCCGCGCGCCGCTCCCGAAAGTTCCGCCTCTCGCGCGCCTGTGCTATGTTGCGCGGCCTGTCAATCAAGCTGGATCGGTCATGTCATTGGATGCTTCGGACATCGAGAAGATCGCCCACCTGGCACGGCTCGAGATCGCACCCGAGTCGATCGAGCGCTATGCCGCGGATCTCTCCAACATCCTCGACCTGGTTGCGCAGATGGACGCGGTCGACACGGCGGGCGTCGAGCCGATGGCGCACCCGCTGCACATGAGCCAACGTCTGCGTCCGGATCGCGTGTCGGAGCAGGACCAACGCGAGCTGTTCCAGGCCATCGCCCCCTTGACCGAGGACGGGCTCTATCTGGTTCCCAAGGTCATCGACTGACGCCGAGTACTCATGCAGAACAAATCGATCGCCCAAATGGCCGCGGAGCTGCGGCTGCGCACCTATTCAAGCGTGGAACTCACCCGCCACTACCTGGAGCGCATCGCGCGCCTGGATCCGCGCTTGAACAGCTTTATCAGCGTCGCGAGCGAATCGGCCCTGGCGGCGGCCGAGCGCGCCGATCGCACGATTGCTGCGGGCGATTCCGGTCCGCTCGCCGGCATCCCGATCGCGCACAAGGACATCTTCTGCACGGCGGGGATCAGGACCAGTTGCGGCTCTCGGATGCTCGACAACTTCGTCGCGCCTTACGATGCGACGGTCGTCGAGCGTCTCGCCGCCGCCGGGGCGGTGGTGCTGGGCAAGACCAACATGGACGAGTTCGCCATGGGCTCCTCGAACGAGACGAGCTTCTACGGGCCTGTTCACAACCCCTGGGACGCGGATCGCGTGCCGGGCGGCTCCTCGGGCGGATCGGCCGCGGCGGTCGCCGCACGGCTCTGCGCGGCGGCCACCGGGACGGATACGGGCGGTTCAATCCGACAGCCTGCGGCGCTCTGCGGCATCACCGGCATCAAGCCGACCTACGGGCGCTGCTCGCGCTGGGGGATGATCGCCTTCGCCTCCTCGCTGGATCAGGCCGGCGTGCTGGCCCGTTCGGCGGCGGATGCGGCCTGTTTGCTCGACGAGATGGCCGGGTTCGACCCGCGCGATTCCACCAGTGCCGACGTCGACGTGCCGGACTATGTCGATGCGCTGGATGACGACATCGCGGGCCTGCGCATCGGTTTGCCGAAGGAGTATTTCGGCGAGGGGCTCGATCCGCGCGTGGCGGCGTCCGTGCAGGACGCGATCAAGGAGTACGAGCGACTCGGTGCCACGGTGAAGGAGATCAGCCTGCCGAACAGTCCGCTCTCGGTGCCGGTTTACTACGTCGTCGCTCCGGCCGAGTGCTCGTCCAATCTGGCGCGTTTCGACGGGGTGCGCTACGGCCACCGCTGCGAGCATCCGAAGGATCTCGAGGACCTCTACAAGCGCAGTCGCGCCGAGGGCTTCGGCGACGAGGTGCAGCGTCGCATTATGATCGGCACCTATGTGCTCTCTGCGGGCTATTACGACGCTTACTATTTGAAGGCGCAGAAGATCCGCCATCTCATCGCCGACGACTTCGCGCGCGCCTTCGAGGATGTCGACGTTATCATGGGGCCGACCGCACCGACCACCGCCTTTGCGCTCGGGGCCAAGACGGACGACCCGGTGGCCATGTACCTTAACGACATCTACACCATCGCGACCAACCTCGCGGGCCTGCCCGGGATGTCGATCCCGGTCGAGCCGGTCGACGGGCTGCCGGTCGGCTTGCAGATCATCGGCAACTATTTTCAGGAGGCACGCCTGCTGAATGTCGCGCATCGCTTCCAGCATGTGACGCATTGGCATCAGGGCGCGCCTTCCGGGTTCGAGTGATCGGCGAGCTTGTCGCTTGGCGCGCCCTGAACGTTGAAGAAGTGAGCGACATGAAACGGCAGGTTTGCCGAACGTACGATCGCGACATAGGTTAGACAGCATGCAATGGGAAACCGTGATCGGGCTCGAGGTCCATACTCAGCTCGCGACCCAATCCAAGATCTTCTCGGGTGCATCGATCGCCTTCGGCGCGCCGCCCAACACGCAGGCCTGCGCTATCGATCTGGGTCTGCCGGGCGTGCTGCCGGTTCTCAATGCCGAGGCGGTGCGTTTGGCCGTGCGTTTCGGCAAGGCGATCGGTGCCGAGGTGGCGCCGCGCTCGGTGTTCGCGCGCAAGAACTACTTCTATCCTGACCTTCCGAAGGGCTACCAGATCAGTCAGTACGAGCTGCCGATCGTCGGGGAGGGGCGAGTGGAGATCGTGCTCGGCGACGGTGCGGTCAAGTCGATCGGGGTGACGCGTGCGCATCTCGAAGAGGACGCCGGCAAGTCGTTGCACGAGGAGAACCTCGCGGGCGGCGGCTACACGGGTATCGATCTCAATCGGGCCGGCACGCCGC
>NZ_JAABRP010000319.1 GCF_011390875.1 Thiocapsa sp.
TTTACCGAGCCGAAGGTCGAGAAAAGCACCAGGAAGATCAGTACCAGCGCCACCGGCACCACCAGTGCGAGGCGGGCCGCGGCGCGCTGCTGGTTCTCGAACTCGCCGCCCCATTCCAGTCGATAGCCGGGCGGCAGCTCGACCTGTGCGGCGACCGCCGCACGCGCCTCGGCGACGAATCCCACCAGGTCGCGTCCGTCGACGTTGGCGATGGCGACCGCCATGCGACTGCCGCGCTCGCGCCCGATCGCCACCGGCCCCTCCATGCGCTCCATGTGCACCAGGTTGTTGAGCGGCACAGCGCGTCCATCGGGCAGCGACACCTGAAGGCCGGCGAAGCGCGAGGGCGACTCGCGCAGCGCCTCGGGACCGCGCACCAGAAGCGGGCGACGCGTGCCCTCGACATCCAGGATCCCGACGGTCAGCCCCTCGACCTGGGCACGAAGCAGATCGGCCAAAGCGTCCGCGTCCACCCCCAGTCGCCCGGCCTCCAGACGGTCCACCACCAGATTCAGGTACTGGGCGCCGTCGTTGCGCGGGGTGTAGACATCTTGGGCGCCGGCGATGCCGTTCAGTACCCCGACGATCTGCTCTGCGAGCCCATTGAGCTGCTTGGAGTCGGGGCCAAAGACCTTTACCGCAAGATCGCCGCGCACACCGGTCAACATCTCGGAGACGCGCATCTCGATCGGTTGCGTAAACGCGTAGTCCATGCCGGGGAAGCGGTCCAGCACTGCGCGGATGGCGTTCATCAGCTCGTCCTTGGTCGTGAAGCGCCAGGTCTCATGAGGCTTGAGCACCAGGAAGCTGTCGGTCTGGTTCAGCCCCATGGGGTCGAGACCGAGCTCGTCGGAGCCGGTGCGTGCGATGATCGACTCGACCTCGGGCACCTCGGCAAGGATCGCCGCCTGGACGCGTTGGTCGATGGCGATGGACTCGGCCAGGTTGATCGAGGGCAGCTTCTCCAACTGGACGATCAGATCGCCCTCGTCCATGGTCGGCATGAAGGACTTGCCGACCTGGGTGTAGAGTGCGCCCGCGGCGATCAACAGGGCCAGCGCCCCGCTCAGCAGAACCCACTGATGGCGCAGGCTCCAGTCGAGCACCGGGACATAGATCCGGGTCAGGATGCGCACCAGCCAGGGTTCAGCGTGCTCGCCCCCACCGTGCCCGGCGCCCTTGCCCAACAGATAGGAGGCCAGGACCGGGATGACCGTCAGCGAGAGCAGCAGCGAGCTGGCGAGCGCGAAGACGATGGTCAGCGCCACCGGCATGAAGAGCTTGCCCTCCAATCCCTGCAGCGTCAGCAAGGGCAGGAAGACGATGATGATGACCAGGATGCCGGAGGAGACCGGCAATGCGACCTCGCGGGTGGCCCGATAGAGGATGTGCAGACGCGGAAGGCGTCCGCCCGCGCCGCCACGATTGAGGTGAGTCACCAGGTTCTCGACCACCACGACGGCCGCGTCCACCAACATCCCGATCGCGATAGTCAAGCCGCCGAGCGACATGAGGTTGGCCGATAACCCGAACTGACGCATCAGGATGAAGGTCGCCAGAGCCGATAGCGGCAGGATCAAGGCGACAGTCAGGGCCGCGCGCAGATCGCCCAGGAAGAGTACCAGCAGGATCAGGACCAGAACCGTTGCTTCGATCAGCGCCTTTGTCACCGTGTGTACGGCCTTGTCGACGAGGACACCGCGATCGTAGAAGACATCGACCGTCACACCCTCCGGCAGCGCCGGCTCCAACTCAGCGAGCTTGGCATGGATGCCGCGTACGACCTCGCGCGCATTGGCACCGCGCAGCGCCAGCACCAGACCCTCGACCGCTTCCCCGCTGCCGTTGCGTGTGACCGCGCCGTAGCGGGTCAGGGAACCGAATCGCACCTCGGCGATATCGGCGACCCGCACCGGTTGGCGCGCATTGCCCCCGACCACGATGGCGCCGAGATCCTCCAGTGTCTTGATCGCCCCTTGGCTGCGGACCAGCAGCACCTCCTCGCCCGCGCTCAGGCGTCCGGCACCGTCGTTGCGATTGTTCGCCGTGATCGCCGCGGTCAGATCCTCCAGGCGGATCCCGCGTGCGGCCATGCGTGCATTGTCCGGCACCACCTCGAAGCTCGTGACCAGGCCGCCGAGCGCATTGACATCGGCCACGCCGGGCACGGCGCGCAGGGCCGGGCGGATCGTCCAGTCGAGCAGATCGCGACGAGCCTCCAGGGAGAGATCACCGCCCTCGATACTGAACATGAACATCTCCCCGAGCGGCGTGGTCATGGGCGCGAGCCCGCCTTCCACGCCGTCGGGCAGATCGCCCCAGATGGCTCCGAGCCGCTCGGCGACCTGTTGCCGCGCCCAGTAGATGTCGGTGCCCTCGGCGAAATCCAGCGTGATGTCGGTCAGGGCATATTTGGCGATGGAGCGCAGCATCGTCTGGTTCGGGATGCCGAGCATCTCCAGCTCGATCCGATTGGTGATGCGCGTCTCCACCTCTTCGGGGGTCATCCCCGGCGCCTTCACGATGATCTTCACCTGAGTGGTGGAGACATCCGGGAAGGCATCGATCGGGGTGGCCTTGAAGGCCATCCAGCCGCCGCCGATGAGCGCCAGCATGGCCAGCAGCATCAAAAGCCGCTGGGTCAGCGCGAACTGGATCAGACGGGCGAGCATTATTCGGCGCCCCCGAGCCAAGCCGCCTTGACGGCGACGACACCGGTGACCACGAGACGGTCGGTCGCCGTCAGCTCACCCGCAACCACGGCACTGCCTTCCTCCTCGGCGAGCACCCGCACCGGAAGCGCTTCGAATCCGCCGTCCCGATTCACGAACACATAGGTGTTGCCTGCGTGGCGTACCACGGCCTCCAGCGGGACGCGCCAACTCTCGCCTTGCGCCTCCGCGCTCAACTGGACCTCGACGAATTGACCCGGACGCAGACGTTCGGCCCCCTCGGTGATCTCGGCGCGCACCAGAACGCCCTGATCCTGACCATGGACCATCCGCCCGATGGTCACGATGGTTCCGGCGGTGTCCTCGCGGGGCAGGAGGACGCGCCCGCCTTCCTGCACCCCGACGATGCGTTCCACGGGAACATGGATCTCGAGCCACAAGGGGTTGAGCTCGGCCACCCGGTAGAGCGGGGCGGCGGTCGCGACCGACTGCCCCGTGCTCACCATCTGTTCGAGCACTACGCCACCGATCGGCGCGCGTACCGGCAGCCGACTGGTCAGCCGCCGGGTGCGCGCGAGCGTCATGATGTCCTCGCTGCCGAAACCGGCCAGCTCCAGCAACTGAAGACGCTGCTCGACCATCGTCGTCAGCTCGCGCTGCTTGGACTGGCTCTCCAGTAGACGCCGCTCGGCGATCACGCCTTCGCGGAACAAGGTCCGGTCGCGGGCCAGCTCGGTCTCGATCAGCTCGAGCCGCGTCAATGACTCCAGATACTGACTCTGGGCGTCCACCAGCTCCGGGCTGCGCAGCTCGGCCAGGACTTGGCCGACCTCGACCCGCTCGCCCTCGGCGACCAGAAGACTCTCCAGCACGCCGCTCTGCGGTGCCGCCACCACCCGCATCTGCCGGTTCGGCACCGCCACCTCGGCCGGATAACGCCGAGTCAGGGTCTCGGCGGCCGGGAGCGGGGCGGTCAGCGTGATGCCGAACGCACTCTGCTGGTCGGCATCCACGGCGATCAGGCTCGCCGCCGAGACGGTGCCGCCCTGGGCCAGCATGGCGAGGAGCAAGC
>NZ_JAABRP010000320.1 GCF_011390875.1 Thiocapsa sp.
TGTCCGAAAGGAAGGTCGAAGAGCCGATCAGGATCAGTCGAGCCGAAGCGGGCGAGGTCTCCACGACGCCCGAGATGACCGGGGCCTTGTCCTCGACGGGTTCGCCCGTCTCAGGGTCGATCGCCTGCGGGTCGGTGTCGTCGGGCCCGCTGTCCTCGGATGCGTCGTCTTCGGACGAATCGTCGAGGAGCGGCGAGGGACGCCCCGCGAAGGCCGAGTCGAAGCGTCCCTCGACCGCAACGGCCAGGGCACGGCTGCCGCGATCTTCGCCGCGCGGAAAACCGAGACTGCCGTGCGTTTCGAAGTCGGGCTGCATGTTCTCCGACGCGCTGGTCCAGGACCCGGAGGAGCTGCGGATCAGCTCGATCACACGCCGATCGGCGTTCTTCTCGGCATCGATCTGAATCGGCGAGGACCAGTTCATGGTGATCTGGCCGAGGGCCGAGGTGATTCCGGAGTCCTGCGCGAGTCCGTCGCTGCGGACATCCGGGAAATAGGGATAGTCGAGCGTTTGGATCTCTTCGACCATAAAGCCGCCCAGATCACGCTGCACCGGGATCGGGAAAGGCGTGTTCTTGGGGTCGAGCACCAGGCTCGGCTCGAGTGTCAGCCCCTGATGGGCAAGCCAGTCTTCCAGCCCGGTCGGGGCTGCCCGCGCCGCGATGGAGCCCCCGGCCAGGTCCAGATCGAAGCTGGATGCGGCCAGGATGACGGTCCCGCCCTGCATCAGGAATTGGTCGATGGCGAACTGCTGGCGCTCGTCCAGGGCCGCGGGTCCGACCACCAGGAGCAGATCGGCATCCTCGCCGACCTGACCGGATGTGAGATCCGTCTCGCGCAGATTGAATCCGGTGCGCAGGGTCTCCTGCAAGAGGCCATAGCCGGGTCCGGCAGCCGGCTCGCCGAACATCCCGGGCGTCGACGGCGGCGTGTAGAGCGCGATGGTCCGCAAGACCCCCGGAGCGAACCGCTTGATGCCGGACTCGATGGCGCGTGTCAGACCCGCTCGATCGAGCGACTCGGGGAGCGGAACCGGAACGGCCTGATCGCCGGATTCGAGCACCATGTAGAAGTAGAAGGGCGTGGGATCGAGCAGACTGACCACCAGCGGCTCGAAACCGAACTGCTCGGCGATCGTTTGGGCCAGCGTGCCGTCGCCGGCCGCAGGATCCTGGATTTCGACGCTGAAGCGCTCGCCGCCCCTCTCGGCAAGCTCGGACAGGATTGACTCTAAGTCGGCCCGCAGCGCAGGCAAGGGCTCTGGCAGGCGATCGGCCGGCGAGATGAAGCCGCGGAAACGCACCGGCTCGTTGAGATTGGCGAAGAGATCGCCGGCGCCCTGATAGCCGTAGAGGACCTTGCGGATCACGCGGGTGAGATCGTACTCGGGGTTGCGCAGGCGTACATCCAGATCGGTCTCGCCTTGAACCTTCACGTCGATCAGGTCCTGAAAGCCGAGCGTCTCGAACTGATCGCCGTACTTGATCAAGATATCGAAATAGGAGTTGACCACGGATGCCTGATACTTGGTCGCGGTCTGGAAGGCGACGGGACGGATCCCGTATTGCTCGCCGGCCTCGCGCTCGAGCTCGGGCGAGCGCTCGGGGTCGACGAGCTCGACCTGAACCCGGCCGCCGCCGGCGATCTGATACTCACGCAGCAGGTCGCGGATCTGAGGGACCAACGGGGCCAACAAGGGGTGCGTGTCCGCGCTGAAATAGCCGCGGATCAGGAGCGGCTCCTGCAGTTGGCCGAGATAGGTCCGAGTCGCCTCCGAGATCGAGTAGACCCGACCCTCGGTGAGATCCACGCGGGCGTTGCCGACGGCGCCGAGCCAGAGGTTCGCGGCCAGAAGGTTGGCGACCGCAAGCCCGCTCACCAGGGTCCAGCGTCGATGATGCCGCCGGTTGGCGTCCGATTCGGCCCAGCGCAGACGCTCCAGGCTGTAGAGGGTGAGGGCGAGGAAGGCGCCGACGATGCTCAGGTAGTAATAGAGATCGCGCAGATCGATCACACCGCGTGTGATGGACTCGAAGCGCGAGCCGCTGCCGATGAGGCGGAGCAGCTCGCCGCCGTCGTGCCCCACCAGATTGGTCAGCGCCGGGGTGCCGATCAGGTAGAGCAGGGCGCCGACCAGGGTGGTCCCGATCAGTGCGACGATCGGGTTGTCGGTGCGCGACGAGACAAAGAGTCCGATCGCCAGATAGGCCGACGCCAGCAGCAGGGTGGCCAGATAGGCACCGATCACCGGGCCCCAGTCCATCGGACCCAGGAGCGAGACGGTCAGCGGGATCGGCAGCGTCAGGGCCAAGGCGATCGCGACCAATGCCAGACCCGCGAGGAACTTGCCGAGGACTAGATTCAGGGTCGGCACCGGCAGGGTCATGAGTGTCTCGAGCGTTCCGGCGCGTCGCTCTTCGCTCCAGAGCCGCATGGTCAGGGCGGCGCAGAGAAAAATCAGCAGTACCGGCATCCAGTCGAACAGGGGTCGGGCATCGGCGATGTTGCGCGCGAAGAAGGCATCGACCCAGAAGAAGACGAAGAGCGAAACCGCCAGGAAGGCGCCGATGAAGAGATAGGCGACCGGCGAGCCGAAGAAGGCGCCGAGCTCGCGGCGTGCGACGCGCAGGATGTCAGACATGAGCCACCTCCATCTGCTCCAAGGTCACGGCTCCGAAGAGGTCTTCGAGGTCGCGCCGCTCGGGCGCGAGTCCGTAGAGGTTCCAGGGTTGTCCGCCGAGCGCCTTGGCGACCAGCGGTGCGAGCGCCTGCGGATCCGCGGCGCTCAGGGCAAAGTGGCGAAGACCCGCCTCTCCGTCCCACACCTCGACGTCGGTGACCCCCTCGATCCGGGCGAGCACCGGGCGGGCCTCTTCGGGTGAGCAGTCGAGCGTGACAAGCAGCCGTTTGGGTCGCCCGATGGCATCCAGTGCACTGTCGAGCGCCAGTTGGCCGCCGCGCATGATGAGCACCCGACTGCACACCGCCTCGACCTCCTGCAGGACATGGGTAGAGATGATGAGGGTCGCGTCCTTGGCCAGCTCGCGCACCAGGCTTCGCATGTGCTGAATCTGCGACGGGTCCAGGCCGTTGGTCGGCTCGTCCAGGATGAGGATCGCAGGCTCGTGCAGGATCGCCTGGGCCACGCCCACGCGTTGGCGATAGCCGCGCGAAAGGGTGCCGATGGTCGCGGTCGCCTTGGGACCGAGATCGGTGCGCGCGATCGCCCGGCGGATGGCCGCGGGACGGCGGTTGTCGGCCATCCCGTGCAGTGCCGCCTGGTAGTCCAGGTAGTCGATCACACGCATCTCGGGGTAGAGGGGGCAGTTCTCGGGCAAATAGCCGATGCGCCGTTGCGCCTCGCGCCGCTGCTCGGCGATATCCAGCCCGTCGATCCGGATCGAGCCGCTGCTCGGCTCCAGATAACCGGTCATCATCTTCATGATGGTGGTCTTGCCGGCCCCGTTGTGGCCGAGCAGCCCGACGATCTCGCCGCGGCCGATGTCGAACGACACCTGTTGCACCGCCTTGAGCTCGCCATAGCTGCGACTCAGCTCGCGAACCTCGATCATGATGTCTCCTGCTGAACCGCGTCCGGCGTACTTTGCGCCGACATCGCGCGGGATCGGCTCTCGGCGATCCCCGGCGCGTCGGAGGGGACGCGGTTCAGGACTCTGAATGGTTGGGAATGGAAACCGCTTCGAGGATCGAGCGATTCGGAAC
>NZ_JAABRP010000321.1 GCF_011390875.1 Thiocapsa sp.
CGAAGGCATCCTCGATCGCTACGTCCCGAGCCGCATCGATTGGACGGCGCTCCCGGCGCTGCCCGTGCTCGGGCTCGACGAGATCGCCTTGACCAAAGGCCACGGCAACTTCGTGGTGATCGTCAGCGCCAGGATCGAGGACACGCTGAGCATCCTCGCCGTACTCGAAGACCGCAAGCGCGCGACCGTCGAGGCGTTTTTGCGCACCATCCCCAAACCCTTGAGGCGCACCGTTCGCGTCGTGTGCACCGACCTGTACAGCGGCTTCATCGGCGCGGCCAAGGCCGTCTTCGGCAAACAGGTCGCCATCTGCGCCGATCGCTTCCATGTCGCACGCTTGTATCGCGACGCCGTCGAGACGTTGCGCAAACAAGAACAGCGTCGGCTCAAGCGCGACCTGTCGAAAGCCGAGTACGGCACGTTCAAGAACGTCCGGTGGATCCTGCGCAAGTCCGAGTCCGAACTGAGCGCCGAGGAACGGCGGATCCGCGCCCGGTTCTTCGCCCATTCCCCGAAACTCGCGCAAGCCCATGCCCTCAGCCAAGCCCTCACCGACATCTTCGACATGCCCCTGTCAAAAGGTCAGGCCAAGCGCAAACTCGGTGGCTGGATCCGGCGGGTCAAGAACGCCGGTATGACGTGTTTTCAATCCTTCCTGAAAACGTTGACCCGTCATTGGGACGAGACCACCAATTATTTTACCGAACGCCGCAATAGCGGTTTCGTCGAAGGGCTCAACAATAAGATCAAGGTATTGAAGCGGCGGTGCTATGGCTTGAGCAACCTGCACCGACTTTGCCAGAGAGTCTACCTCGATCTGTGCGGTTATCGGGTGTTCGCACGATGAGGATTAAAAAACAAGAGCTTAAGCACTGCGCGCCCAGCACTATTTTCGATCGGCGTGTTCGGTAGAAATGTCTGCAAGAGACTGTTTTTACGAACATTTACGCTTTCCCTCGATTCCGGGAGAGCCCACGCACCGCGGCCCAGGGCTTGGTCAGAAAAGACTTTTCCAGCTTGGTCAAGCGCCCTTTGGGAGTGCCCACCAGGTAATGCACCGGGGGATCCGATGCACGCATCAGGGCCAGGGTCTCTTCGGTCGGAATACCGCGATCCATCACCCAGATGCGGTCGGCCTTGCCGTATTGGGCCTCGATCTTGGCCAAGGCGTCGGTGAGGGTTTGTTTATCCAGGGTATTGCCGGCGAGCACCTCATAGGCCAGCGGAAAACCGTCCGGGGTGACGATCAGGGCGATGATCACCTGGACGCAATCGGAGCGCTTGTCACGACTATAGCCGAATTTGCGCTTGCCATGCTCCGGCGGGTCGCATTCAAAATAGGTACTGGTCAGGTCGTAGAGGAGCAGGTCGAAGCGGGCATCGAACAAGAGTCTCCAGCGCTCCTGAAGGAAGGTGAACAACGCCTGCTTGTGCTCCACCAGATGATCAAGACAGCGATAGAGGGTATGACTCTGCGCAATGGAGAAATCCTCGCCGAGCAGGTCACCCATGGCACTGTGATCGAACCAATGACGGTGCAGGCGCCATTCACTGCCGGGGTCGATCAGGCGATAGGCGACCAGGGTCTTGAGCACATTCAGCCAGCGTGTCCCTTTGCGGCTGGGCGGCAATCGCGGCTGCCAGAAGGTGTCCAGCTGCAGCAGGTCCCACAACCCGCAGGCCAACCAACACGCGCCCCATTGTCGGGGATGGCGCAACTGCAATCCGCTCAACTTCACCTGGACCACCGCGCAGGCCAGTTCCGGCGCCGGACGGTCCTCCGGAAACAGCGCCAACTGCGTCGCAGTGCCCGTGTCCTCGTCGAAAACGGCAATGGAGCGGCACCAGGCCGCGCGCTGCGCGTCGTTGATCTCCCCGAGATACAACACATGGCGCTGTACCACCCGCCCGTCCGCGACACGGCGATTCTCCACCACGCTCCAGTAGCGGTGTTCTTTGCCGTCTTTCTTGCGGATTTTGGACCTTAGAAACATGCCGATAGTGTCCTCGGCTCCGCGCTCTCGCTCAAGGACCAAGGTCGGCACTACAGGCGTTTTTGCACAAACCGCTTTCACATAATCAGATACTTAACCGACTCACCGAGGTCAAAATGGACCAAAAATCGCGAAATCCAGGGTCGAATAGTCGAAGTCGGGCTAGTTTCGCTCACGGGTTTGGTTCGGGCGTGCTCGAATTTCGGCGCCGACACAGCAGATCCCCGCCTGCAGATCTTGTTATCAAGTGCCGAGCGGGGGAGAAACGATCAAGTGCTGCGCTCCCTCCAACGGCATGACTGCGTGACGTGCCGGTGAATGCGCTCCTCGGGTGCGCCTGAACGAAACAATCAATCGGTCCCGAATGCGATGCCCTACGGAATCGGGCTCGGCGGGTTCCTTGTCAACGCCGCGACCAGGAAATACGCTCATCGCGCCCCATCGACCCTGAGGTCGACGGCATCTTCAAGACCCTGTTCGGGTCCGACGACCATCGCGACCTGCTGATCCACGTTCTCAATGCACTGCTCGCCGCTCCGATCACCGCGGTCGACATCCTCAAACCCGACCACGAGCGCGAGACCCTCGACGACAAGCCGACCGTCGTCGAGGCGAAGGCGCACGACGCGGCGGATCTTCCAGATCGAGGCGTTGGTCATCGTTTCGTCCAGTCCTCTTGGGTTCCCCGGACCGGACGCGAAACTCCGGAGGCACGCCCCGGGTACGCCGACTTCAGTCGGCCACCCCGGGGACTGAAGTCCGCCTCCCCGGGGTGGCCGGATGAATCCGGCGTACCCAAGCGGTCGCGGGCGGCGACCTGGACACTGCCGATGTGGCCGCGTCGATGAACTGAGCTGGTGAATCCGCCGAAAAGGCGGCGGCAGATGCTTGCCGCAGGACGATCGTCAGCTCAATGGTCGTCGAACACGCCGTCAAGGGATTCGGCATCGAGGAGACGCTCGCCCCAGCGCTCCAGTTGGTCGGTCGTGGCCCGGGCGAGCCGCGCCTGGATCTCGGCAGACAGCGGGCCGAAGCGCTTGGTGAGTAAGCGCGTAAGGAACTCGACGCGACCCTCCACGCGGCCCTCGACGCGCCCCTTTTCCTCACCTTGCTGCAGCCCGCGTTGAACCGCCAGACGCTCGACACTGGTCACATACGCCATCTTGCGCTCTCCTTCAATCGTTTGAATCTCGCTCCACAGCGCCTGCTCCAGCGCATCCGGCAGCCGCATCATCCAGTCGATGACGGCGAAGAAGGGCGTGGGTAGAGTAGAGAGCAGGCGTCCCGCGACTTTAGGTTTAGCCTATCTGTTGCCACCCCTTTCGTTTGGCGGTGCCTCACTAGCCGCACCATGGTCACGGTAGCCAGCCCTCCCTCATCAAACCGTGCATACAGTTCTCCCGTACACGGCTTTCCGATGTGCTTCACGCCGAGGCATGCGCCGATGTCCAGCCTGCGGTGGTGGGGACCTTGAACAGTCCAACATGGTCGTACAGATGCGCATTGGGAAACCGCGCATATCCTTGCGCCCGGCTCCGGAGTTTGTGGCGGCGCCGCAATTGCGTGCGCACCCGCTCCTCGGCATGCGTCTTGACCCGACCGAGAACCTTCGAGCAGTTGCGATAGTGGAAGTAGCCTGACCAGCCCCGGAGGGCTTGATTGACGTCACCGATCATGTCCGTGAGCGCCACCGGGGTGCGGCGGCGCGCGGTCAGTTCCGTGACC
>NZ_JAABRP010000039.1 GCF_011390875.1 Thiocapsa sp.
ACGGTTCTTCGCCGTGTTCCTGGTTCGGATGCACACCGACCGAAACGGCGACCTGCTCGAAGGGATCGACCAGGCATCGCATGCCCGGATAGTGCTCCAAATCGATGGCGACGCAGAGCATGTGCGTGATGCCGGCATCGGCGGTCGCCTGCATGAGCCCGGTGAAGTCGCCCTCGTAGCGGCGTAAATCCACCCGATCGAGGTGGCAATGGGAATCGACGAGCATCCGAACTCCTAAACCGCGCCCGGTGCGGTATGCGTGGTTTGTTGGATTGGCTTGGCTGCGCCAGCTCCGACAACCGTCGGAGCTGGCGCGGTTTAGATGGTATGGCCTACATGGTGTGGGTCGGGCGATCCGAGTTGAGCGCGCCGACGAGATAGTCCTCGATCTTGCGGCGTGCCATCCCCTTGTCCTGGTCGCTGAACTGCACGCCGACGCCGATCGCACGACTGCCCTCGGCGCCCGGCGGCGTGACCCAGACCACCTTGCCGGCGACCGGGATGCGCTCGGTCTCCTCCATCAACTGCAGCAGAAGAAAGATCTCGTCGCCGAGCTGGTAGCGTTTCGTGGTCGGGATGAAGAGCCCGCCGTTCTTCACGAAGGGCATGAAGGCGGCATAAAGCGCAGCCTTGTCCTTGATCGCGAAGCTGAGGATACGCTGCTGTCCCGCGAGGGACCCGGTGGACGCGCCCGGTATCGCCATGGGTCAAGGTCTCCTGAAAGCTTGCCCCGCACCGACGCGAAGCCATTCGATCGATAAAGATTCGAGCAGCAGTTGGGGGTTTGCCCTGGTTTCCACCAGGGCACGCGCACGCAGGACGCGTTGCAGGAGCCGATGCAGGGCAGCCGGTTCCAGACGCCTTGCGAGCGCACGCAATGCATCGCGTTGATCCGGATTGTCGAGCTGTGCCGGACGCTCACTTGCGGACAGACGCACCAAGTCGACCAGCCAGCCGGCCAACCAATCCAAGCATAGCCGTGGTCCGAGGCTGTTCCAAGCCGACGCCTCTACGAGCGGGTCGCGTTCCCCGCGGGCGATTGCAAGAAACCCGGCGATCCGCTCACGCCGCTGCTCGAGACCGGCGTCGTCGAGCTCGGCCAACGCGCGTAGCGGTCCGCCGTGCGCAAGGCCGAGGCGCAATGCGGCCGCCTCTTGGGGGAGCCGCCCGGCCAGCCATGCGAGCGCATCCGCCGTGGACGGCGTCGGGATGCGGATCTGACCGCAACGGCTGCGAATGGTCGCCGGCAGGCGTCCGGGCTGCTCCGTCACCAGGACGATGAGAGCCGCCCCCGGCGGCTCCTCGAGGGTCTTGAGCAGGGCGTTCGCAGCCGCCGCGTTGAGATGATCGGCCGGATCCACGAGTGTCACCTTCCATGCGGCCCGGCTCGGTGTCAGTGCACCCCGCTCCACGAGCGCCCGGATCGCCGCCACCGGGATCTCTTCGGATTTCGCCTCGGGATCGGGGCCGACGCGCAACAGATCGGGATGGCTCTCGGCGGCGATCAGGGCACAATCCGCGCAGCGTCCGCAGGCGAGTCCATCCGCCGTCGGCACGCCGCACAACATCGAGCGAGCCAGCAGCTCGACGAGATGGCGCTTGCCGATGCCGCGAGGACCGCTGACCAAAAGGCCATGTGCGAGTCGCCCGTCGCCTCTGGCCCGATCCAGGCGTTTCCAATCATCGACCAACCAGGGCAGAGGGGCATCGAATGCGAGCGGTGTCGGCTCGATCATAGGTGTTCTCCTTCACCGGACGCGTCGGCGGTCTCGCCTCGACGGGTCTCGATAAGGGCACGCAACGCCTGATCCGCCTGTTCGCCGACGTCGCTCAAGGGCGCGGCGGCATCGATCAGGCGATAGCGCTCGGGGCTCGCGTGCGCCCGCTCAAGATAGACCGCGCGCACCGCATCGAAGAAGTGCAGGGTCTCCGACTCGAATCGATCGGCGGTCCCGCGACCGCGTGCGCGCTCAAGCCCGAGCGCGGGCTCGAGATCGAAAAGGAGGGTCAGATCCGGCCGCAAGTCGCCCTGAACCAGTGTCTCGAGCAGCGCAATGCGCTCCGGATTCAATCCGCGCCCCCCGCCTTGATAAGCGTAGGTCGCGTCGGTAAAGCGATCGCACAGCACCCAGGCGCCGGATTCCAGCGCAGGTCGGATCGTCTTGCTCAAATGCTCGGCGCGTGCCGCGAACATCAGGAGCAGCTCGGCGGTCTCGTCCATCCCGGTGTTGCTCGAATCGAGCAGCAGTGCGCGGATCCGCTCGGCGATCGGCGAGCCTCCGGGTTCGCGCGTCGTCACGACCCCAATACCCATCGAACACAGCAGCGCCGAGAGCGCGGCGATGTGTGTGGACTTCCCCGCGCCCTCGATGCCTTCCAGGGTGATGAAGCAACCTCGCGCCGGTTTCGGATGCATCGCGGTCGAAAGACTCATGGCTCACCCAGGATATAGCGGCGCACTGCTTGGTTGTGCGCATCGAGCGTGGCCGAGAAGACATGTGTACCGTCGCCGCGCGAGACGAAATAGAGACTGTCCCCGTCCGCGGGGTTGAGAACGGCATGGATCGCGGCCCGCCCGGGCAATGCAATGGGTGTCGGCGGAAGTCCGTCGATGACGTAGGTATTGTAGGCGGTTGCCTCGCGCAGATCCGCGCGTCTGATGCGACCCTCGTAACGGTCGCCCATGCCGTAGATCACGGTTGGATCGGTTTGCAGGCGCATCCCTTTGCGTAGTCGGCGCACGAAGACACCTGCGATCTCCGGGCGCTCGTGTGCCGCGCCCGTCTCCTTCTCGACGATCGAGGCGAGGATCAGGGCCTCGTAGGGGCTGTCGATCGGCAGCCCCTCGCGGCGCCCCGCCCATTCTTCGGCCAGGACCTGCTCCATGCGCTCGAAGGCACGCTGCAGGACCGACAAGCGCGGTGTGTCGCGCGGGAAGCGATAGGTGTCCGGAAAAAGGAGCCCTTCCGGATGCCCCCCGGGACGGCCGAGCTTGGCCATCAGGTCCTCGTCGGACAGGGTCGATAGGTCTCCGCTGAATCGATCCTGGGCCTCGATCGCGGCGACGGCTTGCCGAAAGGTCCAGCCCTCGACCAGGGTGACGGGATGCTGCACGACTTGACCCGAGGTGATCCGCGCCAAGACGTCGACCGGGGTCATCCCGGCGGTCAGCTCGAACTCCCCGGCCTTGATCCGGGCCTGATCACCTTGCCGGTAGGCCAAGGCGATGAAGTAATAGGGGTGTTGCAGAATGCCTTCGTCGGTCATCCGACGCGCCAGTCCACGCAGCGAAGTCCCGCGCGGGATATCGAGGATGGTGCTCTCCTCGGGCAAGGGCACCGGCGCCTTGATGAAGGCACCATAGTCGAGCCAGAGGCCGATCCCGAGTGCGGCTGCTGCGAGTATCGAGATGAACAAGACGCGCGTCATCATGGATCGGGCCATTCAGGTGTATGCGCCGCTTGGTGGATCCGACGCAGGAGAGCGACGGGCAGCCGGTCGGGGTCGAAACATCGCTCCGCGAGGCGTGCGACCGACCAGACGCCGATCCTTGCGTTGGTGAGGAAGAGTCCGACGGCCTCCTCGATCATCCTTCGCGTGACGGGGCGCTCGACACACGTGATACCGGCCCGCGCGGCCCCTTCGAGTGCAACCGAACGCACCGTTCCTGCAAGGCCGCTCCGTGTCACCTCGGGAGTGGCGAGCGCGACGCCGTCCCAGACAAAGAGATTCGTCATCGTCCCGCCCACGACGGCACCGGCATCGTCGCACATCAGACCCTCGGCGATCTCCGGGGCATCCCATTCCTGCCGGGCAAGCACCGCGTCCAAACGGTTGAGATGCTTGATTCCGGCCAGATGCGAATTCACGGATGCAGGCGTCGTGCAATACCGGATGGTGACACCGCCGCGTGCAATCGGATCGGCGTTCGGAGACGAGGCATAGGACAGCAGGATGCGCCGGAGGTGCGGCGAGGCAGGAGGGCGATAACCGCGACCGCCGACCCCGCGGGTGATGATCAGCTTCAGAAGGCCATCATCGAGCGTGCCGCATATCCGAGCTGCTTCCTCGCGCAGTATCGATCGGGAAGGCTGCGGGAGCCCCAGCCGCTCGGCGCCGCGTGCAAGACGCGCCATATGGCGGTCCCACAGGCAAGGCATGCCGTCGCGGATCAGGATGGTCTCGAACAGGCCGTCGCCGTAGTGAAGACCACGATCCCCGACGGGGATCCGATCATGCTCATGCCCATCCACCAGAACATGGCGAATCCCTGCCGCCCCCGCGACGCCCCGATCCTCCGACGGATCGGTCATCGGAGAGGAAGGCGGCGAACCGACCAAGCGAGGTCGAACCCGTTGCGCAAACCGACCCTAGGGTCGACGGAAGGCAAGTGTCCCGTTGGTACCGCCGAATCCGAAGGAGTTGGTCAATGCGACATCGATGCGCATTTCTCGGGCGGTATTGGGGACGTAATCGAGATCGCAATCCGGATCCGGCGTCTCGTAGTTGATGGTCGGCGGCGCGGTTTGATCGCGAATGGCGAGGATCGTGAAGATCGCCTCCGCCCCGCCGGCAGCGCCGAGCATATGGCCGGTCATGGACTTGGTCGAGCTGACGGGGATCTCGTAGGCGCGCTGACCGAACGCGCGTTTGATGGCCATCGTCTCGGCCGCATCGCCCGCAGGTGTCGAGGTGCCGTGCGCGTTGATGTAATGCACCTGGTCCTTGTCGAGACCGGCGTCCGCGAGCGCGAGCAGCATGCAGTCGCAGGCGCCTTCGCCGTTTTCCGACGGCGCGGTCATGTGGTAGGCATCGGAGTTCATCCCGACACCGACCAGCTCGGCATAGATGGGGGCACCGCGGGCCTTGGCGCGCTCGTATTCCTCGAGCACCACGACACCTGCACCGTCGCTGAGGACGAAGCCGTCGCGATCGCGATCGAAGGGGCGGCTGGCCGCCTCGGGTGCGTCGTTGCGCGTGGAGAGCGCGCGGGCCGCAGCGAAGCCGCCCAGGCCGACCGGCGAGGTCGCCATCTCTGCCCCGCCGGCGATCATGACGTCCACATAGCCGTGGCGGATCATGATCGCCGCCTCGCCGATGTTGTGCGTCGCCGTGCTGCACGCAGAGACGATCGAATAGTTCGGACCCTTCAGTCCGAACTTGATCGAGAGGTTGCCGGCAACCATGTTGATGATGTTGGCCGGGACGAAGAAAGGCGAGATCCGACGGGGTCCCTTGGAGCGATAGGCCTCGTAGTTGTTTTCGATGCCCGTAATTCCGCCGATTCCCGAACCGATCGCTACCCCGATGCGGCGACGGTTGGAGTCATCGATCTCAAGCCCGGCGTCGGCGATCGCCTGACAGCCGGCGGCCATGCCGTAATGGATGAACTTATCCATCTTTTTGGCTTCTTTCTCAGCGATGTAATCGCTGATCTCGAAACCGTAGATCGGGCCACCGAAGCGGGTGCTGAACGGCTCGATATCGAAATGGGTGATGGGTTTGATCCCGCTTTTGCCGGCGAGGATGTTGTCCCAGGAGGACTTGACGTCCAAACCGACCGGCGCCACGAGGCCCAAACCGGTGACCACTACCCTTCTGCCTGACATTGCCTACCCCTTTCGTTCGAAACGCGATATTCGACGCTCGCCGCCGCACCGGCATCCAGCTGCGGCCGACGGCCCTCGAGCCTCGGAGCACCCGATCCGGGTGCCGGACACCTGCCTAGGCTTGGTGCTGGTTGATGTAGTTGATGGCCTGTTGGACGGTGGTGATCTTCTCCGCATCCTCGTCCGGGATCTCGGTTTCGAACTCTTCTTCGAGGGCCATGACCAACTCAACCGTGTCGAGTGAGTCCGCGCCGAGATCGTCGACGAAGGACGCCTCCGAGGTCACCTCCTCTTCCTTGACGCCAAGCTGTTCGACAACGATTTTGCGGACTCGATCTTCAACGCTGCTCATGGGACTGATTCCTCCGGATGAATAAAGGTGGCCCTCGCTGGACCAGGCGGTATTCTAGTGACAATCGACGGCCGATGAAAGCCGCATCAGTCCTCGGCAAAAAGCACAAGGATCTGATTTAGTTGATCTTAATCATATCGATCGCGACGTTTTTCATGCCATGTGCATGCCGCCGTTCACGTGCAGGGTCTCGCCGGTGATGTAAGCCGCTGCGGGAGAGGCCAAAAAGGCCACGGCACCCGCAATCTCCTCGGGCTGTCCGAGCCGCCCCAAAGGGATCCCGCCGATCAATGTCTGGCGTTGCGCCTCGGGCAATTCGCGGGTCATGTCGGTGTCGATGAACCCGGGGGCGACACAATTGACTGTGATCGCGCGTGATCCGACCTCGCGTGCCAACGCCTTGGTAAAGCCCATCATGCCTGCCTTGGCGGCCGCATAATTGGTCTGGCCGGCGTTGCCCATGGAGCCCACGACCGAGGCGATGTTGATGATCCGGCCTTTTCGCGCCTTCGTCATCGCACGCAGGCATGCCTTGGTGACGCGGTACAGCGAGCTGAGATTGGTCTCGATGACCGCATCCCACTCCTCGTCCTTCATGCGCATCAGAAGGTTGTCGCGTGTAATTCCCGCGTTGTTTACAAGGATGCCCGGTGCGCCGAGGCGCGCGGTGACCTCCCCGATGGCAGCCTCGACCGAGGCTTGATCGGAAACATCGAGCACAACCCCGATGCCCCGGTAACCGGCTTGGGTCAGAGCATCCTCGATCGAGCGTGCTCCGGCCGCCGTCGTGGCGGTGCCGGCAACGGCGGCACCCTGCTCGGCCAACGCCATCGCGATGGATCGACCGATCCCGCGCGAGGCTCCCGTTACGAGCGCGATTTCATCTCTCAGCATTGCCTATCGCCTCCAGTGCCGTTTCGAGTGACTTCGGGTCGAAGACCGGCAGCGTCGTCAGATTGTCGTCGATGCGTTTGTTCAGACCGGTCAGCACCTTGCCCGGGCCGCACTCGATCGCGATCCGAATACCTTCGGCGGCGACTGCACGTACCGTCTCCACCCAGCGCACCGGGCGATAGAGCTGTTGGACGAGTTGGTCGCGCAGCGCGGCGTTGTCCGCGGCGCTCTGCACACTGGCGTTGTGCAGGACTGCAACCGCCGGAACCCGGATCTCGATCGCCGCCAACCGCTCGGCGAGCCGATCTGCGGCAGGGCGCATCAGCGCGCAATGCGAGGGGACACTGACCGGCAAGGTCACCGCCCGCTTCGCGCCCGCCGCTTTGGCTGCGCCGAGCGCGCGGTTCACGGCAGCGGTTTCGCCCGCGATCACGACCTGTCCCGGCGCATTGAAGTTCACGGCCTCGAGCACGGCTCCTTCGGCCTGCGCGGCGCAAAGCGCAATGACGTCGGGGTCGCTCAGACCCAGCACGGCCGCCATTGCACCCTCGCCCGCCGGAACGGCCTCCTGCATGAAGCGCGCGCGCTCGGCAGCCAAACGCACGCCGTCGGCAAAGCTCAGCGCTCCGGCGGCCACCAAGGCCGAATACTCGCCTAGGCTGTGACCGGCCATGACCCGCGCCGGCGATCCACCGGCCTGCAGCCAGGCGCGCCAGACTGCAATGCCGGCGGTCAGCATTACGGGCTGGGTGTTCCGGGTGAGATCGAGGTCCGCCTTGGGGCCTTCGTTGGCCAAACGCCAAAGGTCGAGGCCCAAGGCATCGGATGCTTCATCGAAGGTTCTGCGGACATCCGGATAGGACTCGGCCATTGCGTCGAGCATCCCGATCGACTGGGAACCCTGGCCGGGGAAGAATGCGGCAATCATGTATGTCATCCGTATCGGCAACGAGCTGGCAATAAAACAATCAGAAACGAACCAAGACGGAGCCCCAGGTGAAACCGCCCCCGAAGGCTTCCATCAAAAGAAGCTCGCCACGTTGAATGCGCCCGTCGCGCACCGCTTGATCGAAGGCGAGCGGAATGGATGCCGCGGAGGTATTGCCGTGCTCGGCCACCGTGACCACGACGCGCTCCATCGGCAAGTCCAGTTTACGCGCGGTCGCCTGGATGATGCGGATGTTCGCCTGGTGCGGAATCAACCAATCGATGTCCGACTTGGCCATGCCGGCGGCTGCAAGGGTCTCGTCGACGATGCGCCCGAGCGTCGTCACGGCGACCCGGAAGACCTCGTTCCCCTTCATCTCCATGAAACGGGCATCGGGATGCCCGTTGCCGAGCCCCCCCGGAACCTGGAGCAGGTCCTTGTAAGCGCCGTCCGCATGCAGATGGGTGGAGATGATGCCCGGCTCGTCCGCCGCTTCCAAGACCACCGCGCCGGCTCCGTCTCCGAAGAGGACACAGGTGCCGCGGTCCTCCCAGTTGAGGATGCGTGAAAGCGTCTCGGCTCCGACAACCAGCGCCCGCTTGGCGGAGCCGGTTCGGATGAATTTGTCGGCAACTCCGACCGCGTAGACGAAGCCCGTGCAGACCGCCTGAAGATCAAAGGCCGGGCAACCGTGAACGCCGAGACGCTGCTGCAGAAGGCAGGCGGTGCTCGGGAAAAACTGATCGGGCGTGGTGGTGGCGACGATGATGAGATCGATATCGGACGGCTGGAGCCCGGCTGCATCCAGCGCTCGGCGGGCCGCCACCTCGGCGAGATCGCAACAGGTCTCCCCGTCGGACACCAAATGGCGTTTCTCGATGCCGGTGCGCTCGAAGATCCAGGTCGCCGTGGTGTCGACGATCGCCTCCAGATCGGCGTTCGTCACCGTCCGGGCCGGAAGATGGCTCCCGGTTCCCAGGATACGCGAGTAAATCATCAGGCGATCGCCTTGTATTGTCCGCTGTCGAGGTGCCGGCCGACTTGCTCGCCGATCCGCTTGGGGATATTCGCGTGAATCTCTTTCAAGGCGATGTGGATTGCGTTCTCGAACGCCATCTCATCCGCACCGCCATGACTCTTGATCACGATTCCGCGCAGGCCCAAGAGACTGGCACCGTTATAGCGACGAGGATCCATCGTGTGGCGAAACTGCTTGAGAATCGGCATCGCCGCAAGCCCGGCAAGCCGGCTGAACCAGGTCCGCTTGAACTGCGCACTCAAGGAGTGCCGGACAAACTTGGCCACCCCTTCGCTGCATTTAAGTGCGACGTTGCCGACGAATCCGTCGGCGACGACCACGTCGATGTCGTCGAGAAAGATCCCGTCGCCTTCGACATAGCCAACATAGTTCAGACTGCTGCGCAGGAGTAGCTCGTTGGCCTGCTTGACTTGCTCGTTGCCCTTGATCTCTTCCTGTCCGATGTTCAGGAGCGCGACACGCGGTGCTGCCACGCCTTCGACGGCGGTGACCAACTCACTGCCCATGACGGCAAACTGGAAGAGATGCTCGGCCGTGCAATCCACGTTCGCACCCAGATCCAGCATGTGGGAATGTCCGTGAAGGGAAGGCACGGCCGTAATGATCGCCGGGCGATCGACACTCGGCAGGGTCTTGAGGACGAAGCGTGCGGTCGCCATCAGCGCGCCGGTGTTACCCGCGCTGACACAGGCGTCCGCCTCGCCGCTCTTGACCAAGTCGATGGCCACGCGCATCGAGGAGTCCTTCTTGCCCCTCAGCGCCTTAGATGGCGCCTCGTCCATTCCGACTTCCTGGGTGGTCGGCCGGATCTTCAGTCGAGTCCGATCGGCGTTACCGAGGTGTTTGCCGATTCTCGCCTCGTCGCCGACGAGGATCAGATCGACTCGATCCGAGGCGGCAAGGAAACGCAGCGCAGCGGCGACAACGACACCAGGGCCGTGATCGCCCCCCATCGCGTCGAGCGCGATTGTCGAGACCGGTCTCATCCCGAGAATGTTCGAGCTATGGTCGTGCGCTGGTTTTAGGGCTCCGAGGCGACCGCGAACGGTCACTCAGAGCGATCCAGAACCTTGCGGCCGCGGTAGAAACCGTCCGGCGTCACGTGGTGGCGAAGATGTGTCTCGCCGCTGGTGGGATCGACCGAGAGGGTCGGCTTGCTCAATGCGTCGTGCGAGCGACGCATGCCGCGCTTGGACGGGGTTTTTCGATTTTGCTGAACGGCCATCTTTGATCTCCGAATAACGCGCGGCCGCCACTCGAGCGGAATCGCGATCTGTTTGCCAATCTATCAATGAATGCTGTCCGGGACGCATTCCGGCGCAGCGGAAGACCCGCCGAGCTCGTGTCTCGGTACGATCCCGTGTGATCATTTCCCCGGCGGTCGCTTGAGCGCAGCCAAGATCTCGAAGGGCCGGCGCCTGGTATCCGACCCCGCTTTCCCGCCGCCTGCCGACGCTGCCGCCTCGTCACGCTCGACCGCTCCCGGCATGCAGGATCCGAGTGGATGCCGCGGAATGACGGGAACCGCCAGCAGCAGCTCGTCCTCGATCAAGTCCAGAGGATCGAGCCGTTCCTCGGTCACCAGCCAAGGGTCGAGATGCCCGGGCAGGTCGAGCGCATCTTCGTCCCGGCGGATCAACGCCAGCTCGATCCGAGCGTCAACCGGAACCTCGACCTCGTCGAGGCAACGTTGACAGCGCAACCGCAGAGTCGCGCGCACACGGCCCGTCACCACGCACCGACCATCTCGATCTCGGGCGAACCGAAGCTCGTAGCTGACCGCATCCGCAACCGCGGGATCCTCGAGTCCCGAATCGACCTGCCGCGGTGCGCGCTCCGGAACGTCCGTGGCAGCGGTGAGCCGCTGAAATTCGCGCAACAACACGTCGCCGCTGAAGACGAACTCACGGCGACAGGCTCGCCAAGGATCGATGAGCTCACGAGGTGCACTCGACATAAGCGCGCAAAAATAGCGCATTTACGATCACAACGTCAACTTAAACCGCATCCGGTTATGGGCCGACCAAGGCGAGCAAGACGCCGGCCGCGACCGCCGAGCCGATCACACCGGCAACATTCGGACCCATGGCATGCATCAACAGGAAATTGTGGTGGTTCTCGGCCAGGCCGACCTTGTTCACGACGCGCGCCGCCATCGGGACCGCCGAGACACCTGCCGCACCGATCAAAGGGTTCAC
>NZ_JAABRP010000040.1 GCF_011390875.1 Thiocapsa sp.
CCGCTGAGACGGCACATGATCTTGCCCATGATGACTCCGGCTGCCGTGCCGATGCTGAAGGCGACGGCACCGAGCACCAGAATTCCCAAGGTCTGCGTCGTAAGGAAGAGCTCGCCCGAGAGCTTGGACCCGATCGCCAACCCGAGCAGGATGGTGACGACATTGATGATCTCGTTTTGAGCCGCACGACTGAGGCGCTCCACCACCCCGCTTTCGCGCAGGAGATTACCCAACGTCAGCATTCCGATCAGCGGAGCCGCCGAAGGCAACAGGAGGGCGCAAAGAAAGAGAACTGCGAAGGGAAACAGGATCCGCTCCAGGCGCGAGACCGGGCGCAGCTGCTCCATGACGACACTGCGCTCTGCCTTGGTCGTCAAGGCACGCATGATCGGCGGCTGAATGATCGGCACCAGCGCCATGTACGAATAGGCGGCGACCGCGATCGCGCCGAGCAGATCGGGGGCAAGGCGCGAGGCCAAAAAAATGGCGGTCGGCCCGTCCGCCCCGCCGATGATGCCGATCGCGGCAGCATCCGCCAGACTGAAGTCGAACCCCGGCAGCAGGTTGAGGGCAAGCGCGCCGATCAGCGTCGCGAAGATCCCGAACTGCGCTGCAGCGCCGAGGATCAGTGTCGAAGGCCTGGCGATCAAGGCGCTGAAATCGGTCAGGGCGCCGACGCCCAGAAAGATCAGCAAGGGAAAGATCCCGGTTTCGACACCGACGTGATAGATCATCCCGATCATTCCGTCCGGCCCGCCCATCCCGGCGACCGGGATGTTCGAGAGAATCGCACCGAAGCCGATGGGCAACAGCAGGAGCGGCTCGAAGCGTTTGGCGATCGCCAGATAGATCAGGCCGAGGCCGACCAAGAGCATCAGCAGCTCGCGCCAAGTGACGTTGGCGATGCCGGTCGACTGCCAGAGGGTGAGAAGCGCCTCCATGAAGATCAGCCCAGGGTCAGGAGCGTCTGGCCGACTTGGAGGCTGTCGCCCTCCTTCACCGAGATCGTAAGCACGGTCCCGGCGGCGGGCGAACGGACCTCGGTCTCCATCTTCATGGCCTCGAGCAGCATGATCAGCTCCCCGGAGGCGATGACCTGACCGGGCTTGACCTTGACTGCGACCACCGTTCCCGCAAGCGGAGCCGGCACGCCGCGCCCGGCGGCGGGGGGCGGCAGCGCGGCGCTCGGCACGGGCGCCAGCTGCTCCACGACGCCCTCGGGAGAGACAACGACATGGTAGCTGTGACCGTCGACCTCGATCCGAAAGCGCTCGGCGACGGCAGCGATCTCGGTCGTTGCCGGCGGGGTCTCGACAACGCCGGGGTGCACCGGCTCCTCCCACGGTGGTGGCTCGAAGACGCCGGGATTGCCGCGATTTTCCAAGAACTTGAGTCCGACCTGGGGAAACAGGGCGTAAGTCAGGACATCATCCACAACCTCCGAGGCAAGCGTCAGGGAGCGCTCCTCGGCCAAGCGTTGCAGCTCTGCGGTGAGTGCGTCGAGCTCGGGCGTGAGATTGTCGGCGGGGCGGCAGGTGATAGGCGCCTCGCCTTCGGCCAACACGCGCTGCTGGAGCTGGAGGTTGACCGGGGCCGGGGTCGCACCGTACTCGCCCTTGAGGACACCCGCGGTCTCGTTGGTGATGCTCTTGTAGCGCTCGCCCATCAAGACGTTGAGGACGGCCTGGCTGCCGACGATCTGGGAGGTCGGCGTCACCAAGGGGATAAACCCAAGCTCCTCGCGGACCTTGGGGATCTCGGCCAGGACCGCGTCGAGACGGTCTGTGGCCCCCTGTTCGCGGAGTTGGTTCTCCATGTTGGTGAGCATGCCGCCGGGCACCTGAGCGACCAGGATGCGCGAGTCCACGCCCTTGAGCGCCCCTTCGAACTTGGCGTATTTTTTACGAACCTCGCGGAAATAGGCGGCGATCTCTTCGAGCAGGAGGAGATTCAATCCGGTCGAGCGATCCGTATCCTCCAGGATGGCGACGACCGACTCGGTCGGCGAATGACCGTAGGTCATGCTCATCGAGGAGATGGCGGTATCGACCATATCGATTCCCGCTTCGGCCGCCTTCAGAATGGTGCCGGTGCTCATGCCGGTCGTGGCATGGCTCTGCATGGCGATCGGGACGCTGCAGGTCGCCTTCAAACGCGTCACCAGGGTCTCGGCGACATAAGGTTTGAGGAGGCCGGCCATATCCTTGATGCAGATCGAATGGCAACCCATGTCCTCGAGCCGACGACCCATGTCGACCCAGTACTCCAGATCGTGCACCGGGCTGACCGTGTAGGACATGGTGCCTTGAGCGTGCTTGCCTGTCGCCAAGGCGGCCTTCACCGAGGTCTCGAGGTTGCGTACGTCGTTCATGGCATCGAAGATGCGGAAGACGTCGATCCCGTTGAGGGCGGCGCGCTCCACGAAGGTCTCGACCAAGTCGTCGGCATAGTGACGATAGCCGAGCAGATTCTGCCCTCGCAGCAACATCTGCTGCGGCGTTTTGGGCATCGCGGCCTTGAGCAGGCGCAGCCGCTCCCACGGGTCTTCGCCGAGATAGCGGATACAGGCATCGAAGGTCGCCCCGCCCCAGCTCTCGAGCGACCAAAAGCCGACCTCGTCCAGCTTGGGCGCGATGGGGAGCATGTCCTCGATGCGCAGGCGGGTCGCGAGCAGCGACTGGTGAGCGTCGCGCAGAACGACATCGGTGATCGCAAGTCGGTTGGATGGATTCATGCGGAACTCGATCTCGGGTTGAATGATGCTCGATCGGCAGGGCGCGCGCCGATCTCCGCCCGCGGGACGATGGGGTCAGTCATCCTCGGGGTTATAGAGCACAAAACGACGCGTTGCGGGAGGCGGGCGCGGGGATCCGATCATGGCACGACCCGGCGCGGTCGTTGCCTCAAGGGCGCTGTCGTCGGCGATACGCCTGGATCGCCGCGCCGACGACCGCGACCAAGCGCTCGGCGTCCGCCGGCGGGGCGGGAGCGACCGCATGAGCCGCGACCGTGGTCGCCGGGAGCACATCCTCGGGACCCCAGCGAGCCACCGCCTTCGACATCAGCACCAGCAGACCGACCAGCGCCATGAGGAACGTAAAGACGATTCCCAGGCCGATGACCATCAGCCAAAGGCCCTCGATCAAAAGGTCCGCGACGGCAGTATCCATAGCGTCAGGCAGGCATCAGACATCGAAGGGGTGACGACGGACCAGGGTCTCGACCCGGTCCGGACCCGTGGAGACGAGGTCGATCGGGACCCCGCCCAAGCGCTCGATGGTCTCGAGATACGTGCGCGCCGCGGCGGGCAATGCCTCGTACGAGGTCGTGCCGACTGTCGACTCGGACCAACCCGGGATCTCGATATAGCGCGGCTCGCACCGCTCGAGCGCGTCGGCCCCGACCGGAGGGGCATCGACCTCGACGCCGTCGATGACGTAGCTCGTGCAGATCTTGATGGTGTCGAGCCCGTCGAGCACGTCGAGCTTGGTGATGCAGATACCGGTGACGCTGTTGATCGCGAGAGATCGTTTGAGCGCGACCATATCGAGCCATCCGCAACGCCGCTTGCGCCCGGTGGTCGCACCGAACTCGTTGCCCCGCTTGCCCAGAACATCGCCGACGTCGTCGAACAGCTCCGTGGGAAACGGGCCGGCACCGACGCGCGTGGTGTAGGCCTTGACGATCCCGAGGACATAATCCAGGTCGCGCGGCCCGACACCGCTGCCGCTTGCTGCCCCGCCGGCCGTCGTCGTGGACGAGGTCACGTAGGGATAGGTGCCGTGGTCGATGTCGAGCAGGGCACCCTGGGCACCCTCGAACAGGACGTCTTTGCCCTCGGCACGGCAGCTGTGCAGATAACCGGGCACATCCATCACGAGTGGCCTCAGCACCTCGGCATGACCGAGGTATTCGTCGAGGACCGCGTCATAGGACAGCGTGGGGGCCTTGAAGTAATGCTCGAGCATGAAGTTGTGATACTCCATGACCTCGCGCAGACGCTCCTTGAAGTGATCGGTGTCGAGAAGCTCGCCGAGGCGGATGCCGCGACGCGCTGTCTTGTCTTCATAGGCCGGGCCGATCCCTCGACCGGTGGTCCCGATCGCCTTGACTCCGCGCGCAAGCTCGCGCGCCTGGTCGAGCGCAATATGGTAGGGCAGGATCAGCGGGCAGGCCGCGCTGATGCCGAGTCGCTCGCGGGCCGGTACGCCGGAGGCTTCGAGCATTGCGAGCTCTTCCTGCAGCGCCGAGGGCGAGAGCACCACGCCGTTGCCGATCAAGCAGCGCACGCCCTCGCGCAGCACGCCGGACGGGACCAGATGCAGCACGGTCTTCACGCCGTCGATGACCAGGGTGTGCCCGGCATTGTGACCCCCCTGAAACCGCACCACGACCGTTGCCCGGTCGGTCAGCAGGTCTACAACCTTACCTTTGCCTTCATCACCCCATTGGGTGCCGATTACAACGACGTTGTTGCCCATCTTTAGTCATCTACTCCGCGAGGATATCGTCTAGTTCCCAACGCCCGTCACGTTCGACCAGCACCTGCCGGCAATCCGGATCGTGCAGATCCGCATCGAACCCGGGCAGCACATGGACGACCCGTCGTCCGGAAGCACGGAGCCGATCGACGGCCTCCTGCAGTGCCGGTGCCGTGGACCAAGGCGCGCAGATCGCCGCGTCGCTCGGGTCGGACCGTCGTCCCTGGCGCAGCAGCTCCTTCAAGTCCGTACTGAAGCCGACGGCGGGGCGTGCCCGACCGAAGACGCGCCCGATGTCGTCGTAACGCCCGCCGCGCGCGATCTCCAGCCCCCAGCCGGGGACGAAGGCGGCGAAAACCGCCCCCGTCTTATACCGGTAACCGCGCAGCTCCGCCAGATCGTAATGGATGGAAACATCCGGGAGCCAGCGGCCGAGCTCGTCGGCAAGCCGGCGCAAGTAGTCGACGGCCTCGTGCACCGGACGATCGGCCTCGCGCAGGAGGGTCTCGGCACGCGTGAGCGCATCCGCCCCGTTGAGCTCGGCCAAGGCGGACAGCATACGCGCCGGAGCGCCGCCGAGGCCGAGCTCCGCGATCAGTCTCTCGATCTCGGGAACGGCCTTGCGCTGCAGTGCATCGAACAGGGCGTGCTCCCCGGCCGGCGACAATCCGGCTTGTCGGGCGAGGCCGCGATAGATGCCGACGTGTCCCAGATCCAGGTAGGTCTCCCGAATCCCGGCGGCACGCAAGGTGAGCATGATCAGACGCAGGATCTCGGTATCGCTCTCGATGCCCGAGTGCCCGTAGATCTCGGCCCCGATCTGCAAGGGGCTGCGCGTGCCGGCGAAGCCGTCGCTGCGGGTATGCAGAACGGTCCCGAGATAACACAGCCGAGTCGGGGCATCACGTCTGAGATGGTGAGCGTCGATCCGGGCGACCTGCGGGGTCATGTCGGCACGCACGCCGAGCAGACGCCCGCTGAGCTGATCGGTCAGCTTGAAGGTCTGAAGGTCGAGATCCTGACCGGTTCCGGTCAGGAGCGATTCGAGATAGTCGATGAAAGGCGGGATGACGAGCTCGTAGCCCCAGCTCGCGTAGAGATCCAACAGCTCGCGCCGGAGTGTCTCCATCACCCGCGCCTGAGCAGGCAGTACCTCGTCGATCCCGGCCGGCAACAGCCAGCGTTCCTCGTTCATGCGTTCTGTAGCCCCGGTTCTTTTCAGTCTCGATCGGCGCGCGCCGGATGAGGAGCCTCAGTTGACCAGATAAAGCAGGCCCACGCCCGAGAGCATGCTGGCGAGGCCGGCGATCCGCAGGGCGCGCTTGTCCTCGGAAGCCATCAGCAGGAGGACACGACGAAACCCATCCGGATTCAGAAAAGGCCAAATGCCTTCGATGACCAACACAAGCGCAACCGCGACCAAGACATCTTGCACCAAGGCGTGACCCCGAGACACTCAATGCGGATCCAAGTGCGCCATGAGTACGCGCAGCGACCAAAGGCCGGCATCTTTTCAGACGTCGGCGCGTTTGTCCAACGCTTGTGACGTGCGAGGGGCTCGAATCGACGACCCGCTGCACGGCGCCGCGGGTGCTTGCAACTGAACTGATGGAGGGCGACCTGCCGCGCGAAGTCAGCGGCGCCGTGTGCGGAAGACGCGAACGCCTCGGTTGTCCGAGGCGTTCGGTAAGTCCTGAAGGTCCCGGGATTACTCCCCGGCTGGGTCGCGGAAGAATCGGAAGAAGTCCGAGTCCGGATCCAAAACCATCACGTCCCGCTCTTGCCCGAGTGACGATCGGTAAGCGCTCAAACTGCGGAAAAAGGCGTAGAACTCGCGATCCTGGTTGAAGGCGTTCGCGAAGATCTGCGATGCTCGCGCGTCGCCCTCGCCTCGCGTCTCCTCAGACTCGCGAAACGCTTCGGCGACGATGACGGTTCGCTGGCGATCCGCATCCGCGCGGATACGCTCTGCCGCCTCACCGCCCTGTGCCCGAAGATCCCGCGCGACGCGCTCGCGCTCGGCGCGCATCCGCGAGTAGACCGATTCGCTGACCTCGGGCGGCAAATCGATCTTCTTCACGCGTACGTCGACGACCTCGATACCGAGATCCTGAGCGTTCTCGTTCACCTCCTTGGTCAACAAGGCCATCAAAGCAAGACGATCGTCGGAGACAACCTCCTGGATCGTGCGTTTGCCGAACTCGTTGCGAAGGCTCGTGTTGACGCGCTCGGACAAGAGGCGCGAGGTTCGTGCCACGTTCCCGCCGGTCGAACGGAAAAACTGCGCGGCGTTGGAAATACGCCATTTGGTGTAGGAGTCGACGATCACGTCCTTCTTCTCGATCGTCAGGAAACGCTCCGGGCGAGAATCCATCGTCTGGATACGTCGATCGAACACCTTGATGTTGTTGAGGACCGGCACCTTAAAATGGAGACCGGGTTGATAGTCGTCGCCGATGATCTGACCAAGTCGCAGCTTGATCGCCACCTCGTACTGCTGCACGACGAACGTAAAGGCATAGACTGCGATCACGAGACCGGCCAAGCCGAGCGGCAAGAAGGTTTTCAATTTATTCATTGCCGCACCCTCCGATCACGGTCGACCGAGCGCTGCGGACGATCGGCTGCCTCCGACGCAACGGCAGGGGCCGAGGAATCCGGCTTCGCGAGGGCTGCCGTGTCCGGCCGCTGCTTGATGAGCTGATCGATCGGGAGGTAAAGGAGGCTGTCGCCGCCGTTTTCCACATCAATGATGACCTTGTTGCTATCACCCAAGACCTGCTCCATCGTTTCCAGGTAGAGGCGCTGTCGCGTGACCTCCGGCGCCATCAGATACTCGGTGAGGATCGCCGTGAAGCGCGCGGTCTCACCCTCGGATCTGGCGATGACCTGATCGCGATAGGCGCGAGCGTCGGCAATGATTCGGGCCGCCTCGCCGCGTGCCTGCGGAAGGACCTCGTTGGCGTAGGCTTCGGCCTGATTCTCCAACCGCTCTTTGTCCTCGCGTGCCTTGATGGCATCGTCGAACGCGGCCTTGACCTGCTCGGGCGGTTTTGCCGGTTGCATGTTCACGGACGTGACCAACAAGCCGGTCTGGTATTGGTCCATGAGCGCCTGAACGCGCTCCTGAATCGTGACCGCTACTGCGCCGCGACCTTCCGTCATGACGAAGTCGAGCTTGCTTCCGCCGACGGTAACTCGCACCACCGTAACGGTTGCGTCGCGCAGAGTCTGATCCGGGTCGGCGACTTGAAACAGGTAGTCGGCAGCATCTTGGATCCGGGACTGCACGGTGAGCTCGACATCGACGATGTTCTCGTCCTGCGTCAGCATCGAGGCGGAGTGGCTGAAGGTCGAGATCTCGTCGACGTTGACCTTCGTCACCGTCTCGAACGGCCAGGGGACGTGCCAGTGAGGACCCGGGCCGGTGGTGTCCACGTACGCACCGAAGCGGGTCACCACACCTCGCTCGGCAGGCTCGACGATGTAGATGCCGGTTGCCAGCCAGATGACCAGCAAGATCCCGACGATGATCCCGACAGCACGCGAGCTGAAGTCCCCGCCGGGGAGATTGAAGCCGCCACCGCCGCCGGGGGTTCCGCCGGAGGGTTTATTGCCGCCGAACAGACCACCGAGTCGCTCTTGGAGCTTTCGCACGACCTCGTCGAGATCGGGAGGACCCTGATCGCCGCCGCCCTTGCCGCTCCAAGGGTCTTTGTTACCGCCACCTGGCTCGTTCCAGGCCATAGCTTCTCCGTCTGTCGAATTCGACTGTTGAGTGTTGGGTTGAGAGACGCTCCCGCAGCAGATGTGCGGAGTGCGAGAATGGTGCGCGAATTTGACTTCACGCGGTCTGGGCACTTCGGCCCCCGATCTTCCCTTTCAGAGTGCCGACGAAGCGCGACGATATCAAGCGATGATGCGATCGAGACCCGATCGACAAGACCCCTGATTCTAGGTGAACCGAACCGCCGAGGGCAAACGTCGCATGGCGAACGGGCGCGCTCGTCAGCGACCCTACGGCAGGCGGCACACGTCGGGACGAGCGTCAGACACCCTCCTTGTCCTTCGAGAAGTGCGTTCCCTTGGCCGCAAGACGCTCCCGATCGGATCGCCCGAGGATGAGATCCATCGACCACCCCCCCGCCGGCTTGGGCTCGTCCGAGATGATCTGCGCATGCTCGAACAACCACGCACGCAGGCGACCTTCACCCGGCTCGAGATCCAGCGAGCAGCGAATCCGATCGCGCCCCAGCCATTCGGAGATCGCCTGCAACAGCAGATCGACCCCCGCGCCCGTCTGCGCGGACAGCCAAACACGGCTCGGCAAGCCAGCCGCGTCTCGTTCGATTCGCGGCGACTCGTCGGGGAGCAAATCGACCTTGTTGTAGACCTCCAGACGCGGGATTTCATCGCTGCCGATCTCGGCGAGCACCTGCTCCACGTCGGCCGCGAGACGGGCCCGATGCGGGGCGGATGCCTCCACCACATGGAGCAGGAGCGCGGCGTTGCGCGTCTCTTCGAGCGTCGAGCGAAACGCCGCCACCAATTCGTGTGGAAGCCGGCCGACGAAACCGACCGTGTCGGCGACGAGCACGCGTCCGCCGTCGGGAAGGGATAAACGGCGTAAGGTCGGATCCAAGGTCGCGAAGAGCTGGTCGGCTTGAAAGACGCCGGCCTCGGTCAAGCGGTTGAAGAGTGTGGATTTGCCCGCGTTGGTGTAACCCACGAGCGAGAGCACCGGCAGCTCGGCCTTGTCGCGTGCCTTGCGCCCTTGGGCGCGTTGCACCTGGATGCGGTCCAGGCGTCGATCGAGCACGGTCATGCGCTTGGCGAGGAGCCGGCGGTCGGTTTCGAGCTGGGTCTCGCCGGGTCCGCGCAGGCCGATACCACCCTTCTGGCGCTCGAGGTGGGTCCATCCGCGCACGAGCCGCGTGGACATGTGCTTGAGCTGCGCGAGCTCGACCTGCAGCTTGCCCTCGAAGGAGCGCGCACGCTGCGCGAAGATGTCGAGAATCAGGCCCGAGCGATCCACCACCCGGCATTTGACCAGGCGCTCGAGATTGCGCTCCTGGCCGGGCGAAAGAGGATGGTTGAAGATCACCAGTTCCGCCCCGGTGCCCCCAACCAGAGCGATCAGCTCGTCGCACTTGCCGGTTCCGATAAAGAGCTTCGGGTCGGGCGCCGAGCGCGAGCCACCGAGGGTGCCGACGACCTCTGCGCCCGCGGCGACCGCCAAGCGCCGGAACTCCTCGCGCTCGTCGGGCTCGGCGGTCGAGCCAATGTCCAAGTGCACCAAAACAGCGCGCTCGCCGGCGCTCGGGCGCTCAAACACGGCAACCTCCTTCGCGACGACGAAGGTCCGCGCGCGGGGCGATTACGGTTGCCTCCAGCTCATGTGTTGCCCGGCTCCGGCAGCGCCCCTTCCGCCGGTGGGAGCTTGACGTTCCTCGCAGGCACGACAGTCGATATCGCATGCTTGTAAATCATTTGGCTGACGTTGTTTTTCAACAACACGACGAACTGATCGAAGGATTCGATCTGGCCCTGCAATTTGATCCCGTTGACCAGAAAGATGGACACGGGGACGCGTTCCTTCCTCAGGGCGTTCAGAAAAGGGTCTTGGAGGCTTTGGCCTTTAGACATGGAGTGACTCCTTATTGTTGTGGTCGCCCGATGATTGTGGTCGACAAGTGTTGCCCGGCAAAAAGTTCTGGCTGTGATCGCTGCCAATCAAGCCGGGGGTGGAGCAGGCGGGACGGCAGCCGGGACAGGCATACCCGCCGAAAAAGCCTCGTTTAAACCGCGCCCGGTGCGGTATGCGTCATGTGTTGGACTGGTTTGGCCGTGCCAGCTCCGACGACTGTTGGAGTTGGCGCGGTTTAGTGTCGTCGAAACGCGGCGCTTTGGCCATAGCCCAAGGCACCCGCCCGATCGGTGCCGAAACAACAAAGCGGATCGGTGTGGTCGCCGCAACACACGGGCTTCGCTAGAGGCACCATCTAGCAAATAGAGTGCCACACATCACGGGCCTGATCCGGATCGCCGGGCAAGAAGACAGCGGAACGTGCCGCGCGTTCACTACGTTCCCACCGAAAGGACTCGGCCGCATTGCGCCTCAGCGCGGGTGCAGCACCGTCGACCGGGCCACCCCGATCAGACGCAGCGCCGCCTCGAGCGGATCCGGCCCGTCGGCGAGCCAATGTGTCGCCGTCTCGGCACGCAGCCAGGTGAGCTGACGCTTGGCGAGTTGCCTGGAGGCGACGATGCCTTTCAGACACATCTCCTCGGCATCGAGCGCGCCGTCGAGATAGCTCCAGACCTGGCGATACCCGACCGAGCGCATCGACGGCAGATCCGCGGTGAGATCGCCGCGCGCACGCAGACGCGCGACCTCCTCCACCAAGCCCTGCTCCAACATCGTGCGGAAGCGCCGTGCGATGCGCTCGCGCAGCACGTCGCGATCCGCCGGGGCACGCACCAGTTTAAGGAGACGATACGGCAGCTCGGCGCTCTCGGCGGCCGACGCGATCAGCGCGCTCATCGACCGGCCCGTCAGGGCATGAATCTCCAACGCGCGCTGAATACGCTGCGGATCGTTGGGGTGGATCCGAGCCGCCGCCTGCGGGTCCACTCGGTTCAGTCGCGCGTGCATCGCACGCCAGCCGACGACGGCCGCCTCGTCGGACAAGGCTTGGCGGAGCATCGGATCTGCGCTCGGCAGTCGGGCCAGCCCTTGTTGCAGCGCCTTGAAATAGAGCATGGTGCCGCCGACCAGAAGCGGAATCCGGCCCTGCGCGCTGATCTGCTCCATCGCCGCGAGTGCATCCTCACGGAAGCGCGCGGTCGAGTAGGCCTCGGTGGGCTCCAGGATATCGATCAGGCGATGCGGCGCACGGGCCAGCACATCGGGTGTCGGCTTGGCCGTGCCGATGTCCATGCCGCGATACACCATCGCCGAATCGACGCTGACGATCTCGCACGGCAGCCGTTGCACCAGCTCGACCGCCAAGTCTGTCTTGCCGGACGCGGTCGGCCCCATGAGCAGGATGGCGAGGGGACGGTGCCCGGACGCGTCGCTCGATAGCGCGGGTGCGGGTCCTACCGGTGAATCCGCCAATTGGGTATCCCGAGCTCAGCGCCCGCGCGAGAACCAGCGATCGAGCTCGTCGTAACCCACCCGAATCCAGGTCGGACGGCCGTGATTGCATTGGTCGATCCGTTCGGCTCGCTCCATGTCGCGGAGCAATCCGTTCATCTCCTCCAGGGTCAGGCGTCGATTGGCCCGCACGGCGCCGTGGCAGGCCATGGTGGAGAGAACCGCGTTGACGGCCTCGTCGAGCCGGGCGCTGCTGCCGTGGACCGCGAGATCCGAGAGGAGATCGCGCACCAAGCCTTCGTGATCGGCCTGTCGCAGCAGCGCCGGGACCTCCCGCACCACCAAGGTGCCGGCATCGATGCGGTCGATCACTAGGCCCAGTGCGGCCAGGTCATCGGCCCGGGATGCCATCAGCTCCGCCTCGCGCGGGGCCACCGAGACGGGCACCGGGACCAGCAGCGGCTGGCGAATCACCGCGCCGGAGCGCCAGCTCGTCTTCAGCCGCTCGTAGCCGATCCGCTCGTGGGCTGCATGGATATCGACGATGATCAGGCCGTCGGGGGTTTGGGCCAAGAGATAGACCCCGTTGATCTGTGCGAGGGCGTAACCGAGCGGGTGTGCCTCGCCGTCATCGGGATTGGCGCCGTCCGCCGCGCCGTCGATAGCGGCCCCCGCGGGCGGTGGTTGCTGAAACGCCAGATCGGCACGCAGACGCTCGGCGTAACCGCCGCGCCCATCGCCGACGCCCAGCGGCAGATGCAGCGTGGGTCCCGGAGCGCCCCCGAGACGGGCCACCGGCTCGTCCCCGGCACGCGGTACCCAGCCCGGCACGAGCGCGCTCGCGTTGTCCGCCGCTGGCTGCGGCTCGCCGAGCACTCCGGCCGAGAGGCGCCGCTGAAGCACCCGAAAGATGAAGTCGTGGACCTGCCGACCTTCCCGGAAACGCACCTCGTGCTTGGACGGATGGACATTGCAGTCGACCGTTCGCGCGGGCAGCTCCATGAACAACAGATAGGCGGGATGCCGCCCGTGATGGAGCAGATCGCTGAAGGCCTGGCGCACCGCGTGGCTCACCAGCTTGTCGCGCACCATGCGACCGTTGACGTAGAAGAACTGCTGATCGGCCTGACTGCGGGAGAACGCCGGACGCACCACCCACCCCCGCAGGCGCAGATCCACGGCCTCCTCGTCCAGGGTCAACGCCTGATCGGCGAAGGCGCTTCCGAGCAAGGTCTCGAGACGGGCGCGCTGCCCCGCAGCGTCGGCTGCGGCCGGCAGGTCGTAGAGCGTTTTGCCGTTGTGACGCAACTGGAAGGCGATGTCCGGCCGCGCCAAGGCGATGCGCCGCACCACCTGCTCCAGATGACCGAACTCGGTCTTTTCGGTGCGCAGAAACTTCCGCCGTGCCGGGGTGTTGTAGAAGAGATCCTGGACATCCACGCTGGTCCCCGGCGGATGCGCTGCCGGACGCGGCTCTTCCAAGGCCCCGTCGCTGCCGACCGTGACCTCGAGGGCCGTCGGCTCGTCGCGGCTGCGCGAGATCAGACGAAGCCGGCTCACCGAGGCGATGCTCGGCAACGCCTCGCCGCGGAACCCCAGGGTCGAGACCGCCTCCAGATCGCTCAAATCGGCGACCTTGCTGGTGGCATGACGCGAAAGCGCCAACACCAACTCATCCGGCGGGATGCCGCGCCCGTCGTCGCGCACGCGCAGCCGCTTGATGCCGCCGCGCTCCACGTCGATCTCCACGCGCGTGCACCCGGCATCGAGACTGTTCTCGATCAACTCCTTGGCGACCGAGGCCGGGCGCTCGACGACCTCGCCTGCGGCGATCTGATTGACGAGATGACTGGAGAGGATGCGGATCGGCTTGGACATGCGCGGATGGGAACAGAAGCGGGGAGCGCGGGCAAGGGGAGCCGCCTGCCTCCAGCTTCCGGCCTCCTGCTTCGCCTCCAGCTATCAGCTGTCAGCTGTTCGCCGTAGTCAGTTCTAAAAAAGGTAAAGGGGACCGGGGACCCTCATAGCTCGGCCGGCAGGTGCTTGACTTGTCGGTATGACCCGAGAGCGTTGGAGGTGTCCCCATGAACAAGCGTAGATATCATTGTGTGGAAATCAAGCAGGCCGTGCCGAACCGTGCGAGGCACAACGAACCGTGGGCGGCAGCCGCTTGCCATCTGCTATCAGCCATCAGGCGCAGGTTGTGCCTCCTGTCGTCAGCACAACGGCTGATAGCTGGAGGCAGGAGGCTCGGCGCAACGCGCCTCACGAGTCTTCCGGAATCGCCAACACCTGTCCGACCCGGATCATATCGTCGTTCAGGCCGTTGCGGGCTCGCAGGGCCGAGATGCTCACGCTGTGCTGCTTGGCGATCCCGGAGAGGGTATCGCCCGGACCGATGACGTATTCGCGCGCGCCCCCGCCTCCGCCGCCGCCCTGCGGGGAGGCGTCGACGAGCATCCCGTGAGGCGGGTACTTGCGGAAGTATCCCAGTACACCGGCGAGGATCGCCTCTGCGAGCTCGCGCTGATGGCCTCGGTCGCGCAGCCGCTTCTCTTCTTCCGGGTTGCTGATGAACGCGGTCTCGACCAAGATCGAGGGCACGTCCGGCGCTTTGAGGACGGCAAACCCCCCACGCTGCACATCGCCGCGATGGACCGCGCCCAGCCGACCGAGATTGGCGAGGACCATGGTCGCAGCTTCGGTACTGTGTTCGATGGTGGCGTTCTGCGTCATGTCCATCAGCACAGTTGCCAAAAGGTCGTCGTTGGTCGAGAGATCGACACCGCCGATCAGATCCGCGCTGTTCTCGCGACTTGCCAACCATTTCGCGGCCTCGCTGCTGGCCCCGCCGTAGGACAAGGTGTAGACCGAGGAGCCTTTGGCTTTCGCGTTGGAGAAGGCATCGGCGTGGATCGAGACGAAGAGATCGGCTCGACCCTCGCGCGCGATCGCGATGCGTTCCCGGAGTCCGACATAGTAATCGCCGTCTCTGATCATCAGCGCATCGAGACCCGGCTCGCGGTCGATGAGTTTGGCGAGCTCGCGCGCGATCGCGAGTGTAACGTCCTTCTCCAAGGTTCCTGCGGTACCGATGGCCCCCGGATCCTCGCCGCCGTGCCCGGCGTCGATGGCGACGATAACCGCCGGACCGCGACCGGGACGCCCCCCCCCGTTGCGAACGCCCGAATTCGGGAACGATGGAAGCGCGACACGCCGGACGCTCGAACCGTCCTTCGGTGTCAGATCGATGATCAGCCGATGTCCGTAGCGCTCGTTCGGGCTCAGCGCGAAGCTCTTCGCGCGCACCGGCTGCTTGAGATCCAGGACGATGCGCAGGTGCGATCCGCCGCGCACCCCGCCGCGCAGGCCGACCAAGACGGGGTCGCCGAGGTCGACCTTCGGCAGGTTGCTCTGCATGGTTGCGTCGTCGAGGTCGATGACGAGACGATCGGGCTCGTCCAGCGGAAAGATCCGGTGTGTGATCGCCGAGGAGGTCTCGAAGACCAACCGGGTCTTTTCCGGATCGGTCCAGACCCGCGTACCCTGGACCGACGCCTGCTCTGCGCAGACGCACTGCACCGAAACAGCGAGCAGCATGAAAAGAAGAAGCGGCGAGATCTGCCTATTCACGAGCACGGCCTTCCGGTTGCTCCCGATTCGATCGATCGTGCGTTGAAAGATAGCATGCCGATAAACGGCTTTCTACGTTGCATCATTGCATTACATCCGACTTCTCAGGCGATGCAGAACGCGCCGAGTCCCCGGAGCCAAGCCCGGCCAGCGCCTCCAGCACGGACTCGCCCGCCGCTGTCCGGGCCGACAGACGCAGACGCCGGCCGTTCGCGGCGTACTCGATCGCGATCACCAAGTCGGGCAGCGGCAGCATACCGAGACCTCGCTCGGGCCATTCCACCATCCAGACGGCATCCTCGGCGAGCAGGTCGCGCAGGCCCAGATACTCGAGCTCCTGTGGATCCCCGAGGCGATAGAGATCCAGATGGTTGATGCGTCTCTCCGCCAGCTCGTAAGGCTCGAGCAGGGTATAGGTCGGGCTGCGCGCGGCACCGCGATGACCGAGCCCCGCGAGAACACCGCGGGTCAGGGTCGTTTTACCGGTCCCGAGGTCGCCCTCGAGATAGACGATCAGACGCGGCGGCAAGAGCGCCGCAAGCCGCGCCCCGAAGGCGAGCTGCGCCTCGGGATCGGGCAGCCTATGCTCGATCATGATTCCTCCTGCACTGCGGGCACGCGATTGGCCACCGGACGAAGGGCGTCGATGATATCGCCCGCGATGAGCCCGCGCTCGCCCGTGCGTGCGGCCCGATCGCCCGCCGCGGCGTGCAGACACACACCGGCGCAGGCGGCCTCCTCCGCGTCGAGACCCTGAGCGCGCAAGGCGCCGATGACCCCGGTCAGGACATCCCCGGAGCCAGCAGTCGCCATCCCGGGGTTGCCGTCGCTGCAGACCGCAAGCGGGCGCAAAGGATCGCTCCCGATCAGCGTCCCGGCGCCCTTCAGGACGACGACACCGCCGTAGCGACCCTGCAACGCGTGCACGGCGGCCGGACGATCCTGCTCGATCGCGGCGATGTCGGTCCCGAGCAGGCGTGCCGCCTCCCCCGGATGCGGCGTCAGCACCCAATCCGGCCCCAAACGGGGTGCCTCGGCGAGGAAGTTCAGTGCGTCGGCATCGACAACCATCGGCATGTCCAGGCCAAGCACAGACTCCCAGAGATCGCGGCCCCACGCCTCGCGACCCAACCCGGGGCCGACGGCGACGACATCGGCCCGCGCGATCAGGCGAGTCAAATCCGCCGAGGTCTCGACCGCAGATACCATCAGCTCGGGACGCGAAAGATTCAGCCAAGCGGCATGTGCCGGATGCGTGGCGATCGTGACCAATCCGGCACCGGCCCGCAGTGCGGCCTCGCCGGCGAGACGCACGGCACCGGACAGGCCAGGTGCGCCGCCGATCACCAGCAAGTGTCCGAAGTTCCCTTTGTGGGCGGTGCGGGGACGTCGAGCGAAGCGCACCGACTGCTGATCCCAGTCGATGCGCCGCGCCGAGGCCACCTCGCCGGAATAGACCCGGGCGGGGATCGAGAGCGCACTGAAACGGATCTCGCCGCAGTACTCGGGTCCTGCCCCGATGAAGAGACCTTGTTTGAGGCCGATGAAGCTGACGGTGGCGTCCGCACGGACCGCCAGGCCCATGACCTGTCCGGTATCGGAATGCAGACCCGACGGAATATCGACGGCGAGCACCGGCGCGCGCTGGCGGTCGAGTGCCTGAATCGCCTCCGCCCACAGCCCCACGACAGGTCGTTCCAGCCCCGTCCCGAGAACGGCATCGACCAGGACATCCGAACGCCGCGGCAGTCCCTGATAAGGCTCGATCGTCCCACCCGCGTCGCGCCAGGCGTCGCGACTGATGGCCGCATCGCCCGTCACGCGCTGCGAATCCCCAAGCTGAAGCAGGCGCACGGCCAGACCATCGGCCCGTGCCAAGCGCGCGATCACGTAGCCGTCCCCGCCGTTGTTGCCGATACCGACGAGCACCGTGAGATCGCGCGCATCCGGCCAGCGTTCGCGCAGGATCCGATAGGCGACCTCCCCGGCCCGGTTCATCAGCTCGATGCCCGGGATGCCGTACTGCTCGATCGCGCAGCGGTCGAGGTTGCGCACCTGCTCGGCGCGATAGAGCGCATGCGGCAGGCGATCGCTGTCGGGCATCGGATTACTCCGCGGCGCGGATGACATGGGAAGCTCCCGCGCGGAATCGATCGCGAGCGACGCTAGGCATACTGCCCCGAAGGCGGATCGCGTCGATGAAGCATCGTGTCGTGAGGTGCTCGGAAGTCATTGATCCCGATGTGCGCGATGGGTTGAGTCGATGGCGCTGTCCCCGAACAAAGCGTTCGAGTCGGCTTCGGATGCGGTCTATCCTTCGAGAATCCGCAATCGCCGAGGCATGACGACGCCGAATGATACCGCCTGCAGAGCTCGTTACCCGCATCAAGCGCCGGGGTCTGGAGCTCGGCTTCCAGCAGGTCGGGATCACCGACACCGATCTGGCCTCGGCCGAATCACGTCTGCTGAGCTGGCTCGCCGAGGGCCGCCACGGCACCATGGACTACATGGCCCGCCATGGGCTGAAACGCTCACGCCCGGCCGATCTGGTGCCCGGCACGGTACGCGTGATCTCGGTGCGGATGGACTATCTGCCCGAGTCGCACCGGGCGATGCAGGCCGCGCTCGATGATCCGCCGCGCGCCTTCATCTCGCGCTACGCGCTGGGTCGCGACTATCACAAGGTGCTCAGAGCGCGGTTGCAGCGCCTCGCCGAGCATATCCTCGCCGAAATCGGCCCCTTCGGCTACCGGGTCTTCGTCGACTCCGCGCCGGTGCTCGAGAAACCGCTGGCCGAGAAGGCCGGGCTCGGCTGGATCGGCAAACACACCAACCTCATCCACCCCAAGGCCGGCTCATGGTTCTTTCTCGGCGAGATCTACACCGACCTTGCGTTGCCGATCGACACCCCGATTGCCGATCATTGCGGCCGCTGTCGCGCCTGCATCGAGGTCTGCCCCACCCGCGCGATCGTCGCGCCCTACAGGCTGGATGCACGCCTGTGCATCTCCTACCTGACGATCGAGCACGCCGGCAGCATCCCGGAGCCGTTGCGCCCGCTGATCGGCAACCGCATCTACGGCTGCGACGACTGCCAACTGGTCTGCCCCTGGAATCGCTTCGCGCGGCTCGCCGCCGAACCCGATTTTCAGGCTCGCCATGCACTGGATACGGCCTCGCTGGTCGAGGTCTTCGGTTGGGACGAGCCGACCTTTCTCGACCGAACGCAAGGCTCCGCGATCCGTCGTATCGGCCACATCCGCTGGCTGCGAAATATCGCCGTCGCGCTCGGCAACGCGCCCGCCTCTCCCGAGATCAAACAGGCCCTGAACGCGCGTGCGGACCATCCCGACGCCCTGATTCGGGAGCATGTCGGCTGGGCGCTCGGGCGGATCGGTTAAACCGCGCCAGCTCCGACAGTCATCGGAGCTGACGTGGCTAAGCCACTCCAACACATGACGCATACGGCACCGAGCGCGGTTTAAACCGCCCGTAAAAGATGCGTGCGATAATGCTTGAGCTCGTCGATGGACTCGCGGATGTCGTCCAGGGCCAGGTGTCGCGACTCTTTCTTGAAGGCGCTCGCCACGTCGGGCGCCCAGCGTTGCGCGAGGATCTTCAGCGTGCTGACGTCCAGATTGCGATAGTGGCAATAGGCCTCGAGCTTCGGCATCCAGAGCGCGAGGAAGCGTCGGTCCTGACAGATGCTGTTTCCGCACAAGGGCGAGGCGCCGGGCGGGACAAAATCGGCGAGGAAGCGCAGGGTCGTCAATTCGGCATCGGTCACGCTGCGCGTGCTCGCGCGCACCCGATCGAGCAGGCCGGAGCGGCCGTGATGGTCGCGATTCCACTCGTCCATGCCGGCAAGTACGTCCTCGGGCTGATGGATCGCAACGACGGGCCCCTCGGCCAGGATGCGAAGATCGCTGTCGGTGATCATGGTGGCGATCTCGAGGATACGATCGGTCGCGGGGTCGAGCCCCGTCATCTCGAGATCGAGCCAGATGAGATTATTTTCGTTCTTGGTCAAATGCCTGCTCTCCTGCAGTCCGCAAACGGGCGAGCCGGCCACCTGGTCTTACCAGGCGGTCGACACCATGATCGACTAGGGTAGCGGCGTTCCCGTCGGCTGGCGACCCTTGCCTCTATCCGGCGAGACATTGCCGGAATCGAGCAGAATTCCACAGACGGCCGAGATCGCCCTGTCGTTTCCAACAATCCTTCGGAGTCTCATCCATGAAGATCCAGTCCATTGTCCTCGGCGCGGGCACAGCCGTGCTTCTCGGCCTCGGGTCGGTCACGGCTCAGGCACAACCGACCGAGAACGCCGAGGAGCTCTACGAAGAGAACTGTCTCAGCTGCCACGGCAGCGAGATCTACACGCGCGAGGGACGCATGGTCACCTCGCTCGACGGACTCGAGCGGCAGGTACAACGCTGCGAGACCGCGCTCGGGCTGCGTTGGTTCGATGAAGACATCAAGGACGTGGCGAGCTATTTGAATCATCACTTCTACAGTTTCGAGCGTTGAGCCTGTGACGAAACGGCGGCTGTCCGGACGCCAGATCGAGCGGATCCAAACCATCCAGGACCGCCGCCGCCAGCGCCTCGCCTCGCGTGTCGACAACGCCTTATCCGAGATCGAAGGCGAGCCGTTGCCTGTGGAGGGCCGAGTGGTCGTCCGCCACGGGGCCAATCTGGCGATCGAGGACGCCGACGGCGACATCACCCATTGTCTGTCGCGTCAGAATATCGGTCATCCGGTCTGCGGGGATCGCGTGGTCTGGCAACGCACCGCGGACAATCAGGGTGTCGTCACGGCCATCCTGCCGCGGCAAACCCTGCTGAGTCGCCCCGACTTCGGCGGACGCGACAAGCCCTTGGCGGCCAACCTGACAAGGCTGGTGATCCTGATCGCGCCGCGACCCGAGCCAAGCGACTATCTGATCGATCAGTATCTGGTCGCCGCGGAGACCATGGGGGTGGAGGCCGTCATCGTAGCCAACAAGATGGACCTACTCGACGGCGACGACCGTGCGGCGTTTCAGGAACGCTTCGCCTATTACGCGGCCATCGGCTATTCACTTCTCTGGACCAGCCTGCGCGAGCCGGAGACCCTGGTCGACTTGATCCGTCATCTCGGCGGGCAAACGAGCATCCTGGTGGGCCAATCCGGGGTCGGAAAATCATCCTTGGTCAAGGTACTGCTGCCGGATCACGAGATCCAG
>NZ_JAABRP010000041.1 GCF_011390875.1 Thiocapsa sp.
CGCTGACCGAGAAGACCTCGGAGATTGCGCTCATGCCGGCCAGCTCGTCGGCGATATCGTTGATCTTGTCGCGCGCGACATTGATGAGAATGATTGCAGTGACCATGACTCACTCCTCGTAAAGATATCGGAATCCGATCAAGCCTGAATCCGCCGCACCGGACAGGTCGCTCGACTTGCGATCCGGCTCAGCGATCGCCCCGCGGCCGACCCCACTTGGGACCGCGTGCGAACGGAGACTCGTTGCTCGGTTTGGACTGCCAGGGTTTCGCTCCGGGGCGGACCTGCCGGCGTTTGGGGACCGGCGGTGTCAGACCGGCCTGCGCCATCAAGGTCTTTTGCTCGTCCTCGGACAAGGGTCGCCAGTTCCCGGTATAGAGACGCCGACCAAGCTCGATGTTGCCGTAGCGGATGCGGATCAGGCGACTCACCTGGCAGCCGGCGGCCTCCCAGAGCCGACGCACCTCGCGATTGCGACCCTCGCGCAAGACAACATGAAACCAACGATTCGCACCCGTGCCGCCGCGCTCGGTGACCGCATCGAACTTGGCGAGCCCGTCTTCCAGCTCGATGCCGGCGGCGAGTCGCTCGAGCGTTCCCTCGGGGACATCGCCGAGGATGCGCACGGCGTACTCGCGCTCGACTTCGCGGGAAGGATGCATGAGCCGGTTGGCAAGCTCGCCGTCGGTGGTGAAGAGGATAAGTCCGGAGGTGTTGATGTCGAGCCGGCCGACCGCGATCCAGCGGCCCTCTTTGGGTTTGGGCAGACGACGAAACACCGTCGGGCGCTCCTCGGGATCGCGCCGCGTGACCAGCTCGCCTTCGGGCTTGTGGTAGGCGATGACTTGCGGAAGCTTCTCTCGCCGCCCCTTGAGCTTGACGTCTTGCCCGTCGACGCGGATCCGATCTCGGCTGGTGACCCGATCGCCGAGCTTGGCGAGATCGCCGTTGACCCGAATCCGACCCTCACTGATCCAGCCCTCGATGGTGCGCCGCGAGCCCAGGCCCGCGTCGGCAAGGGCCTTTTGCAGGCGCACGGGCTCCTCTGCGGGAGGCTGCGGCGGGGATGGGGGCAAGCGTCGGTCGGTTTTCATGAAGGTTCTCGGGTTGGAGGATGGGTTTCGCTGTGCTCTACCCATCCTACGACTGGGTGTGGGTGCCTCGCAGAGATCATACACCAGCGTCGTCTCGGGGCTTTTTGTCCGCGCCGTCCCGGATCGGCTCCTCGAGCGTCAACTCCTCGTCGATCAGGAAGTCCGGGGCGCGGATCTCGGCGAGGGTCGGCAGTTCGTTGAGGGAGCGAAGGCCGAAATAATCCAGGAACTTGCGCGTGGTGGCGAAGAGCGCCGGCCGACCCGGGACATCGCGATGGCCGACCACCCGGATCCATTCGCGCTCGGTCAGGGTCTTCACGATTTGGGTGCTCACGGCGACCCCGCGGATGTCCTCGATCTCGCCGCGCGTGATCGGTTGGCGATAGGCAATCAGCGAGAGTGTTTCGAGCAGGGCGCGCGAGTAGCGCGGCGGTCGCTCGTCCCAGAGACGTGCGACCCAAGGTGCGATGCTCGCGCGCACCTGGACGCGCCAGCCGCCGGCGACCTCGACGATCTCCAGACCGCGCTCGGCATAGTCCTCCTGCAGCGCGGCGATGGCCGCGAGCACATCTGCGCGCGACGGACGTTCATCGTCCAGAAAGAGCGCAAGAAGCTGGTCCAGGGTCAGTGGCCCGCCCGCGGCGACCAGCGCGGCCTCGACGATCTGTTTAAGCACCTTCCGCCTCGTCGAGAACTTCACCCGCCGCAGACTCGCGCAGGCGCACATGGATGGGCGCGAACGGCTCGGTCTGGACCAGCTCCAAGGTCGCCGCCTTGATCAGCTCCAAGAGGGCGAGAAAGCTCACGACGACGCCTTGGCGCCCCTCGGTGACGTCGAAGAGGTCCGTGAAGACGACAAATCCACCGTCGCTCAATCGCTCGAGCACCCAGGACATTCGCTCGCGCAGCGACAAGGACTCACGCTCGACGCGGTGGCGCGTGAAAAGGTCCGCCCGGGCCATCACCTCGCGCATGGCGAGAAGCAGTTCTCGGAAATCGACATCCGGCGGGACGCGCTGAACATGGCCGGGCGGCACCTCGACGCGGACGGCAAAGACGTCGCGCTCGAGCCTGGGAAGTGCATCCAGATCCTGCGCCGCCTGCTTGAACCGCTCGTACTCCTGGAGCCGACGCACCAGCTCGGCGCGCGGGTCCTCGCCCTCCTCCTCCGCGACCTGCACACGCGGCAGGAGCATCCGGGATTTGATCTCGGCCAACATCGCGGCCATGACCAAATATTCCGCCGCAAGCTCCAAGCGCAGCTCGGTCATGAGGTCGACGTATTCGATGTACTGAGCGGTGATGGCCGCGATCGGGATATCGAGGATGTCGAGATTCTGCCGTTTGATCAGATAGAGCAGCAGATCCAGTGGCCCCTCGAAGGCGTCCAGAAAGATCTCGAGCGCATCCGGCGGGATGTAGAGATCCACGGGCAACGTCAGGAACGGCAAGCCCCGCACCATGGCAAAGGGCGCCACCGCGAGCGGCATCTCCTGCTGTTGCCCCGGCGGCGGCTGCCGGTCGGCCCCCTCGTCCGCCATATGCGAATCCCTAAGCATTGAGTGTTCTAAACCGCGCCCTGGCGTTGCCGACCGAGGGCGGCGACGCCGAGAACACCTCGAACCAACGCCTGAACGCCAAGTGCGGTTTAGCTCATCACCAGCGACATCGCGTGCCGAACCTCTTCGAGCGTCTCGTGGGCGACATCGCGTGCGCGCTCGCAACCGTCGTTGATGACGTTGCGCAGCAGCTCCGGCTGGGCCGCGTATTCCCGGGCGCGTTGCTGCATCGGCATCAGCTCGGCGAGCACCCCGTCGATCACGGGCTGCTTGCATTCCAGACAGCCGATGCCGGCGGAGCGGCAGCCCTGCTGCGCCCAGTCGCGCACGTGATCGTTCGAATAGACCTGGTGGAACTGCCAGACCGGGCACTTTTCCGGATCGCCCGGATCGGTCCGACGCACCCGTGCCGGATCGGTCGGCATGGTCCGCAGCGCCTTCTCGACATCGGCGGGATCGTCGCGCAGGGCAATGGTGTTGCCGTAGGACTTGGACATCTTCTGCCCGTCCAGACCCGGCATCTTCGACGCCTTGGTCAGCAGCGGCATGGGCTCGGGCAGGATGACGCGCCCGCCGCCCTCGAGATAGCCGAGCAGTCGCTCGCGATCGGCCAGGGTGATGTTGCCCTGACCCTCCAAGAGTGCATGGGCCACGCTCAATGCTTCCTGATCGCCTTGCTCCTGATAGCTGCGCCGCAGCCGATCGAAGAGCTTGGCGTTCTTCTTACCCATCTTGCGTTTGGCCTCTTCCGCCTTCTCCTCGAAGCCGGACTCGCGACCGTAGATATGATTGAAGCGACGCGCAACCTCGCGCGTCAACTCGACATGGGCGACCTGATCCTCGCCGACCGGGACCTGCCCGGCCTTGTACATGAGGATGTCCGCGCTCTGGAGCAGCGGATAGCCAAGGAAGCCGTAGGTCGCGAGATCCCGCTCCTTGAGCTTCTCCTGCTGGTCCTTGTAGCTCGGCACCCGCTCCAGCCAGCCCAGCGGGGTGATCATGGACAGCAGCAGATGCAGCTCGGCGTGCTCCGGAACGCGCGACTGGATGAAGAGTGTCGCCGAGCCCGGGTTGATCCCGGCGGCCAACCAGTCGATCACCATCTCGCGGGTGCTCGTCGGGATGATCGAGGGATCCTCGTAGTGCGTCGTCAAGGCGTGCCAATCGGCCACAAAGAAGAAACACTCGTATTCGTGCTGAAGCTCCAGCCAGTTCTTCAGGACACCGTGATAGTGCCCCAGATGGAGACGGCCCGTGGGACGCATCCCCGAGAGGACGCGCGAGTGGTGTGCGGAGACGGAAGTCAAGGTTCGGCAGCCTCGTAATCAGACGAAGAAGAGCTCTCTCACGATCGCCGAGCCCGGGAGCAAGCCCACGGTGCCGATCACGATCGGAAGCAGGACAGCACCCAAGAGCCCGGTAATCAGCAACGCCAGCAGGAAAATCAGTCCGAAGGGCTCCAGTCGCGAGAACTGCAGCGCAACCTTCGGCGGAAGCACGGCGTTGAGCACTCGCCCGCCGTCGAGCGGCAGCAGAGGGATCAGATTCAGAACCATCAGAAACACGTTGATGAGGATTCCGGCAGCGCCCATGTACACCATCGGCAGGGCAATCCATTGGCTGACCGGCAACAGCAGCACACCCAGCTTGATCATGCCGCCCCAGAAGAGCGCCATCAGAAGATTCGCGCCCGGACCCGCGATGGCGACCAGGGCCATGTCGCGACGGGGATGATGAAGGTTGCGCCAGTTGACCGGCACGGGCTTCGCCCAGCCGAACAGGAATCCCACCAAAAAAAAGGTGGCGAGAGGGACCACGATGGTTCCGATCGGATCGATATGCTTGATGGGGTTGAAGGTGACGCGACCGAGCATCAAAGCGGTGCGATCGCCGAGTTTGCTCGCGACCCAGCCGTGCGCGGCCTCGTGGACGGTGATCGCGAACAGCACCGGGATGAGCAGAACGGCGAGCAGTTGGTAGGGGTTCAGGGCTTCCATCGCGGCATTATATACCGAGCGCCCGTGGGTTTTTCGCCGCACCGCGCGACCTCACCGCGGCTCATTCCTCAAACAAGGTCGCATCGCCCTTGCCGCGCCGCATGAGGCTCGGCGGTTCCGCCGTCATGTCCACGACGGTGGTGGGCTCCAAACCGCAAAAGCCCCCGTCGATAATGAGATCGACTTGTTTGTCGAGCAGCTCCCGCATCTCCTCCGGATCGGTCAGGGGTCGATCGTCACCCGGCATGATCAGCGTGGTGCTGAGAATCGGCTGGTCGAGCTCGCCGAGCAGTGCCCGACAGATCTCGTTGTCCGGCACCCGGATGCCGATCGCCTTGCGCTTGGGATGCAGCAAGCGCCGAGGGACCTGCTTGGTCGCTTCGTGAATAAAGGTATAGGGGCCGGGCGTGAGTGTCTTCAGCAAGCGAAACGCTTGGTTGTCGATCTTGGCATAGGTCGTGATCTCGGACAGATCGCGGCAGACCAGGGTAAAGTTGTGCTTATCATCCAGTTTGCGGATACGGCGGATCCGCTCCATCGCGGACTTCTCCCCGATCTGACAGCCGAGCGCGTATGAGGAGTCCGTCGGATAGAGGATGACCCCGCCATCCAAGACGATCTCGACCGAGCGACGGATCAGGCGTGTCTGTGGATTCGCGGGATGGATCTGAAAGAACTGAGCCATGGCCCGGGATCAACCGGCCGCGACTCGACGCAGACTCGGTTCCTCGTCGAGCTCTGGCCAGTCGTGCCAAATCGGCGTACAGGCCGGCGGCAGCGCGGGCAGACGTCCCAGATCGATCCAAGGGTTATCGGGACCGTGATAGTCGGAACCGGCGGAGGCAAGCATGCGCTGGTCGCGGGCGAGACAACCGAAATTGAAGACCTCGTCGCGGCTGTGGCTCCCGGAGACAACCTCCAGACCCACTCCACCACACTCGCGAAACTCGCCGAGCAGCTTCAAGAGGCGGGTGCGTGTGAGCTTGTACCGCGCCGGATGCGCGATGACGGCCTGACCGCCCGCGCCGGTGATCCAACGTGTCGACTCCTCGAGCGTCGCCCAATCGCCGCTGACATGGCCGGGCTTGCCTTTGACCAGATAGCGGCTGAAGACCTCCCTCAGGTCGAGCGCATGACCTTGCGCGACCAGGAAGCGAGCGAAATGGGTTCGTCCGATCAGACGACCGTTCGAGAATGCCTTCGCGCCGTCGTAAGCACCCGCGATCCCCTGTTTGTCCAGGCGGCGCCCGATCTCCTCGGCACGCCAGCCTCGGTAGGCGAGCAGTCGGCTCAATCCCGCCTGAAGCGCGACATTCTCGGGGTCGACATTGAGACCCACGATATGAACGGTGCGACCGCCCCACGTCACCGAGATCTCCACCCCGGGGACGAGCCGAAGACCGAGCGCGTCGGCCGCGGCTCGCGCCTCGGCCAGACCCTCGGTGGTATCGTGATCGGTGAGAGCGATGACCCGTACACCGGACGCAAACGCACGTTGCATCAACGCGCCGGGGGTCAACGTGCCGTCGGAGGCTGTCGAATGGCTGTGTAGGTCGGGGCTTTTGATCATCGCTCTAGTCTAACTGATCCCTCCGATGCATGCCTGCGGTCAACGAGAGGCCGCGCACGAGACGGGGATGGTCTCTCTTGCTATATTTTCCACGTATGGGGGTCGGAGCTCGCTTGCAACGGCCCGTCGCCACGCCGCTCCAGGACGTCGGCCGGATCGGTCGATCCGGCCTCGGTTTCTTTAGTGTTGCCAGGATGATCAGACCATGCTCCCGAAGGTCGACCTCAGCGATATCGCGGACGAGCTCACCCGACTCGGCGACGAGATCCAACGTGTCTACGACGACTCCGAGCAGGCGGTCGAGCCCGCACCACAGGTGTCGCTGAATGGACTTGCGCACCTGCTCGACGCCGTGCGCGCCGGCGAGGCCGAGCCGCGCGGCGAGCCGGCACAAGTGTTGCGCCCGGTCACCGGCGCGGAACCCGACGTGTTACTCGAGCATGGACTCGGGCTGCTGCGCCAACTCAGCGAGGTCGCGCGTCGCCTGAATCTCGAATCGCAGGCACAAGCGGTCGAGGTCCTCGCGGTCCCTTTCGCCTGCTGGATGTTGCGTCGAGGCGGCGAGTTGCAACACCCGCAAGACGTCGTCAATGCCTTGGCCGCACTCGCAGACCGCGTGAGCCAACCGGAGGAACTGGCCGAGCTCTATGGCCTGATGGGCGAGATTGCAGAGGGCATCGGCGCGGACCGCATCCACGGCATGGACCCGAGCGATCCGACCGATCCCTGGCTCGTTCTCCTGATCAATCGCGGGATTGTCGCCACGCGCAGCCAGCAGCCCGCCCTGATGGAAGAGGCGTTCAACGCCATCGGCGAGCAACTTCCGGAACATGCCCCCTATTTTTTCCGCGAGGGCATGGGACAAATGGAGGCGCTGAACTACCCGACGCATGTCCGCGAGGTGATGCAGCGTTACTTCGAAAAATGGTGCAGCGGTCAGCGCCTACATTGAACCGCACTGAACCGCGTCCGGCGCCGACTGTCCGAAACTGCTCCGACCGTCCTGTTACATCGCAACATCGCCGGATCGTTCGGGGACGCGGTTTAGCCTGCGATGAGGTGTTTTTGGAGCCGATACAACAGCGTATCCCGGCTCAACCCGAGCAGACGCGCGGCCCGGCTCTTATTCCCGCCGGCCAACGAGAGGGCTTGGCGGATCAGCTCCGCCTCCAGGTCGTTGAGGTCGATCCCGTGCGGCGGAAGCGAGAAACCGATGTCCGTCTCCGACTGCGGCGCCCCCCGCACCACCTCCCCGGGCAAGTTCTCGGGACCCACCTCGGTGCCGGGCAGGAGGATCACGAGACGCTCGCACAGGTTGGCAAGCTCACGCAGATTGCCCGGCCATGTGTAACGGCGCAGCAGGCGCTCCGCACCGGATTTCAGCCGCGGCGGATCGAGCCGATGTCGCCCGGCAGCCGTCGCGATGAAGTGCTGCGTCAGCGCCGGGATATCGAGCGCCCGGTCACGTAAGGGCGGCACCTCCAGCGGAACGACGCAGAGCCGCAGATAGAGATCACGCCGAAACGCGCCTTGCTGGACCAGCCGATCGAGGTCCAAAGCCGAGGCTGCGACGATCCGCAGCCCGGAGCCGGAGCGAGATCCGTCGCGAGCCGCATCCTGCTCGACGATGAGGTGCAGCAGGCGCGCCTGATCCGCTGCGTTCAGCTCGCCGACCTCATCCAGATAGAGGGTTGCAGGACCCTCCTGCGCAAGCGCCGACACGCAGCGGTCGAGCGCACCGGGCGGTGCCCCGGTGCAGGCGAACACGCCGAATCTGCCATCACGACGGGCACTGCAGGCGTGGATCTCGCGGGCGAGGGTCTCTTTTCCGGTGCCGGGCTCGCCCAGCAGCAAGACACCCACGTCCGTCGCGGCAACCATCGACAGGGCATTGCGAAGTCGGGTAAAGGCGGGAGACTGGCCAATCAGAGTCGTCATAACACCACGTCCGAAATCGTTTGGATTGTGCTCAAGGTCAAGAGTCCGAGCAGGATCACGCCGATGCCGGCCATCGTCTGAAAACGTCGGTTCTGACCGAGTCGATAGAGCTGACCGGCGAAGACACCTCCCAACGCCAAGACCGGCAAGGTTCCCGCTCCGAACAGGGCCATGTACAGTGCCCCGGCGAGGACGCCGCCTTGCGCGGGCGTACTGAGAAGCATGCTGTAGACCAGCCCGCAAGGCAACCACCCCCAGACCATGCCGAACAGGACCGAGCGGGGTAACGTGGTCACCGGCAAGAGGCGTCGGCCGAGCGGCTCGAGTCGACGCCAAAGGGGCACGCCCATGCGCTCGATCGTCGCGAACCGGGGGAACCAACCCCCGATATACAGCCCGATGCCGATCATGATTCCGGCGGCCAGCCAGCGCACGCCTTCGAAGATCCAGGGTGATGCGCCCGAACCGAGCAGCGCGGCCCCGAATGCACCCGAGACAGCCCCGGCCAAGGCATAGCTGGCGATTCGCCCCAGGTTGAAGGCCAGCACGAACAGACCGAGCCGTTTGCGATCGTTGCGCGTCTCGGGCGGCAGCGAGTAGGTCAAAGCACCGCTGATCCCGCCGCACATACCGATACAATGCATCGCACTGAGAAGCCCGACGACGAACGCGAGCAGGTACGCGGAGCCCGTCATCGCGGGAAACGCCGTCCGACCCGATCGCCTGTCATCCTGGCCCACTCCATCGCGATGCGTCTCACCGGGATCGCATCCCGGCCCAAGTCGAGGCTAATCGGAAGATTCCTCGCCTGCGATGACATCGATCAGGCACCGCTGACCTTTTGACCTCGGTTTATTACCGAGCGCCGTGCACTCGGTGGACTGGAGATTTCTCGCCCCAACGCCTTATATTGTCGATTCAGTGTCGACTGAAATACTGAAATAACGAGGACGGGACTCATGGCATCACTGAACCTGGACCACATCCGACCGTTGCAGGAACAGCTCAACGCACATCCGATCTACGGCGCCATCGAACGCATCGAGGACCTCCGGGTCTTCATGAGCCACCATATCTTCTCGGTCTGGGACTTCATGTCCTTGATCAAGTACCTGCAGGCCCGCGTCGCACCCGTTGCGGTACCCTGGATGCCGCATGGGGATGCGGGTGTGCGCTATTTCATCAACCAGTTGGTTCTCGAAGAGGAGTCCGACAGCCTGCCGCTGGCGGGCGGCGGCGTGGAGTACGCCAGCCATTTCGAGCTGTACTGCCGCGCCATGAACGAGGTCGGCGCCGACGGCGAGATGCCGAGACGTTTCCTCGATCTGGTCTCCGAGCAGGGTGTCGACAAGGCACTCTACGCGCCGATGGTCCCGCTGCCGTCCCGCTATTTCTCCGAGACCACCTTCTGCTTCATCCGCGAGGACAAGCCGCATCTGGTCGCGGCCGCACTCGCCCTCGGACGCGAGAAGCTGATCCCCGGCATGTTCCGGCAGTTCCTCGAGCAGATGCGCATCACCGATGCGCAGGCGCCCGTCTTTCATCACTACTTGAACCGCCATATCCACCTCGACGAGGACTTTCATGGCCCCCTGTCGATGCAACTGCTCGAGCAACTCTGCGGCGACGATTCAAAACGGCTCGACGAGGCCGAAACCGCCGCCGAAGAGGCGATCTGCGCCCGCATCAGGTTCTGGGACGGCGTGCTGGAGGCAATCGAGACCGGTCGCGGGGGATGACGAACGGATGGACGGGCGGGTGACGAACGTCTTGTATCGATACGCGTCGCCACCACAATCTATTGGAGTTCTCAATCCTCACTAGACAGCACCCCGGAGCCGTACCCATGACCGAAGCACTGAGCGTTCCCTTGGACAATGAAGGTTTCCTCCTCAACCGCGACGACTGGACCGAAGAGGTTGCCATGGAGCTGGCCAAGGCAGACGACTTCGAGATGACCGATCAAGTGATGGACTTCATCCGCGAGGCACGGGCCATGTACGAGACCGACGGGGTCGTGCCGCCCATCCGCATCTTCGCCAAGAAGCAGAAGGTCTCGACCAAAGACCTCTACAACATCTTCAAGAAGGGACCCATGAAGCTGATCTGCAAATGGGGCGGGCTGCCGAAGCCGACCGGCTGCGTGTGACCCGCGTCGATCTTTGGAGCTCTGATCCGATGTCGTCGGTTCCCGCGCGCCGCGTTCGGGATCCGCAGAGGCCGGATCCGAAGCGATTCAAAGACCTTTTGCCTTAGATCGGCCGGTTTGTGGAGGATCGCAAGTCTGCCGAGGGTCACATCACAACTGGCGAACCCTGTCGGGATGAGCCGAACGAACACCGGCAGCTCCGCCTAGCCAAGCCGGGGTTCGCTCTGCTTATCTCAGACCCCGGGCCTACCTTCATCGCTTCGCTCCCGCTGGTTAACCTTCGCCACGCTCGCCCCCGACCCTCTGCGCAGCACCCGAATCGCCCGACGTTTGCCCCACCCTGGCCTCTCGGCAAGACCGAGCGCCGGAAAATCCGCTCGGGATATAGGATGATGTGCGAATCACAGCGGCCGATCGCGCCGACACTGCTTCGCGTTGAGAATCATTTGCAATTAGACCGGTGTTGGACTAGCATTCCGATCAGACAGGATACCTGCCGGACGAGTGCTCTCCGCGATCCCCGATAGGTTCATCCAGACGTTCGCTGCCTGCGAGCGCCGTACCGACCTCGAGACCCGGCGAGACCTTCGGGCCGGGGCCTTTGACTTGGAGAATCAACGATGTTCGGTCAACACGGCCTGTCAAGCCCCATCGGCCAGGAGCCACAGAGGACGGGTGGCCCACCCGTGAAAGGCTTTCCGCTCATGATGGCCGATGAAGGGGCTTGCCTTCGAATCATCGCCCTGAACGGCGGCAAAGGCTTGACAACGCGTCTGACGGAGCTCGGCCTGAACGTCGGCTCCGAGGTCCGCGTGGTGCAACGCCAGGGGGGCGGGCTTCTGGTTGCCCGCGGCGAGTCGCGCATCGCGCTCGGCGGCGGCATGGCGGCCAAGATCCTGGTTGCGCCACTTGCCTGACAAGGCGCATCCGGCACAGACCCTCGGGAAACCGACCTCTTTCGATTCTCTCGCGATGTATCAGCACCCATGACCACCCTCAAAGACATGCAGGCCGGCGATCACGGCAGGGTTCAAGGCTTTGACGCCGGCGCGCCGGCCTATCGCCGCAAACTCCTTTCGATGGGGCTGACCCCCGGCGCGGAGATCCAGGTGATCCGGGTCGCACCGCTCGGCGATCCCGTGGAGATTCGGGTACGCGGCTGCTCGATCAGCCTGCGCAAGGACGAGGCGGCCGCCTTGCTGGTGGAGGCACTCTCATGAGCAGCCTCCCGAGCAGGACCGTCGACGAGATCGATCGCACGACAGGGAACAAGACCATGAGCAAACCCTTGACCGTCGGCGTGGTCGGCAACCCGAACTGCGGCAAGACGACCCTCTTCAACGCTTTGACCGGATCGCGTCAGCGCGTCGGCAACTGGCCGGGCGTGACCGTGGAGCGCAAGATCGGCCGCTATCGTTTCGAGGGGGCCATCGTCCACCTCGTCGATCTGCCCGGCACCTACTCGCTGGATGTCTCAGACCATGATCTCTCGCTCGACGAGCGCATTGCCCGTGATTTCATTCACGATCGCGAGGCCGATCTCGTCCTGAACATCCTGGACGCGACCAACCTCGAGCGGAATCTCTATCTCACGACTCAGCTGATCGAGATGGGCCGCCCCCTGGTCGTCGCGCTCAACATGATGGACGTCGCGCGGGAGCGGGGCATGAAGATCGACGTCGCGACGCTCGCCAAGCGCCTGGGCTGCCCCGTCGTTCCAATCTCGGCGGCGACCGGCGAAGGCATCGCAGATCTCAAGCGCGTCCTGCTGGAAAGCCAGGCGACCCATCCGATCCCGCAGGCCGAGATCCCCTATCAGCCGCTGCTCGAAAAGGCGATCGCCGCGCTCTTGCCGCGGGTCGCGCCGATCGCACGCGAGAACGGCGACTCGCCCCGCTGGCTTGCCGCCCGCCTGCTGGAGGGGGACGATCTGGCACAGCGTCTGGTGGGCGACCACGTGAAGCCGGCCGAGGTCCAGGCGCTGCTCGGCGATCAGGCCGATGATCTCGACATCCTGATCGCCGATGCGCGCTACAGCTTCGCGCACGCCATGACCCAAGCCACGGTCACGCAGGTCGGCGCGGTCTCGCGCAACCTCTCCGATCGCATCGACCGGGTCATGCTCAACCGACTGCTCGGCATCCCGATCTTCCTGGTCGTGATGTATCTGATGTTCATGTTCACCATCAACATCGGCGGGGCCTTCATCGACGTCTTCGACCAGGCCGCCGGCACGCTCTTCGTGGACGGGACGGCCCATGTCCTCGCCGCTCTGGGTGCACCCGCGTGGCTCGTCCTGTTGCTGGCCGACGGCATCGGCGGAGGCATCCAGGTGGTGGCGACATTCATCCCCATCATCGCCTTCCTCTACATTTTCATGTCGATCCTGGAGGACTCGGGCTACATGGCCCGCGCCGCCTTCGTCATGGATCGCTTCATGCGCGCCGTCGGCCTGCCGGGCAAATCCTTCGTACCACTCCTGGTCGGCTTCGGCTGCAACGTGCCGGCGATCATGGCCGCGCGGACCTTGGAGAACCAGCGCGACCGGACCCTCACGGTCCTGATGGCGCCCTTCATGTCCTGCGGCGCGCGTCTGCCGGTCTATGTGCTCTTCGCCGCCGCATTCTTTCCGGTCGGCGGTCAGAACATCGTCTTCGGGCTGTACCTCATCGGCATCGCGGTCGCGGTGCTGACCGGCTTCGTGATGAAAAGCACCCTGCTCAAGGGGGAGGCCACGCCCTTTATCATGGAGCTGCCGCCCTATCATCTGCCGACCGTCAAAGGCGTCGCCTTACGCACGATCGACCGCACCAAAGGGTTTGTGGTGCGCGCCGGGCAGGTCATTGTCCCCATGGTGCTGGTGCTCAACGTCATGAACAGTGTCGGCACGGACGGCACCTTCGGCAACGAGAACAGCGACAAGTCGGTGCTCGCCGAGGTCGGACGCACACTCTCGCCCGCCTTCGCCCCGATGGGTCTGGACGCGGAGAACTGGCCGGCCACCGTCGGCATCTTCACCGGCATCTTGGCCAAGGAGGCCGTGGTCGGCACCCTGGATGCGACCTACTCGGCCCTCGCGGTCGCGGATGCCGGCGAGACCGAAGAGGAGGCGCCCTTCGATCTGAAGGCCGGCCTACTCGGCGCCTTGGCGACGATTCCCGCAAACCTCGCGGATGCACTCGGCAGTTGGGAGGACCCGATGGGCTTGAACGTGGGCGATCTGAGCGACACGGCGGCCGTGGCCGAATCGCAAGAGATCACCACAGGTACCTTCGGGGCCATGGCATCGCGCTTCGACGGGGCCGCCGGCGCCTTCGCCTATCTGCTCTTCATCCTGCTCTATGCGCCCTGCGTCGCGGCGATTGCGGCCATCTATCGCGAGACCTCGCCGGGCTGGGCGGTCTTCACGGTGCTCTGGACGACCGGACTCGGCTATATCGTCGCCACCGTCTTCTATCAGAGTGCCATCTTCGCCCGAGATCCAACCAGCTCCGCGGCCTGGATCGGCGGCATGCTGGCCCTCTTCGCCGCGGTGATCATCGGGATGAGGATCAGTGCAGAACGCGGGGACCCGCGGCAGACCGGACTCGTCCGCGAGGGTGCATGACGAGCGGTTCGGATCGACGCACTCGACCCCACATCAACTCAGGAGACGCGGCATGATCCTCTCGGAGCTCACCGGTTATCTCGAGCAGCACCGCCGAGTCGGCTTGATGGACCTGGCCTATCGCTTCGAATCCAGCCCGGATGCCTTGCGCGGAATGCTCGACATCTTGGAGCGAAAGGGTCGTGTCCGTCGCATCACGGGCGCCGTCGGATGTGTGTCCGGGTGCAGCAAATGCGACCCGGCGACGATCGAGACCTATGAGTGGATCGGCGAGGGGGCTCGGGTGGAGTCCTGACGCAGGGGGTGGCGTCATCCGTCGTCGGCGATGAGTTCTCGGTTATCAGTTCTCAGCTAACTGCCAACAGTTCAGTTTCGATAGCGGCTTCGATCACAGACGAGATGCCTATGCACACACACGACATCAGCGACTGGGGTCATAGCCACGACTTCGCGACCGCAGACCAAGCAGATGCGGAGCGTCGGACGCGCTGGGTCGTCGGTCTCACCCTCGCGGCCATGTGCGTAGAGTTGGTGGCCGGCTGGATCACCGGCTCGATGGCCCTGCTTGCTGACGGCTGGCACATGGGGAGTCACGCCGCGGCGCTCGGTATCGCCGCATATGCCTATGCCTTCGCGCGGCAGCGTGGCGCCGATCGACGCTTCACCTTCGGGACCGGCAAGGTCTCCTCGCTTGCGGGCTATACGAGCGCACTGCTGCTGGCCGCCGGCGCCCTTTGGATGATGTTCGAGTCACTGAGCCGTCTGATCGATCCGGTCGAGATCCGCTACGAGGAGGCGATGATCGTCGCTGTCTTCGGTCTGGCCGTGAACCTGCTGAGCGCCTGGTTATTGGGCCACTCCGGACACGGGCATGATCATTCGCACGGGCATGGTCATGCACACGATCGCCATCATGCGCACGACGACCATGCACACGATCTCCATGAGCACGACCATCATCACGGGCTCGCCGATATCCGGGATCACAACCTGAAGGCGGCCTATCTTCATGTGATCGCCGATGCCCTGACCTCGGTCTTGGCGCTGGTCGCATTGGCGCTGGGCCTGCTCTACGGCTGGGCCTTTATGGACCCACTGATGGGTATCGTCGGCGCCGTCTTAATCGGCCGATGGGCCTGGGGGCTCGCGCGCGAGAGCGCCCAGGTGCTGTTGGACGCAGGTGACAACGGCGAGATCGAGCATGAGATACGCCGTCGCATCGAGTCCGATTCCGACAACCAGGTCGCGGATCTACACGTCTGGCGGATCGCGCCGGCGGGACGCGCTTGCATCCTGTCGCTGGTCACTCACCATCCGCGGCCCGTGGAGCACTACCACGGCCTGCTTTCCGAGATAACCGGCCTGCTCCACATCACGGTCGAGGTCAATCAATGCAGACAACCGTCATGTGGAGCAGCAGTCAAAGAACGCCCTCGACCCGCATAACTCAAACCCCGTCGTAGGATGGGTAGAGCGCAGCGAAACCCATCCTCCAAGCTCCGACATCGCCGGATTGGAATCGGGAGAGCGCAGCGAAACCCATCCTCCAAGCTCCGATTTCGCCGGACTGGAATCGGGAGAGCGCAGCAAAACCCATCCCCCGCGTCGCCCCCATCCAAAGCTCACCACCTCACCCCAGCCTAACCCCCACCAACCGCGAATCAGGGAATACGCAGCACGCCGTCCCGATCTTCCGGCCCTTCCGGTGGCGGCGGCTTCGGCTTCGGGAGCTGCCTTAACGTGACCGCAACATCCCGGCTGAAATCGCCCAACGTCTCACTCATCGCCGCGATGAGTGCACCCTCGTCCTTCGGCTCGGCCAGCGGGCGACGGTAGTGCGTTTCCTCGACGCGCAAAACCTGATCCGTGCGGTGCTCGAGCACGATCCAGCGCGCCCGCAGCACGGCGTATCCATCGGAGGTCCCTTCGAATGCGAGCACGTCGGCCGTGACCCGGAAGTCCAACGGATAGCGGACCTCGTTGGGAAAGGCGAAAACGCTGGTCGTGCCCAACAAGGCGGACATGTTCTCGATCCAGACCCGCAGGAAATCGTCCTGGATGGTCCCGCCCCAGCGATGGAACTCGTCGATGGCCAAGCGATTGCCGGCATCGCGCGTCACGATCTGGGGTCGGTCGAGAAACTGAGGAAAGTTGACCGGGCCAAGCCCGACGCTCAGCCCCGAGCTCGGCGCACCGCCTGAATCGGGCATCGCACGCATGGGTGTCAGGGTATAGAAGCTCGACGGCGGCGAGGTCGCACAGCCCGTCGTGACCAGGACGGCGAACGCAACCGCAAGGGCCAACCAAATTCCACGCACCTTCATCGACCTCCTCCTTTGCCCCTCAGCAGGGCTTCCGGGTGACGCTCCAGATAGTCCGTCAGGACCTTCAGCGATCGCGCCGCACCCGAGACCTCGTTGAGCGAGCGTCGCAGCTCGACGGAAATGGGCGAGCCCTCCTCGATCATCCGACTGACACCCCGCAAGGTCGCGGTGGTCTGACGCAGGGTCTCGGCCAGCTCGGGTGCAATACCGGTGTTGAGCTGCTCGGCCAGTGCACGGATCTCCGACAGCGACTGCTCAAGCTCCACGATACCTTGTTTGAGCGCCGCCGAGTTCACGATCTCGCTCGCCCCGGCAAGCGTGTCGGTCAAATCCTTTCCGATCCGATCGAATGGAAAGGCATCGAGCCGGTCGAGGATCGCCGTGACCTTGTTGGTCAGCGCCTCGAGCGAGCCCGGGATCGTCGGCAGGACGTCGTAGTCGCCCTGCTTCGCAAGCACCTCGGGCGCAACATCCGGGTAGAAATCCAGCTCGACATAGAGCTGGCCCGTGATGAGGCTGCCCGTCTTGAGCTGAGCCCGCAAGCCCTTGGCGACCAACTGCCTGATCATGCCCGTCTTGTCGAGCGCGCCGCGGTCGCCGCGAACCACCACCCGTTCCGGCTCCAACTCGATCAAGACCGGGATGTGAAACTGCAGGTCCTCCACACTGAGCTGGAGCTGGATATCGAGGACCTTCCCGATCGTGATCCCGCGCAGCATAACGGGTGCGCCGACGGTCAAACCGCGCACCGAACCCTCGAAAAAGAGGAGATAGCGCTCTTTGTGCAGATAGATCTTCTCATGGGCGTTGTCGCGGCTCTCGTAGAGCGGAAACACATGATCGGCGCCCGGAGGGTCGCCAGGTGCATCGATGGTGTCCGGGGTATCGAAGGCCACCCCCCCGATTACGACTGACATCAGCGATTCGGTATCCACCTTCACACCGGACGCACTCAAGGAAAAATCGATCCCGCTCGCGTTCCAAAAACGCGTGCTCGTCGACACCAACCGATCATGCGGAGCGAAGACAAAAACGTCGATGTCGACCGCCTCCCCGTCGTCGTCGAGCGAGAACCCCGCGACCTGACCGACCTGAATCTGGCGGTAATAGACCGGAGCACCGACGTTCAACGACCCCAAGGTCGGCGAGCGCAACGAGAATCGTGTCCCCGCCTCCGAGGTCGTAAACAGCGGCGGCTCCTCAAGACCCTTGAACTGAAGCACTTCCTTACCGTCGCGCACCGGATCGATCGCGATGAAGGAGCCCGACAGCAGGGTTTCCAGTCCCGAGACGCCGCTGGCGGTCACCCGCGGGCGCTCGACCCAGAAGCGCGTCTTCTCGGTCAGAAACTCCTCCGAGCCATGCTTGAGCTCGGCGGTGACGATGACGCTCTTCAGATCCGGACTCACGTCGATGGAGGTCACCTGGCCGATGTCGACATCCTTGAACTTGACCTTGGTCGTACCGGCGGCCAGCCCCGACGCCGTCCTGAACTCGATCTTGACCGTCGGCCCCCGCTCGGCGTAAGTCTTGGCCGCAAGCCAACCCCCGATCAACAGGGCTACGATCGGGATCAGCCAGACGAGCGAAACACCGCTGCGACCTTTGACGATCGCCGCAGGCGCGCCCTCAAGGGGACTCGGCAAGGGTGGCCCCGAACCGTTCTCGATCTCCGACATGTCCCTGCTCCATCGCGTCCCAGATCAACCTGGGATCGAACGACATGGCCGCGAGCATGGTCAAGACCACGACCGCGCAAAAAAAGATGGCGCCGATCTCCGCCTGGACGCTCGCGATGTTCCCGAGCCGCACCAAGGCGACCAGGATGGTGACGACATAGACGTCCACCATGGACCAGCGTCCGATCGTCTCGACGACACGATAGAGGCGAGTCCGCTCACGCGGCCGCCACGCGGAGCGCAGTTGAACCGACACGAGAAGGAAGATCAAGATCAACAGCTTCAGGAGCGGAACGAAGATGCTTGCAATAAAGATCACAAGGGCCAGAGGCCACATCCCGTGATCCAGCATGAACGACACCCCGGAAAAGATGGTATCCGATTGGCTGCGTCCGAGCGACGTCACCGACATGATCGGCAAGACGTTCGCCGGGATATAGCAAACGATCGCCGCAATCAACAACGCCCACGTCCTCTGTAGGCTTTGAGGTTTGCGCCGGTGCAGGACGTCTGTGCAACGCGGACAGCGCAGACGATCGCGGTCGCGCACCGCCTCGGAGGGCCGAACCACCAGCTCGCAGACATCGCAGGAGACGTGGTCCTCGCCATGGCGCAACGGGCGCCCGCGATCACCCGTGATGGGCACGCGCGACCAGACGAGATCCGGATCCAGGGCCGCTTGCGCGGCCGCCAGTACAAAGATGAGCGCGACGAGCGCGAAGAGCGAGGCACCCGGAACAATCGACGCCATGTCCGCAAGCTTGACCACCGCCACCAGGATTCCGACCATAAAGACATCCATCATCCCCCACGGGACCAGGGTCCGAACCCATCGAAAGAGCGTCGGCAACCAGCGAGGCATCCAGTTCATCGTCAGCGGGACCAAGACCATGAGCAAGAGCGCCAACTGCAGACCCGGCGCCAGGATGCTGGTGAAGAGCACTACCGCTGCAATCGGCCAATTGCCGCCTTGATAGAGATCGACCACGCCCGTGATCAACGTCGTTTGAGTCCCCCTGCCCTGCATTTCGAAGGACAGAAAGGGGAAGCTGTTGGCGACGATGAAGAGAACGAGTCCGGCGATCGTGAGTGCCAGAGTCCGGTTCAGGCTATCGGGCCGATTGCGGTGCATCGTGCCGCCGCAGCGCACGCACTGCGCCGATCCGCCCGGCGGCACCTCCGGGATGCGCTGAAGCAGACCGCATTCCAGACATGCGGTAAGCGAGTCTTGGGCCATGGGTGCTCGGGGATCTGTCGGTGGTCCTTGCGAATCGGGGCTTGATCGGTCGGCTTCTGCGCGCCGGGCACGCAACCCCGCGAAGATGCGACATGCTGTCCGTATACTACCCCAATCGGACCGTAAAAAAGGCCGTTTCATGGCAGCTTTGGCAACGCCGCAGCCGTGTCTCGCGCCTAAGCTCGCCCGAGACCAAAAACATCCCGACCGAGGTGATTTTCGGGAAACGAACGACCGGCGTGTAGGTGCGAATTGATTCGCACGCGCAGCCCCACAGGTCTTCCGGGCATGCGCAGCCGGGATGCCTATTCCCGAAAATCATCTTGAGACTTAAGGCGCGTCGGCGACAATGATCGCAGACTCGCGCTAAGTCGGATCCAATCAACAACAGCACATGCCAAGCCGGACGCGCCTTAACCCATGACCCGAATCGATTTCTACAGCCTGGACGGCAACAGCGACGGCGACCGTTTCCTCCTCGCCTGCCGTCTCGTCGAGCGCATCCGCGCGACCGGTGCACGCGTGCTGATCCACTGCCCCGATCCCGAACAAGCCCGACATCTGGATCGTCTACTCTGGACCTTCCGCGAGGACAGCTTCCTGCCCCACGGACAGGTCGGACAAACCGACCCCGAGTTGACACCCATCCTCATCAGCGGCGACGGCGTACCCGACAGCGAGGATCAGGTCTTGATCAACCTCTCGAGCGAAGTCCCGGAGTTCTTCAGCCGCTTCGAGCGCCTCTGCGAGCCCATCGACCACGACCCTGGCGCCCGCCTTGCCGGACGCGAGCGCTTCCGCTACTACCGCGATCGCGGTTACCCCCTCGAGCATCACCAGATCCGGCTCTGACCCACCCCACCATATCCCAGCAGCGTAGGATGGGTAGAGCGCAGCGAAACCCATCCTCCCCGCTCCCACGTCTCAGCTCCAGCCCGCGCAGAGCGCAGCGAAACCCATCCTCCCCGGCTCACCGACCCCGACGCAGATCAACAGCCGCCGATGCGCGAGCGGATCGCCAAAGCCGATAGGCCCCCAGTGCGAACGCCGCCGTCCCGATCGCCGTCAGAATCTGCTCCAACCAGTGCATGAAGAGCGTATCCGGCGAGGCCATGGCAATCGGCGGCAGCGCGAAGACCATCGCCAAATTCACCCCGAAGAGCAGCGCCGCATCCTTGCGGCCGAGTCGCAGCGCGCTCGCAATCAAGACAAGACTCAGCACCAGATTGGCGACGCTCGTCAGCCCCAGCAACGGCAAGAACCAGCCCCGCGGGATCCCCATTCCAAGCGTACGCACAGCCACGGCACCGACAACAACCAGAATGGCGGCAGCAACCACATAACGGATCCAAGCAACCTCGCCCCGCCCCCGAAGCCGTTGCAAGACACCCAGCGCCGCCCCGGCCAGCAGCGCGAATCCAGGTGCCATCAACGGAAAGAGCGCACTCGCGAGCCAGGCCAGATCCTGACCGGTGGTGACGAGAATCAGCTTCCAGACAGCCTTCGAGAATCCACCCAGCACGATCAACACACCACCCGCCCGGGCCATGGTCCGGCATGGCGGGGCGAGATCCCCGACCAGACGGGTGAGAAACCATAAGGCGAACCCGGTAAAGAGCACCGGCAAGAGGTTGAAGAGCGCAAGCGGCAAGGTCAGCTCGGACACGGGGATGGGCCTCGACGAATCAGTTCGTGAATCAGGGGGTTGACGCGCCGATAATTCCGACTATATTCGTCGGTGAGAGCAACATTAATATCATCATAAAAATTACTGATCCACCAAAGACCAAGGATAATCAAGATGACCCAAACCGCCGTCCGCAACCAGACCCCGCCCAAGCACCGCCCTCTCCCCGTGGACGAGGACGGGTTCCTGATCGACCCGACGGATTGGAACGCAGGAATGGCCCGCGTCATGGCGGAGCTCGACGAGATCGGCCCCCTCGGCCGCGACCATTGGTCGATCATCTACTACCTGCGCGAGCATCGCATGACCTATGGCGCCATCCCTCCGGTGTCGCAGATCTGCCGCACACACGGCATGGAGCGCGACGCAGTGCATCGGCTCTTCGGCTCCTGCCGCCAGGCGTGGCGCATCGCGGGACTGCCGCATCCTGGTGATGAGGCTTTGAGCTACATGAGCTAAACCGCGTCCAGAGCGAGATGCGCATTTTCGAGTGAGTTCGACGTTTTCTGCATCGATAACCCTTAGGGAGGACGCGCTTTAAAATGATCTATTTCTTAGAGTCTTAAACCGCGCCGACTCCAGCGGTCGTCAAGTTCCCCGCGGCCGATCCCACCCAAAAACATCGCATACCGCGCTAGGCGCGGTTTAAGCCACCGACAGGCCTTCCACCCGCTGGAAGCCGCGCGGCAGCAACCGCCCGCGGCGACCGCGCTCCCCTTGATAGACATCAAGATCCGCCGGCTTCAGGGTCAAGGTCCGTTTGCCCGAGAGCAGGACCAGACTCCCGCCCTGAGGGACCACCGCGAGCGCTATCACCAGCTCCTCCCGCGCCGCGACGCGGGCCGAGGGGATGCCGATGATCTTGTTGCCCTTGCCCCGCGGCATCTCGGGAAGCTCAGAGACCGGGAACAGCAGCAGATGGCCCGCGGTCGTGACGGCCGCCAGCCGGGCGCCCTCCAGGCCGCCCTCCTCCCCGGTCAGCGCAAGCGGCGCCAAGACCTCGGCGCCCTTGGGCAGGCTCAGTACCGCCTTGCCGGCCCGGGCCTTCGCGTATAGGTCCTCTGTCCGGGCGATGAATCCGTATCCGGCATCGGACGCCATCAGCACTCGGCTTTCGGGCGCCTCACCCATCACCGCCACGAAACGCGCACCGGCTGGCGGGTCGAGTCGGCCGGTCAAAGGCTCGCCCTGCCCGCGCGCCGAGGGCAGGCTATGTGCAGGCAAGGAATAGCTGCGCCCGGTCGAATCGAGAAAAACGACAGCCTGACTGCTGCGCACCCGCACTGCCATCAGGAACCGATCCCCGGAGCGGTAGCTCAGCCCGGCCGGATCGACCTCGTGCCCTTTGGCCGCGCGCACCCAGCCCTTCTCGGACAGGACCACCGTCACCGGCTCGCTCGGTGTCAGATCGATCTCGTCGATCGCCGCCGCGCTGGCGCGTGCGACCAACGGCGAGCGCCGCGGGTCGCCGTGCTTCTCGGTATCGGCCGCGATCTCTTCGGAGATCAGCCGCTTGAGCGCCGACTCGTCACCCAGGATGGCTTGCAGCCCGTCGCGCTCCTCGGCCAGCTCCGCCTGCTCGGCGCGGATCTTCATCTCCTCCAGACGCGCGAGCTGACGCAGCCGGGTGTTCAACACATAGTCCGCCTGGGCCTCGGAGAGCGCGAACCGCTCCATGAGCACCGGCTTGGGCTCGTCCTCCGTGCGGACGATGCGGATCACCTCGTCGATATTGAGAAAGGCGATCAGCAGACCGTCCAAGAGATGCAGACGCTCGAGCACCTTGTCGAGACGATGTTGCGAGCGCCGCCGGACCGTCTCGGTGCGGTAGATCAGCCACTCGACGAGGATGTCGCGCAGCGTCATGACCCGCGGCCGACCATTCAGCGCGATCACGTTCATGTTGACCCGGTAGCTGCGCTCCAGGTCGGTGGTGGCGAAGAGGTGCGACATGAGGCGGTCGACATCGACACGATTGGAACGCGGCACGATCACCAATCGGGTCGGAAACTCATGATCGGACTCGTCGCGGAAGTCCTCGATCATGGGCAGCTTCTTGGCGTTGAACTGCTGCGCGATCTGCTCGAGCACTCGACTGCCCGAGACCTGATACGGCAAGGCCGTGATGACGATCTCGCCGCGCTCGACCTCGTAGACGGCGCGCTGCTTCAGACTCCCGCCGCCGGTCTGGTAGATCTTCGCGAGATCCTCGCGCGGGGTGACGATCTCGCCCGCGGTCGGAAAATCCGGCCCCGGCACGAAGCGCATCAGATCCTCGAGGGTCGCGTCCGGATGGTCGAGCAGATGGATGCAGGCGCGGGCGACCTCGCGCAGGTTGTGCGAGGGGATGTCGGTCGCCATGCCGACGGCGATCCCGGTCGCGCCGTTGAGCAAGAGATTCGGCAGACGCGCCGGCAGCAGCTTGGGCTCTTCGAGCGTCCCGTCGAAGTTGGGCTGCCAGTCGACCGTGCCCTGATCGACCTCGTCGAGCAGCAGAGCCGCGTAGGGCGTGAGACGCGACTCGGTATAGCGCATCGCCGCGAACGACTTGGGATCGTCAGGCGAGCCCCAGTTGCCCTGCCCGTCCACCAGCGGATAGCGATAGCTGAAAGGCTGCGCCATCAGCACCATCGCCTCGTAACAGGCCGAATCGCCGTGCGGATGGAACTTACCCAGTACGTCGCCGACGGTGCGCGCGGATTTCTTGAACTTGGCCGCCGCCGATAACCCGAGCTCCGACATGGCGTAGAGGATGCGCCGCTGCACGGGCTTGAGCCCATCGCCCACGTGGGGCAGCGCGCGGTCGAGGATGACGTACATGGAGTAGTCCAGATACGCCTTTTCGGTAAAATCCTTCAGCGGCAGGCGCTCGAGGCCCTCCGCGTTGTAGGTGGTGGTTTCGGTCATGCCGTCGTCTTGCGCTCACTGAATCCGCGGTCGCGCATGATGCGGCAAGATGCGGCGCGGGACAAACCCGAGCCGGGGGATGGACGAGGCCCCGATCCCCGGAATTCAGCTCCCACCCCCATAACTCTGCAGCCAATGCGCATAGGGCGCCGGGAGTGTCCAGGCGGGACGCTCGACACCCAGCGTGCGGGCGGCCGCATAAGGCCAGTGCGGATTCGCCAGGTGCGCACGACCGATCATCACCAGGTCCAGTTGCTCGCTTGCCACGGCGCCTTGGGCGATCTCGGGCACGTCGAACCCCCAGGCGGATGCCACCGGGAGCGCAGCCTCCCGCCGCACGCGCTCGGCGATGGGTGCAAGGAACCCCGGCGCCCAAGGAATCCGGGCGGTCGGGGTGGAGAAGCCGATGCTCACACTCAAGAGATCGAGGCCGTGGCTCTTGAGCTGCCGGGCCAGCTCGATCGACTCGGCTAGGGTCTCCTCGTCGTGTCCGTCGTATTCGATCACGCCGAAACGTGCCGTCAGTGGGAGATTCTCGGGCCAGACCTCGCGAACGGCACCAAGGGTTTCCAGCAGGAATCGGCAGCGGTTCTCCAGACTCCCGCCATAGGCATCGTCGCGCTGATTGGAATGGGTTGAGAAGAAGCTCTGCCCCAGGTAACCATGGGCAAAATGCAGCTCGAGCCACCGGAACCCGGCGTCCCGTGCCCGCCGTGCCGCTGCCTTGAAGTCGGAACGGACCCGCGCGATGTCGTCCAGGGTCATCGCCTTCGGCACTCTTGGGAGATTCGCACCGTAGGCGATCGCCGAGGGGGCGATGGGCTGCCAACCACGCGCGTCGCTCTCCGCGATGTGGTCATCCCCTTCCCACGGACGGTTTGCGTTCGCCTTGCGCCCGGCATGAGCGATCTGAATGCCCGGCACGGCGCCGGCAGCTTTGATGGCCTCGACGGCGGGCACGAGCGCCTGCGCCTGCTCGTCGTTCCAGAGACCGGTGCAGTTGGGCGTGATGCGCCCTTCCGGAGAAACCGCGGTCGCCTCGACGATGACCAGGCCGGCCCCTCCGCGCGCGAGACCGGCGAGATGCACCAAATGCCAGTCGTTGACGAGACCCTCGATCGCCGAGTATTGGCACATTGGCGGCACGGCGATGCGGTTACGCAGCGTCACGTCCTTCAGCGTAAAGGGTTGGAACAGAGCGGACATGGGTCACTCCTTGGTCAGGCGGTCGCGAATTGTGGACAGTCTCTCACGGAGACATGAGGATCACGGAGAAACCTCACGAACTCGTATCTACGCATCTCCATGAGGGGTATTCGGAAACCGATGGTCGGCGGTGGCCAGAGTTAGCGCACCTCGGCCCCGCAACGCAGCCAGGTCGTCGCGCCGGCTTCGACGCCAACCCTAAAACGCCCTGCCCCGCTCCGCAATGCTCGCCTATAATCGCCCGGCCCCGCATCCGCGCGGCCCACCGAACGACCCCGGCACCCGCATCAGCCGGAACATCAACCAATCCGGTACTCCGCGGCCCGGCAGCGACGCCGCACGGCGGGTGACCGGCGACGATGGAGAAGAGGATCCGTGGCAACGATCGAGCGCGTCATGCGGTTGCGAAGCGCGCTGGAAGCACGCCTGTTGTGGATCTCCCTGGGCGCAACCGTCGTCATCGCCGGGCTCGGCATCGTGTTCGGCCTCTTGGCCCGTTCGACAGCCATTTTGTTCGACGGATTCTTCTCGCTTGTCGATGTCGCGGTCACTTGGTTAACCCTTGTCGTGGCTCGGTTGGTCGCCAGTCAAGGTGATCGCCGCTTCCAATACGGCTTTTGGCATTTGGAGCCGATGGTCATCGCCTTGAAGGCGTCGGTGCTCATCGTTTTGGTCGCCTACGCCTTCTTCAGTGCGGTGAACAGCATCCTCAAGGGCGGCTACGAACCCGAGTTCGGCACCGCGCTCCTATACGCGGTGGCGGTCGCACTCATCTCCTACGCAATGTGGTGGTGGATGGGCCGCCAAGCCGAGCGCATCGACTCCGGCCTGGTCCGCTTGGACGTGAAAGCATGGCTGATGTCGGCCCTGATCACCACCGCTCTCCTGATCGCCTTCGGCGCGGCACTGGCGATGAAGGACACGAACCTGGAGGGTTTCATCCGTTATGTGGACCCCCTCGTGCTGGCCATCGTTGCACTCTTTCTCCTGCCCTTGCCCTTTCGCGAAGCGCGCGAGTCATTCGGCGAGATCCTGATGATCAGCCCGAGCGACATGGACGCACACGTGCGTTCGGTCATGACCGACTTCGTCGCCCGCCACGGATTTCGGGACTATCGCAGCTATCTTTCCAAGACCGGCCGCGCCCGATTTATCGAGATCTCCGTCTTGGTACCGCCCGATCTCAGCCTACCTGTGACCCAGATCGACGCACTGCGGGCCGAGATCGGAAACGCCATCGGCAGTGCCGGGCCGGATCGGTGGCTCACCATCGTCTTCACCGCCGACCCCGTCCACCTTTGAACCCCACCCCAAACCCACAACCAAAACGTAGGATGGGTAGAGCACAGCGAAACCCATCCTCGCCGCGCCCAAGGCTCGATTCCTGCCCCGGCAGAGCGCACCGAAACCCATCCTCCCCCCGCGTCGCCCACAGCCGAAGCTCGCACATTCACCCCGCCATCATGAACCACGCCGCTCACCCCATCTCCGAACCGTCACCTACCGACGAGCAGCACAGCAGCCAATAGCTCCCGCCCGCCGCCAAACCGCAGATCGCCATACCGAAGAGCATCGGCGTTGCATCTCCGGTATGCATCAGGCTGACGAGTGATCCCATCACCGCACCAAGCCCGAAGCGCGACGCCCCGGAAAAGGCCGATGCGGTCCCCGCCATCCGTGCGAAGTGCGCCATAAACCCGGCCATTGAATTGCCGAGCACCACCCCCGCCATCCCGAGATAGAGCAGGGTCGCGCCGACGATGGCCCACAGCGGCGGCGTCCCCCAAACGGCCAGCCCCAGCAAGATCGCCGCCGACACCACCTGCACCCCGAGCCCCAAACGCAGTAGCCGCTCTGCCCCCAAACGGACGACCAACCGGGCATTCTGGCCGGTCACCACCATCGCAAGGGCCACGTTCGCCCCGAAGAAAACCCCGAACCAACCTACCGGCACCCCGTGCAGTTCGATGTAGACGAAGGGCGAGGTCACGATATAGGTCATCATGCCGCCGAAGGAAAAGGCCCCGGTCAGCAGATACCCCAGACCGACGCGATGTCGGAGCAAGGTCAGATAATTGCGTAACACCCGAGCCAACTCGGGCGGGTGGCGATCCGCGTGCAGAAGGGTCTCGGGGATCAGCCGAAAAAAGAGCCCACTCGCCGTCAAGCCCAGAACCAAGAGCGCACCGAAGACCCAATGCCACTCCAGATAGGAGACGATGGCCCCGCCGATGGACGGTGCCAGCAGCGGCGCCAGCGCCGTCGTCAACATCACCAGACTCATCACCCGCGCGTAGTGATCGCGCTCGAAAAGATCGCGCACCAGGGCCGGCACCGTCACCGCGACCGCCGCGCCGCCAAGCCCCTGAACGGCGCGCCCCAACAGCAGCGTCTCCATCCGCTCGGCCAAGACACACACGAGCGCGCCCACGCAAAAGAGCGCCAATCCACCGCCGATGGTCGCACGCCGCCCGAGCACGTCCGAGGCCGGTCCCAGAACCAATTGGGCCAGAGCGAAGACGCCCAGATACGCGGTCACGCTAAGCTGAGCCAACTCGATGGTCGAGTCCAAGTCCTGCGCGATCGCGGGCAGGCTCGGCAGATACATGTCGATGGCAAAGGGCGTCAGGCCGGAGAGAAGACCAAGTGTGAGGAGCGTCGAGAGGCGAATCGGCATGGGCCCTCCGGGCCGCGCTGGCCCGCAGGCCGCAGAGAAGAGGAAAAGAGGAGAAACGAGAAAAATAGATAAAGAGAAGAAGAGTAACGAGCGGGACGGACCTGTGCCAGCCCGTGGCACCGGGTCCGTGGCAGCCTGAAGCGCCTAAAAGAAACTCGTTCGCCAAGACATGCCGGCCCCAACAGGCTCGTGGCACCGCTCCCGCGGCGTCACGCCTCTCCCGGCGTTCCGCGCCACGTGCCTCCCTCGGCGTGCATGACAAACGAGGCGCGGAACGACTCCAGCCGGACGCCGGACACGCCCGAGTAGCGCGCACGCATCCGCCTACACTGGACCCATCGTGATCGGCGAAGCACTCATCATCGCCTCACATTGATCACCACGACTGAGAAAGGAGGCTCATGGCCAGAATCATCCCCTCCGACATCAGTCCCCTGGCGCTTACGGGCGCACATTCGGTCAAGAAAAGCAGTCCGGTTTTTGAGTCAGAGGGTCATCGATATGAATTTCACTGGCATGAGCACTACGGCATAGGACGATTTGAAACCAAACTAAAACCGGTCCCACAGAAATGATTGCAAAGCTGAAATCCAAAAACCCGAACTATCCAGATCTGTCTGATGACCAAGGGTATTTCGTCCTCGGCATAGAGTATCGGATACTTTTATGCTGACCACCACTCCAAGCCGAGCCCACACCGCACCGCCGAATTTAGCGTATCGTCGCTCGACTCCTAATACGTGCAGGAACTCTTGATCAATAACGGTGTGTCACGTCAATGCCGGCTCAGTTCAGCCTGCTTCCCGATGCTCTAACGGCTGGTTGAGCCGCGAGCTCCGGTGACAGACCATAGATTTCGCGTACGGCCGCAATTGAGTGAACTGTCACCGGAACTGGTGCCCGCCCGGCTCATGGCACACGACGCCAGCAACCGGGCGGGCACGACCGGGGGATTCTCATCGGTGGTTGCGGCGAACGTCGCGGCAATCAGGCGAGGTCGCGTCGGGGCAGACGCTTTCAGCATCCGATCGCCGTCATGTTCGGCCGTTGCATCTGTCCGGCGGATCCGGCCGAGAAACACCGCTTGAGCTTCCTGTCGGAACGGACTCGCGCCTTTGGTCGATGTCAGGCGCCGTTGTCGTAGTGCATACCCTCCTCCGACGCGCCGCTCACCCAGCCGCGCCCCGGCATGCGCCGATGGATGCTCCCGTCCCGATCATCCCACCGAAAGAGATGCAGCCAGCCGTTGTCCAGCAACTGACGGACCAGCGCATGGCGGGCGATGATCTCCTCGATCGGCGTTTCGGGCGCCTGCAGGACGACGCTCAGGCGCAGCGGCTCGTGGATCCAGCGCCGGCCATCGTGCAGCGACTGCAGCGGCAGCCCCGTGCGCAGATCCCCGCCGTTGCCTTCGAGCACGCCGACGGCGCCTCCGACCACGTTGTGCAGCACCTTGTTGCCGCTGCCGAAGCGTCGGTTGTCGACGGTGGAGCCGTAATACTGGAGGTTGATCCAGGCGGCGACCACCATCGGCGCGGTCATGATCAGCTCCAGGGTCTTGAAGTCGGCATCGTCGCGCCAGGCGTAGTCGTGCAGGAAGGCGCGACCGCCCAGATCCAGGCCCCGGGTGCGGGCGCGCGGTGCAGCGATGAAGGCGGCGTTGCCGGCCAGGCCCCACTCGGGACGGACCTGGGACCAGTCGCGGCTGCGTCGGCGGATCCTCGCCTCCAGGCCGTGACCGCGCCGCCCGTCGAGCCCCAGCAGGGTGGCCCGTTGCATCCGCGTCAGCTCCCCGGCCTGCGCGAGCCAGCTGCGCAGCTCGGCCAGCTCCTCGGCGTAGCCCGCGGGCAGCACCTCGGTGTCGAACAGATGCACGTCGTCGACCGTGGTGTCGTGCAGCGCGGGCAGGAACCAGGTGTCCTCGGGGATCGCCAGACCACGCTCGCGCAGACCGCGGCGCACCGCCGGGTCGTTGAGGAGCGCGGCGACCACGCGGGCGCTGGCCTCGCCGGTCTGACCCGCGCAGGCCCCGCAGTCGAGCCCGGCGGCATGCGGGTTGTTCACCGAGGTGCTGCCGTGCCCCACCAGCAGCACCAGGCGGGCGAAGCCGTCGGTGAGCGACATGGCGCGCAGGATCCCCTCGGCGAGCCCGATCCGATCCGCGTGCGGAATGCCGGCGCGCGTGGCGTCGAGTGCGCCTGTTGCCCCACAAGCGCCGGCGTGGTCATGCCCGTGCGCGTGCTGCCGGTGCGCATGCGACGGCGCGTCGAGGGTCGGTCCGACCCGGCACGCATCGGTCGCATCCAGACGCAGATCGTCGGGAGCCGGGACCGGCCGGCTCCATCCCAGGGTGTCGCCGACGAGCTTGGGCGCATAGAGCCAGATGCCGGCCGATTCCACGAAGGAGAAGCAGGAGGAGGCGCCCATCTTGAACGCCTTCCAAGACTTGCTGATCCCGAAGCGGCTGCGTTGTGCGGCCAAGGCACGCGATGCCTCCTCGGGGTCCGCGCCGTGGATCTCGGAGCAGACGCGGTAGGATGGCGTGAGCAGGACCGGCACATGGGTGCGTGCGGTGACGGCGCCGAGCGGGACATGCTCGATCGGCACGCCGAAGAAGCCGGCGAAACCGAGCGTGCGTCCCTGCGGGCAGACGGTCTCGAAGGCACGGCGGATCACCTCGGAGCGCACGTCGATGCAGAAGGCCGCCTGCACGGCGGGACGGATCAAGGTGTCGCCGTTCGCCGCCGTGCTCAACTGCCCGATCAGGCCGCGCTGATAGGCGAGCTCCGCCGCGTTCAGGAGCACCTGATCGATCTCCCGAGTGCCGGCGTCATCGTCGCCGTCCCCGCCGGCTGCCCCGCCCGCGGCGAGCTCGGCGCAGACCCCACGCCAGCGGCGACGCAGCTCCGGGCTGCTCTTGTGCTCGTAGACCAGCAGATCCCAAGCCAGACGGATCGCGAGCAGCTCCTCGATGGTGTCGTCACGCCCGCCGGCCAGCTCCGCCTGCCAGCGCAGCAGCCGGGTCCAAGCGGCCCAACCGCCGATGTCCATCAAGGCCGCGTGCAGGTAGTCGCGCGCCGCGCTCGGGGGGATGCCCAGACGGTTCAGGGCCGCGCGGATGCAGTCGCGCGGCGCCTCGGGCAGGGCCTTCACCCGCTCGCGCATACTGCCTTGCCCCATCATGGTCGCGCTGAAATCCAACGCCGCGAAGCGTCGCCACGAGGCGTACAGCGATAGGCCCCGCCAAGGCTGCTTCCAGGTGGCTTGGCCCATATCGAAGAAGGCCGCGCAATGCTGGCTGATGCGGTCGACAACGAAGCTCGACCAGGCGTCGGTGTCCATCTCGTCGAGCACCGCCGTCAGCAGCGGCACGCGCCCGGCCGGCGTCGGTTCGACATCGACGGCGCGTTGCAGCGTCGCGGGGTCGAGCCTGCTCCCGCACAAGTCGGCGGCCCGGCGCAGATCCTCCGCGGTGATCCGCCCGGCGGCGATCTGCTCGCGATAGTAGGCTCTGGGCATGTAGAGGCGTGCGCCCGCCACCCGGCGCAGCATGGCGGCGGCCTCCTGGAACGGCAGATCGCGCAGCCCGTGGAAGGGATTCACCGCGACGAAGCGATCGAGCGGCCAGAGCGGGGCGATGCGCTCGCAGGCGGCGGCGATCTGCTCGTCGAGGAGCGCGGCCTTGGCGGCATCGGACCGCTCATGCACGTGTGCTTGGCCG